>NZ_CP101153.1:3223367-3545704 GCF_024298825.1 Haloglomus salinum
AGGTCCCCTACCCCGATAGCTGAGTCACCGAACCGTCGGCTGTCGCCCCGAGGCTCTTGTATGCGCGCGCGGAACGCCCATCCATGGCCGAGGACTACGAGTGCCCCTTCTGCAGTATCGTCGGAGGTGAGGCCGGGGCGAGCGTCGTCGCAGAGACCGACGAGACACTGGCGTTCGCGGACCTGAACCCGGCGACCGAGGGCCACACGCTCGTGATTCCGAAACGACACGCCGCCGGGCTCGCGGACCTCGACCCGTCGGTCGGCAGCCGGCTGTTCGAGGAGGGGATGGCCGTCGCGGCCGCGGCGCGCGAGACGTTCGCCCCCGACGGCATCAACTTCTTCCTCGCCGACGGCGAGGCCGCCGGACAGGAAGTGTTCCACGTCCACCTCCACGTCGTCCCGCGCTACGAGGGCGACAAGGTGCGGTTCGTGGCCGAGCAGTCGCGGGCAGATCGCGAGGCGCTGGACGCCGTGGCCGAGCAGCTGCGAGAGCGGCTGTAGGTCAGCCCTCGCCGTCGTCCTCGAGCTGGAACAGGTCCTCGACGGCGCAGTCGAAGTGTGCCGCCAGTTTCAGTGCCAGCTCCAGTGAGGGGTCGTATCGGCCGCGTTCGACCGCGTTGATTGTCTGCCGGGTGACCCCGACAGCCTCGCCGAGGGCGCCCTGGCTCAGCCCCTCGCGTTCGCGGTACTCCCGGAGGTTCGACTCCATCATCGGCGGCGGGAGCGGGCCAGGAGCACGAAGACGCCCCAGACGGCGAACAGTCCGGCCACGAAGTAGCCCGCGTAGTAGAACCACTCCGGCCAGGTCACGTAGCCCAGCGCCCGGGCGGCGACCATCGTCGGGAAGACGACGGCCGAGGCCATCCCGACGGCGGCCATCGTGTGGCGGCCGGCCTCGTCGAAGACGGCGCGGTCGCGCTCGTCGAAGGTGGGCTGGTCGCTCTCGTGACCCAGCGCGACCGCGACGACCGCGCCGGCGACGAAGGCACCGACGCCGACCAGCGGGTAGCCGGCGACGATGAGGGCGGCGTACAGCGCGCTGCCGACGGCCCAGGAGGCCGCGTACAGCGAGCGAGTCGATACGGTGGGGCTCGGGAGGGCGGTATCCGTCATGGTGTCAAGCACCCTTTACACTGTAACGTGTGCTTTACATCCACTTCAACATTTCGCCCCCACGGCACTCGCTCCTGCCCCCGGGCACGGGATTTATTCCCGCTCGTCGCCGATAGCCTGGTGTGAGTACCCGAACGAGTGCCCTCGACGCGGTCGTGTTCGGGGTGGATATCCAGAGCGGCGACGTCCGCGGTGACTCCCCCTCCTACGCCGTGGTGGCCTTCGACGGCGAGAACGTCGACCGGGACGTGGTCTCCTACCGGAAGCTGACCCGGCTCATCCAGCGCGAGGAGCCCGCCATCGTCGCGACCGACAACACGTACGAGCTCGCGACGGACAAGGACGACCTCGTGCGGTTCCTGCGCGAGCTCCCGTCCGGAACGACGCTCGTGCAGGTGACGGGCGCCGAGGAACCCGAGCCCCTCTCTCGCGTCGCCCGCCGCCACGGCGTCCCGTACGGCAAGAAGCCGATGAAGGAAGCCGAGGCCGCCGCCCGGCTCGCCGCCCGGAACGTGGGCCAGGAGGTGTCGGCGTTCGCCGACCGGACGACCGTGAAGGTCGCGCGGGGCCGCTCGACCGGCGGCGGCGGGGGCTGGTCCGAGGACCGCTTCACCCGTCGCATCCACGGGAGCGTGAAGACGAAGGCTCGCGACGTGGAGCGAAAGCTCGACGAGGCCGGACTGGAGTACGAGCAGGAGGTCACGGAGAAGTACGGCGGCTACTCGCAGGCGCTGTTCCACGTCGAGGCGACCCCCGCCGAGTTGCCGGTCTCGCGCGAGCGCGCCGGCGACACTCGCATCGAGATCGACCGCGAGCGCAAGGACGGCATCGAGTACGCGCCGCTCGTCCAGCGCCGCGACCACGTCCTCGTCGGTATCGACCCCGGGACGACGACAGCCGTCGCCATCGTCGGGCTGGACGGCGAGGTACTGGAGACGCTCTCGACCCGCACCGCGGACACCGCGGCGGTCATCGAGTGGATCATCGAGCGCGGCCGGCCCATCCTGGTCGCCGCGGATGTCGAGCCGATGCCCGAGACGGTCGAGAAGATACGGCGCTCGTTCGACGCCGCCGGCTGGGTGCCCGAGACGGACCTCCCGGTCGACACCAAGCAGCACCGGACCCGGGAGGTGAGCTACGAGAACGACCACGAGCGCGACGCGATGGCCGCCGCCCTCCACGCGTTCGACGACCACGAGGACCAGTTCCAGCGCATCGCTCGGAAGGTCCCGGCGGGGTTCAACCGCGGCGAGGTGACCGCGCGCGTCGTGGCGGGCGAGGAGTCCGTCGAGGCCGTGCTCGCTGACCTGCGCGACGACCCCGACGAGGAGGCGGAGGAGTCGAGCCACGAGCCCCGCGAACTGACCGCCGAGGAGAAGGAGATCAAGCGACTGGAGGCCCGCGTCCAGCGCCTCGAGGACCACGTCGAGGAGCTTCGCGATACCGTCCAGCAGAAGGACGAGCGCATCGCGGAGTACGAGGACGAACTCAGCGAGGCCCGCCGCGAGGAGCGCCAGGAGGCCCGCGAGCGCCGCGAGGTCGCCCGCCTCGAGCGCGAGACAGACCGCCTCGAACGCGAACTCACCGAGGAACGCGAGACCGTGGCGGAACTGGAGGACAAACTGGAGCGGCTGAAGGCGCTCTGGCGGCTCGACCACTCGGATTTCGCCGACGTGGCCGACGAGCAGGCCGGACTCGTCCCGGTCAAGCCCGTCGACCAGTTCACCACGACCGCCATCGAGGACGCCCAGGAGTCCTACGGCCTCGCCCCCGACGACGTGGTCCTCCTGCGTGACGCCTCCGGCGCGGGCCGCCGGACGGCGGAACTCCTCGCTGAGACCGAACCCCGGGTCGTCCTCCGGGACGGCAACCTCTCGGAACAGGCCGACGAGGTGCTGTTCGGGCACGGCATCCCTGAGGGCCCGGCCGACGACGTGACGGTCCAGGAGGTGGACGAACTGGCGGTCGCCCGCGAGCGCGAGGTCGAGGCCGTCATCGAGGACTGGGAGGCCCGTGCCGAGGACCGCCGGCGCGATCGGAACGCCGAGATGGTCGACCAGATCATCAGCGAGCACCGCGCGGACCGGCCCTCCGGCGAGAGCGACTGAGTCGGCGGTGTCTATCGCTCCGTTTCCGTCGTGGATTCGCGGAACTGTGATTTCACGCTAAAGGTTTCTTCATCGTGACCGAACGTCGTCTCTACTCCATCGTAGAACGTTGTTGATCCATAAGTGGGTGCGAGGACACGAACCTCGTCGACGTCCGGCTCGAACTGTGCCATCGCCTCACGGAGCGGCCAGTCCCGCAGCAACTGCTCGGTTATGGCGCGTTCCTCAGGCTCTCCGTCGGTCCGTCTGACGATTAACTCACTCTCTCGTCCGCCGTCTTCATTCGGGTACCGATCCGCGATGACCGTGACTGTGGAACCTTCGCGTCGGGTACCGGTGACCAGTTCCGACGGCCGCACTGAGACTTGCTCACCCCGGAGCTCCACCCGTGTTGCGGCGACAGTCTCGGTACCCGTGTCGCGCCATGCACCATCGATACTGAATGCGTAACTTCCGCCCCCGAGACCCCGGAAACGCAGTTGGCTCTCCCCATAATCGTCTATAGGGACGGGGGTGAGGTCTGTATTGCGTATCTGGGCAACCCATTCGTGCTCCCCATCTCCCGGGAGACTCTGCAGCAGCCCCGACCCACTCTGGGGCGAGACGTACCACCATCTACCGTCTTCCCATCGATGTAGTCGAAGATGAGAGAAATTCGTCTCGAACGCGGCACTACGATTGTTGTGGAGCGTAAGTCCGACACTGCCTTTCGGGAGCTCTACTGATTCAGATTTCGCTTCCAGATATATCGGAGCACTTTCTTTCAGCACATCTTCCGACTTTACTACCTCCCCTGCATCGTAATCGGGATACGACGAGTTCGGAGGATTGTCGCCTCTCGTCCCACCATTCTCCGGCATCCCAGTCGAATCAGAAACGCACCCAGAAACCGGTACTACCCCTAGGGTGCCAAGGAGGGTGATGTAGCCTCGACGGTTCATACCCTCACGAGATTGAGTAACCAAAAAAAAAAAAAACTTATGCACTAAATAATATATTGGTCTATGGTTGATTCAATCAACCGGAGAAAAATTTTAAAGAGTGGTGCAGCCGCTGCCACCGCTCTCAGCAACGTCGGTGTAGTAACAGCGTCATCAAACGACACGCTTGAGTTGCCGATAGACGTCGTTTACGAGGGGACGCATGTCGTAGATAAGAAGTGGTACAAACTGACCCAGGCTGCCGACCGGGTACACGAAAATTCAAATTTCCTACGACATGACGGGATCCACGGACAGTGGGTTCGGCCTGGCGGCTCGGAGGAAGGTGGGCATCCCCGACTTGAAGTGGAGGTAGAGCCGAACAATGAAAAAGCAAAGCGGAAAATTCCGGACGAGAGAGACGGTGTTCCAGTCGACACTGTAGAACGGCCCAAAGGAATCAATCGGGGGGCTTGTGCTAGCATCGCCGGAAAGAATTACGGCACGAATCCCCCCGGTGGTGCACAGATTGCGAGGGATGGATCAGGTGGTGGCGGAACGATGACCCCACTTATGCTGGACAACAACTATCCATCACGAAGGTATGTAGGTACCTCCGCACACGTAGCGGAGGTCTGTGAGTACAGTTACGCACCGCAGCAGATGGATCATCCAACCGATGGATACGATGCAGTGGGAGACGCGTATCCATCGTACGCCGTGGACAAATTGGATTTCGTAGCGGTCCGTACTGATGGTGAAGGTATCGAGCCACGGCCGAAGGTCGTCGATCCCCAGAATCCGCTCGAATCAAGTAGTGACCAGTGGTACGATATCAACGGTACGTACACGAAGAGCGCTGTACAGGCCATTTGCAACGATACCGAACGTAACGGTGAGACTCCGGGATCCGTGCGAAAAGTAGGTCGCACAACGTGTACAACTCACGGTGACGCGAAGGGCTATGGAAAAAAAAGAACCAGAGTACAAGGACGAGGACGACGTCAGCTGCGCCAGTGAGTTTACCAAGCAGGTGCGGTGGGGTACTGGGAGCTCATTCGACGAGGGGGATAGCGGCTCACCGACGTTCGATAATTATCAGACGAGCTACTGGAAGGTGTTCGGCATGAACAATGGATGGGTATCCGGTGGCCTATTGAGCGAGGGATACACCTTCGGCCCCGCTGGCTACGCAATCTACTACGAGAGCGGGGAGCGGTTCTTCTTCGGTGGACAGTAGCTCAGAGCATCCCGCCCATCCCCATCTCCTCCAGCGCGGACTCGACGAGTCCGCGCGCGACCATCCCCATCCCGGCGACGACGAGCGCGATGCCCACCGCGGCGACCTTGTTCTCGCGGGCGACCACGAGCAGGCCCAGCACGAGCGCCACGACGCCCTTCTGTCCGACCTCACCGAGCGACTCCTTGGTTTCGTCGACGTCCATACCTGTCGGGATTCGCCCGTGTGTGATAAAGACACGGAAACCCCGACGCGCGGCGAGATATGCCGACACTCTCGCCGGTCGTCGGTCGATTACTCGTGAAATACCTCGACAAGTCGATAGTGTCCGGTTCCGAAGATCTGTTTCGGACCAAACGTCGCAACGGCGGTCGGCAGGCAACTGCCGCCGGTGGATTCACGGCCCCGGCGCTCGCGTCCGGTGATATGCAGGACGTCGAGCCGATGGACCACGAGCAGTGGAGCGCTGAACAGGAGGAGACCACCGTGAGCGTCGACGGCCACTCGGTCAAGATGGCCTACCGCGACGCGGGCCCGACCGACCGAGACGAGCCCCGGGACACGCTCGTGTTCGTCCACGGCGTGCCGACGTGGAGCTACCTCTGGCGCCGCGTCGCACCCGCCTTCGAGGACGCGTACCGCGTCATCGTCCCGGACATGGTCGGCTACGGCAACTCCTCGTTCCGCGAGGGGTTCGATCGTTCCATCCGTGCCCAGGAGCAGGCGCTGGACGGCCTGCTGGACCACCTCGGCATCGAGCTGTTCAGCTTCGTCGCGCACGATATCGGGGGTGGGGCGGCGCTGCGGTTCGCCGCCCACCAGCCCGAACGGGTCGACCGCTTCGTCGCCTCCAACCTCGTCTGCTACGACTCCTGGCCCGTCGAGTTCATCGTGAACCTCGGGCTCCCGCGGACCGAGGAGATGGACCGCGAGGAGTTCGTCGGGCAACTGGACTTCGCGTTCGCCGAGGGTGCGGCCGCCGACGAACCGGACGAGGCGTTCGTCGAAGGGATGCAGGCACCCTGGCTCGGTGAGAACGGTCAGCGTGCCATCGCCCGGGCGGCGGTTGCGACGAACACGAATCACACCACGGAGATCGACTACGGCGACATCGAGGCCCAGTTGCTCTGTCTGTGGGCCGAGGACGACGTGATGCAGCCCATCGAGTACGGCGAGCGACTCGCCGACGACGTTGGTGGTGAGGTCGTCCGGCTGTCCGGCGCGTACCACTGGGTGCCCGAGGACGTGGGGGCCGAGTACCGCGAGGAACTGGGCGAGTTCCTCGGCGCCTGAGCACGGCCGGAAGCCGGCGAGGTGGTGGGTGTCCGAAAAAGGCACGTACCCACCCCGTGACGACCGGGGTATGAGCAACGACGCGCCCGACTGGGAGTTCAAGCCGCGGGACGTCTACGTCCTCCGCGAGCTGTCGCGGGACCCACAGCTCTCCTCGCGTGACCTGGCCCGCATCCTCGAGGAGAAGTACGACATCGATGTCTCGCACGTCACCGTCAGCGAATCCATCCGCGGGATGCGCGAGCACGGGGTCTTCCGCGAGGCCGTCATCCCCAACGAGGAGTACTTCATCTTCGGCCTGTTCGAGTTCAAACTCAACCCCGAGAACTTCGCCGAGGGCTGGCGCGACGCGATGGAGTACATCCGCGACTCGCCGAACACGCTCTTCTACTTCCTCTCGGACGGGGAGTACCAGTGGAAGTCCGTGATGATGTTCTCCTCGCGGCAGCACGAGTCACAGTGGATCCACGAGTTCTACAAGGAGCACGGCCCGGTCGTCGAGAACATCCGCAACTCCGTCATCCACAACGTCCTCAAGTTCCGGACGGACCCGGAGATTCTGGCGAGTATCGACGAGAAGAACCCGCGGGAGTAGCCCCGAGCGCCCTGGCGCGCCGGCTCACCCCGACAGCGGCTTCTCGAACTCGTACTCCGAGACGGTCTCGCCGCCGACCTCCGCCTCCACCTCGCGCACCCGCTCGAACCCCCGCGATTCGAGGAACGCCACGGCGACGGTGTTGCCGGCGAGCGCCGAGCAGACGAGCCGTTCGGCGCCGCGGTCGGCGGCCCACGACTCCAGTGCCTCCAGCAGCGCCGTCCCGGTGCCCTCGCCCCAGTGGTCTGGGTCGACGTACAGAGTGAACAGTTCGGTCTCGTCGGCCCACTCCCGGGCCGCGCTGGCGAACCCGATGACCGCATCGTCGTCGTTCTCGCCCTCCTCGTCCGTGACCGCGACGAGGAACCGGAACTCCTCCTCCTGAGCGGCTTCGGCGGCGACCTCCGCGAGGAACGCCTCGTCGTAGAGGTCGGCGAGCGCGGTCCGGACGGCATCGGCCGACAGCGCCGAGGCGCAGGCCGCCCACCAGGCGTCCGTGGCGACCGCCGCGATGGCGTCGGCGTCCTCGGGCGTGGCCTCCCGGAGCCTCACGGTCGGTCCTCCTCCTCGGCAGCGTCGGCCTCTGCGTCTCGTCCCGGCACGCTAGGGGCGTCCTCTGGTGCCGCCGCGTCGCTGTCGCGAGCGCGGGTGACGTACGCCAGCAGCTCGTCGGCGTCCGCGTCGGCGCCCGCGCGGGCGAAGAAGTCCGCGACGTTCCGGCAGTCCCGTTCGAGGAACTCCCGGTGATTGGGGTGGTGGACCGTCACCGCCTGTCCCAGGTCCAGCAGCGCGAGTTCCCCCTCGTGGACCACGATGTTGTACTCCGAGAGGTCGCCGTGGACGAGGCCGGCGTCGTACAGCCGGCGGGTGTACTCGCGGACCACCTCGTACGCGGTCTCGGGGTTCTCGACGTTCACCTCGTTGAGCCGGTGGGCGCGCTGGCCGTCGGTGCCCAGGAACTCCATCACCAGGACGTTGCGCTGGACCGCGATGGGTTCGGGCACCCGGACGCCGGCGGCGATGGCGCGCTTGAGGTTGGCGTACTCCTTCTTCGTCCACGCGGTGACGACCTTCTTCTTGTCCGAGCCGATGCCCTCGAAGCGCGGGTCGCCCTCAAGGTAGTCACGCATCGAGCGGAAGTCCGAGGCGTTGATGCGGTAGATCTTCACCGCGACCTCGGCGGAGGGGCCGGCCGCGAGGTAGACGTTGGCCTCCTTCCCGGTCGAGAGCGGCCCGCCGAACGCGTCGATGTGGCCGTCCTGGACCAGTTTGTACAGCGCGCCCAGCGTGGCGTCGTCGAACACCGACGCCTCGACCTTGAACTGGTCGGCGTCCTTGATGCGCTTGCGGAACTCCAGGAACTCGCGGTCCCGCTTGCGCGCGATACGGTCGGCCTCCGTGTCCGAGACGTCGAGTTCCTCCCACTCGTCGCCGAAGTCCTCGCCCTCACCCTCGCCCGGTTCGAGCAGGTCCACCTCGACGTCCTGGTCGGCCATCAGGCGGAGATGTGGCCCTCTTCACGGAGCTGGTCGGCGTCCTGCTTGTCGTAGCGCCACGTGATGTCGCCCTTCTCGTCCTGCCAGTCCCACGGCTCGACCAGCACCACGTCGTCCTCGCGGATCCAGATGCGCTTCTGCATCCGCCCCGGGATGCGCGCGGTACGCTCCTTGCCGTCCATACACCGGACCTTCACCCGGTTCGCACCGAGCATCTCCGTGACGACCGCGAACACCTCGTCGTCGTCCGGCATGCGGAGGTTCTTCCGGCCGCCGTCGTCCTCGCTCATACGCGGCGGTTCGGTGGCCCGAAGTTTAAGTGCAATGCATGATTCCGCGGAATCGGTCGACTGGCCCCCCCTGTCGTGGCCGTCGCTGAGCGCCCGTACCGCGGCGGCGACCTCGCCCCGTGCAGGCCCCGGTTTAACGGTGCCTGCGAACAATTGCCAATCCTTTATTGTGACGTACGCACTCTCCGCAGGACGCAATGAGAGCCGTAGTTTTCCAGGGACCGGAGGAGCCGATGCAGGTCGAAGAGGTCGACCGCCCGGACTGCCCTTCGGACGGGGTCGTCATCGAGACCGAAGCCTGCGGGGTGTGCCGCTCGGACTGGCACGCCTGGCAGGGCGACTGGTCGTGGATCGGGATGATGATGACGGAGGGTCTCATCTTCGGCCACGAGCCCGTCGGCGTGGTCGCCGAGGTCGGTGACGATGTCGAGAACTTCCGCGAGGGCGACCGGGTCACGAACCCGTTCAACCTCTCGGACGGGACGTGTGTCCACTGCAAGGAGGGCCATCAGAACCGCTGTGAACGCTCCATCCCGATGGGGTTCGTGAACTTCTCGTCGGGCGCGTTCGCCGAGGAGTACCCCGTCCGCGCGGCGGACACCAACCTCATCAAGCTCCCCGAGGGCGTCGATTCGGTCGACGTCGCGGGGCTGGGCTGTCGCTTCGCGACCGCCTTCCACGGCATCGCCCACCGCGTCGACGTCGACCCCGGCGATTGGGTCGCCGTCCACGGCTGTGGTGGCGTCGGCCTCTCCGCCGTCCACACGGCCAACGCGCTCGGTGCCAACGTCATCGGCGTCGACCTGAACGAGGCCGCCCTCGAGAAGGCCGAGGAACTCGGCGCGGACGAGACCATCAAGGTGGACGACGTCCAGGACGTGCCGCAGGCAGTCAAGAAGAAGACCCCCAAGTCGCGCGGCTGTGAGGTGTCCGTCGACGCGCTGGGTATCGCCCAGACCTGCCAGAACTCCGTCAACTCGCTCGGCAAGGGCGGCCAGCACCTCCAGATCGGCCTGACGACGAGCGAGGAGGGTGGCGAGGTCTCCCTGCCCGTCGACAACATCGTCACGGACGAGCGCGAGTTCATCGGCTCCTACGGGATGCCGCCCCACGAGTACGACGAGATATTCCGGATGATGGACAACGGCAAGATCGACCCCGGCGCCATCGTCTCCGAGACCATCTCCCTGTCCGAGGTCCCCGAGACCATCGCCTCGATGGGCGACTACGATACGGTCGGGATTCCGGTCTGCAACAAGTTCTAAACGCGAGCTGTTTTCCGGCTCGGGTTTGCTCGCGCGCCCTTCGCGCGCGCTGCACGAACCACTCGGCGCAAAAATCATTCAGAAAAAAGGCCGCTCTCCGCTCGCTTCGCTCACTCCGAGCGGTGAAACGCGCTCGCTTCGCTCGCGCGTACACAGTATCTGGACTCCGGTCGCGGGTCCACTTCGGAACGAGGTTCCGGGGTTCTCTGGCCAGACGAACCGGCGCCAGGGCGCCAGTCAGCCGGGGCCTTCCGTCGTCGACCCGGCGAACTGCGGGTGTTCCTGGTAGAAGTTCCCGTTGTACGTCACGCCCTGGGCGTACCGCTCGTGAGCGACCGAGTAGTCGTGGGCCTCCTTCCAGCTGATGTCGCCGTTGCCGTTCGCGTCGACGACCGACATGGGAACGTTCGTCCCGTTGGGGTAGGTCCCCGCGAGCGCGGCCACGAAGTGGTATCCGTAGGGGCCGACACCGTCGGAGCCGGTCGTGCTGTAGGTCACCTCGCCGTTCTTGCCGGCGGTGCCGATGGCGGTGACGACCGGGTCACTGGTCCCCTGGCGCTGCATGAGGTCGACGTTCGGCTGGTCGTTTCGGGCGTTCAGGAACTGGCCGCTGTAGCACTGCTTCATCATCACGTACCCCTCGTCGAGCCCCGCCTCGTTCACGCGCTCGAACATCGTCCGCAGTTCCACGGGCGTCAGCGACGACCCGTCACCGCTCAAGCCCAGCAGGCTCTTCCCCTCGGGGTCGGAGGTCTGGCCGTGGTTGTAGGTGAAGACCATGAGTTCGGTGTTCACTCCGCAATCCTCGACCCGGCTCTCGAGTGTGTCGAACGTGTCGTTGATCGCCGTCTCGCTCGCGTCGTCGTCTACGATAGTCCGCCCGTTGACCGAGGTCGCGTGGCCGGTCCCGGCGCCGTTGAAGTAGTGGACGAAGATCTGGTCGTCCGAGAGTCCGAAGGAACCGTTCATCGCCTTGTACGTGTACCTGACGTCGTTCCAGTACCGCTTGTGGTTGTTGGCCGAGTTGATGCCGCCGCTCATGATGACCGCGAACCGACACTCGCTCCGGTCGTACACGAGCTCCGGGAACCGCGCGGGGTCGATGCGATTGCGTACCTCGACGAAGCGGATGTAGTCGCTCGGGCCCAGGATATCGTACTCCTCGATCTGCAGTTCGACCTCGGGTGTCTCCTCGTTGTCGTCCTCGCTGGACGCGACCCGCCCGACCAGTTCGAAGCGGTAGCCCTCCGACCACTCGGCGCGCTCCGACGGCGGGACCTCCACCGTGTCGAGCGGCAGGGTGCCCTCGGCTGGGAGCGCCCGGTCCTGTGCGACGCGGCTGTAGTTCTCGACGAGCACACTGTTGTCGACCTCGCCCTGCGCGACGACGTTGTTGTGCAGCGTCCCCCGGACGCGGACCCGCTCGCCGGTCCACCGCTCGGGGTCCTCGTTCAGTTCCTCGATGGTCACGGTCGGAAGCTCCTCCGGGTCGTCAGGCGTGGGCGACGACTCGGTCGTGGACGTCGGGTACGCCGTTCCCGTAATCGTGGAGTTCGTCCCCTCGTGCTGGATGCAGCGGTAGAGCCGGTCCAGCCGGGACCGTTCGGCCGTGTTGGACTGCTCGTAGACGCTCCCCAGTACGACGTAATCGCCCCCGTGCTCGACGCGCACGACCTCGACGAACACGTCCACCGGGTCACCGTCCCGGGCCCCGGTCGCCGTGAAGCGTGTCCGGGTCGCCGTCGTCCCCAGCGTGGTCACCTCGTCGGTCCCTTCCTTCTGGAGGTCCTGCAGTGACCCGTACTCGTCGAGTCCCGAGTCGAGGTTCTCGACCATCTCCCGTGGCGACCAGTTCCGGACCGGGTTCACCGACTGCCCGGCTGCCTGCGCCTGCGGTGTCGTGAACACCGCGAACCCGCCCTTCGACTCGGTTCCCCCCTCGCCGTCCGGTCCCTCCCGGGCGTAGCTGTTCACGTAGTTCGAGAAGGAGACATTCCGGGATTGACCGCCGACCTCCAGGGTCCGCGAGACGTTCTCCCAGCGGGACAGTTCGCCCGTGTACCCCGTCGAGGAGAGTGCCTCGTCGCAGGCGCTGGCTGGCGAGGCGGTGAACGCGAGCGGCCCCGACAGCATCGAACACCCGCTCGACAGCACGACGAGTGCGAGCAGTATCGTGGCAGTGCGGCGGCGGACGGCTGGGCTCGCAGCCATACCCAGCCAGCCGTACATCCGCCGGCAGTTCCCCAGCACTCCGCTCCCCCGTACCCGCTCGGCGATCCGGACCATGTTGAGTGTGAGCTATGCACACGAAATAAAGTATTCTCAAAATATCGTCCTATTGATATACGGGTGAGACGGGCTCTGTGGCGTATGCTGTCGACGTGTGTTCGATAGACGGGAGCCGGTCGGGTTCCTCGGTGCCCGACGGAAACCGGGCTCGCGAGACAGCCGATGACTGTTGGCGATTGGAGCAACCCGATTCCACTGTCCGGGTTCGGGGTCCGGTTCGCAACGCGCTCGACGGTCAGCGCCGGATGACCTCGACCTCGTGGCCGTCGTTCGTCTTCGTGAACGCGTACATCTGGTTGCAGGATTCGGGGTCGCGGTAGTCCTCGGCGTCGCGCAACTGGAGTGTCTCCCAGGCGTCGTTCAGGTCGGCAGCCCGGACCGCGAGGTGCCCCCAGGCATCACCCATCTCGTAGGAGCGGCCGTCGTAGTTGTAGGTGAGCTCGACGCTCATCGCCTCCTCCGGCGCGCCCTCCGGCCGCATGAAGTAGAGCGCGAAGTCGTCCAGCTCGACGCGGCGGTGCATCTCGTAGCCGAGCTTCCGGGTGTACCAGCCGATGGCGGCGTCGGCGTCCTCGACGCGGAGCATCGTGTGGTCGAGCGACCAGCGCGCGCCATAGTCACGCTCGACGATCTCGATCTCGTGGCCGTCCGGGTCCGTGACGAAGGCGTAGTGGCCGCCACAGGACTCGGGGTCGCGGTAGTCCTCGACGCCTTCGTCCATCAGCTGCTCGTACGCCTGGTGGACGTCCTCGACACGGACGGCGATGTGGCCCCAGGCGTCGCCGAACTCGTACGTGCGGTCGTCGTGGTTGTATGTGAGTTCGAGGACGGCGCCCTCGTCGTGACGGTCCCCGGGCGCGAGGAAGACGTTGGTGAAGGTGTCGGCCTCCATGCGCCCCTCCTCGACGTAGTCGAGATGGGTGGTGTACCAGTCGACCGATTCCTCCAGGTCCTCGACGCGCATCATGGTGTGGTCGAGCGTCGCGTCCAGTCCGGTCTCGGATTCCAGCATTGGTCGCGCCTACTCGCGCGCGAGCGAAAAAGGTAGTGACGGCGATGGGATTCCGGATGCGACCCGGCGACCCGGACGGAATCGGATAACCGCAGCAATAGCCTCTTTTGTTATCTATGTGGGTATCTTGATGTTATTCTGTGGTGCTATTGGGATACATGTGGGTTTGAGACGCTATGATATCCGGAACGGCGAAGGCTATCCGTCCAGTTCCGGGTCGTAGCCGTCCGCGTTCTCGCCGCCGGGGCGAGGTTCGACGCCGACCTGCCGGAGCGCCTCGTAGTAGGTCGAGGCGTCGGCCTCGCCGACGAACGTCGCGAGCGCGTCGTGGTCGAGCTCCCACGCCGCGTACTGGACGGCGCTCCGGTTGAGCGGGTGGTCGACCTCCGCGTGGTCGAGCGCCTCGGTCAGCTGCGAGCGCACCTCCTCGGTGATGGAGACGCGGGTCATGCGGCCCTCCGGAGGGAAGCGCTCACGACGCGGCCTCCCCGGTGGCTGCGGCCTCGCGGGCCGCCGTGTACGCTTCGCGCACGCGCTTGAACTCGTCCTCGTCGCCGCCGTGGTCCGGGTGGACCTGCTTGACCTTCCGGCGGTAGGCCGCCCGGACCTCGGACTCGCTTGCACCCTCCGACAGCCCGAGGACGGCGAACGCCTCGTCGTAGGGCTCCAGGTCCCGCTCTGCGGGGTCCCGGCCGAGGTCGACCTCGGGCGTCTCGAACGGGAGTCGCGAGCCCAGATGGATGCCCGGCAGCTCGTGTTCGACGAGCACCGGGTGGGTCGCGGTGCGCTCCAGACGGTAGAACGTCCGCGGGTCGAACGTGATGGCCACGTCGCGACCGGGAAGGTAGAACTCGACGCTCGCTCCCTCGACGGGGTGGTTCTCGGCGTAGGGCTCGTCGATGGCGTCGAGATACTCGCGGATCTCGACCGTCCGGCGTTCGCTGTCCGTGTTCGACCCAGACCCACCACCGGTGCCCCGGCCGGGGAACCAGCGTGTCCCGACGTAGAACAGCCCGGCGGCGCAACAGCTCGCGGCGAACCCGAGCAGCAGTCCCACGACGACCCATCGCGGGACCCCGAACCACAGACCCTCGCTCGGCACGACGCCCCGTAGGGGTGGTGGGAGTAAGTATCTCTCGGGACCGGGCCGGGTGTCCGGGGACGAACGAAGGCCGGCGACCCTCGCGCCGTCGGCCGTTTGGACGGTTCTGTCAGAACCGTTTACCCGTCGGGAACGCCCTCTCGGACAACCGCGGAGTACGTGGTGTCCACACATCCACAATGGTACGAGACGACACATCCGAGGACGGGAGCGATGGACGGTTCGACGACGCTGGTATCGACCGGCGGACGTTCGTGAAGCTGTCGGCGGCGACGGGCGCGGCGCTCGCGCTGCCCGGCAATGCCACCGCGAGTGCGTCCGCCCCCGCGTTCGACGCGGAGTACGAGTACATCCAGAACCACACACCAGCGGACCACGCGGTGCCGACGCTGGTCCGGTTCGAGTCCGGCACCGACCCCACGGTGCTGGAGTCGTTCGACCCGAACGCCGTCACGACGACCGAGCCCGAGCCGGCCGCCTACGGACGGCTGACGGCCACGGAGGCGGAGGTCGCGGCGGCCGAACTCCCGCAGGCGTCGAAGTTCCAGTTCGCGCCGGGGTCGAACCCGTTCTGGCGCATCGGCTACTATCCGTTCGGGGTCTTCCCCGAGGCGCGGCGGGCCGTCGACTGGATCGGCTTCGAGCAGCTCAAGGACGGCCTCCACGAGCTGGAGGACCGCTACTCCGATACGGTCCGCATCAAACGCTTCGGGCAGTCCCCCGGCCACCTGAACAACGCGACCAACCGCGACGACCCGAAGGGGATGTACCTCGCCGAGGTGACCGACTTCACCTCCGAGGCGTCCTTCGCGGAGAAGGAGAAGGTGTTCTTCTCCTGTTCGCTGCACGGGCTAGAGCGGGCCGGCGCCGAGGCTGGCGCGCGTATCATCGAGAACATCGCGCGCGGCGACCAGTTCGCCGGCGACCTGCCGGAACTGCTCGAGGACGCCGTCCTCATCTTCGGCTTCACCAACCCGGACGGCTGGGCGGTCCGGAACCCGCAGTACGACTCCGGTTGGCAGCTCGGCGGTCCCGGGACCGGGCTCCCCCGCGCTCCGGCCGCGCCGCTGTTCGAGCGCGGGAACGCCGAGGTGTTCGACACCAACCGCCAGTACCCGACGGTCGGGTACATCACGACCGCGCACAACCCCGCCGAGCCGCGTGACGCGCCGGACTACATCCACGACAAGGTGCCCGACGCGGTGTCTATCGTCCAGCAGTTCCGCTCGTACGAGAACCTCAACTACGGTGCGGACCTCCACGGCGGGCCGCTGTTCGAGGACTTCGTGCTCGGACTCATCTCGCAGGACCAGTACACCCTCGAGGAGTCCCACGAGGTGTACGCGATGTGCGAGGTCATCAAGGAGAACCTCGACGAGGCGCTGGTCGAGTGGCAGACCGCCGGTGACCTGAGCGAACCGCTCCGGAACGCGCTCGGCAACCCCTCGGTTCCGCTGGCCGGCGGCACGCCCCCGGACGACGCCTTCGACTACGCGACCATCTACGACACCATCGGCTACACGGTCTCCGGCGCCATGCTGGACTGGATGGCCCACCCCGAGGACCTCGGCGGACTGGGCATGACGACGCTGGACTTCGAGATGTCGTTCTCGCACATGGTCGGCGGGAACGTCTACAACCCCGAACTGCTTCGGATGGAGGTGCTGGGGTACCGGGAGGCCATCCGGACCATCTCGAACTTCGCGGTCCGGAACTCCGACACGCCCACGACGGATGACGAGTTCGACACCACCGTCGATACGAAGGTGGAGACGGACACCGACGAGGACGGCGAATCCGTCGCGTTCGTCACGCCGACGGACCTGTTCGACAGCGAGGGCGAGTTCGACCCCGCGGGCGACCCACTCACGCGCTCCGCCGACGACCTGGACTTCGGCCGCAGCGGTTCGACCACGACGGACCAGACCAGCCAGTCCACGACCGTCGCCGGGACGGATATCGCCACCGTCTCCCAGGAGGTCCCGGCGGGCCTGCACAGCATGCAGGTCCACATGCACTCACACAGCGCCATCATGGACCTGGAACTCGTCTCGCCGTCGGGCGAGGTCGTTCGCGAGTTCGAGGGCATCACCGAGAAGCGCGTCGGCGGGAAATGCTGTGGCTTCCCCGAGTGGGACGTCGCCGACCCCGAACCCGGCGAGTGGACGGTCCGCCTGTCGAACCTGCTGGTCGACGCTCAGGAGGTCGACGTGCAGTTCGCCACGCTCTCCTCGAACGGTCCGAACCCCGACCCGAAGGAGGCGCTGGGCTACGAGCAGCGCGGATACACCGTCACGCCGTTCCAGTTCGCACTCGACTACGACGCAGCCGTCGAGGACCCGGGGGCGGTCGACCTCGTCACCGTGGCCGATGTCGCTGGCGGAGCCCTCTCCGGCTACGACCACGCCGTCGTCATCCACGACTACGTCGACGCAACGAACCGTGTCGGCGATGCCACCAGAACGGCGTACTTCGACGCGCTCGACGCGTTCGTCGACGCCGGCAACAACCTCGTCCTCACGGACACGGGCGTGAACCTGCTGGGTGAACTGGAGAACGACCTCGTGGGGAGCGGCCAGTTCGGGCAGGACGCGTTCACCAGCACCACCCAGGACGTGGCCCGATACACGAGCAAGAACCTCGACCACCCGCTGATGACGGACGTGCGCCCCATCCAGAACCAGCTCTGGAAGGTCGCGCCGCTGGGCTACAACGTCTCCGGTGAGGCGCCGAGCCACCTCGTCTCCCAGAGCGCCTTCACGAGCGGCCCGGCCACGTCGTCGGTCGCCGGCAACATCGACGGGTCTGTTGCGACGGGCTCGCTGACTCGCGCGTCCGACGACGGCACCGGCATCCACGTCATCGGGTCACTGCTGCCGCCAGCGAGCCAGGCCAACCTCCACCCGTTCGGCCTGCTCGACTACACGGTCTCGTTCCTCGGCTACCTCGTGTTCACCTCCGCGCTGGGCTTCCAGCAGGTGCGCACCGTCGAGGGTGAGAAGCCGACGGAGTTCGGCCGCGGCGACTCCTGGGACACCGGTTCCGGCTCGGGCGGCTCCGGTGGGTCGGACGGCCCGACCGTCTCGGGCTCCCGGGGCAGTGCGAGCAACCCCTACACGCCGGGTGACACGCACCAGGTCGAACTGACCATCTCCGAACTCTCGGAGGCGGCGACGGTCACGGACTCGCTCCCCTCCGAGGACTGGACGGTCACCGGCGGCGACGTGGAACAGAACGGTGCAACCGTCGACTTCGGGACGGTCCAGCCCGTCGACGCTGGCGGGAGCGACACGGAGACGCTCCGCTACTTCGTCGAGGTACCCGAGACGAACGGCCAGGCCACGTTCGGCCCGGCGGCGGCCGACGGGACGGCGTTCGGCGGGCAGAACACGCTGTACGTCGTGGGTGGCGACCCCAGCGGTGGGTCGGCGCCCGCGTCAGAGAGTGATTCCGTCGGGTCGACCCTGACGGGCACCCGGGGCTTCACGGACGACTAGCTCGGCCGTCCCCTCGCCCGGAACCCGCGAGTCGATGCTCACCCGATGTAGCGCAGGTCCTCGTCGCTGGGACTCTGGGGGCCCTGCTCCATCTCCTGGATCTTCTTGATGACCTCCTCCATCTCCTCGGCGCGGTCCTCGAGCGACGCGTACCCGACCTCGAAGTCGACGACCTCCTGCAGCACCTCCAGCACCGCGCGGGCGCTTTTCGGATCGACCAGATAGCCGGACGTCTCGCCCATCAGGCAGGCTGTGGGGATGTCGCGGCGCTCCCCGAGCCCGAGCAACAGCCCCGAGACACCGACGATGCCGCCGGCGGGTTCGTCCTCGCGGAACTCCACGCCCGCGGCTTCGAGTTCCCCGACCTGCTCGTCGTCCGTGGCCGCGCCGACGACGGCGTACTCCTCGATGAATTCGCCCGTCGGCACCCCGCCCAGCGCGAAGGCGCGCTCGACGCCGAACGCCTCGGCCACGTCGAGGAAACAGTCGGTCAGCCGGTAGTGGCCGGGAGCATCGGTGGCCTGATGGTCGCCCGACAGGAGGAGGATGTCCGCGCCGTCGGTCCGGACGGCGTGGAACTCAGCGGAGGCCATCGTCGTGGTCCCGTCGTCGTCCACGGCCACCTGCGGCGGGAAGTGCTCCGAGTAGACCCGCCGGACCAGCTCCGCGTCCTCGAACTCCTCGAGCAGGTGTTCGGCCACGAGCTTTCCCACGTGCCCGACTCCGGGCAGCCCCTCGACCAGCACGGGGTCCTCGAGCTCCGGGTCCGCGTGTTCCTCGACGTCGAACTCGTCCATACCGCGGGGTGGGGGTCCCGACACTTGAACCCCGGCGGGTCGGTGCGACCACCCCACCAGGGGCGTGCGCTGGGCCGGGGGCGGAACCGATGGCGCGCCGTCCGGCAGCGACCGCCCCGACGGTCAGGTTCTTCCGCCGGGCACCCGTACGCGGGACTATGCGTGACGAAGACGAAATCCGCGAGCAGTACGAGTTCCTGAAGGCCGAGCTCGACGACGAGGAGATGAACCACGAGGGGGTCCGGCAGATGTTCACCTACTACAAGCGAGCCCTGGGCTGGGTGCTCGAGGAGGAGTACATCTAACTGGACGACAAGTCGTCTCCCTCGGTCGGTAGGCTTAAGTAGAAACGGCGATTCGTATCAGGTGACGCTTCGCTTGGAGGGCCGAAGCGTCAGCGGGGACCAATTCAGGGCGGCAACGGCCGACCGGCCTTTTCATCCGGTCGGCCCTTGCTTTCCTTTCCGAGCACTACTCGACGAGCGACAGTACCGCCGTCACCGTAGTATCCAAGACAGGTCAAACTTCGGAGGCGTCCCGCTACCTTCTGATGGCACCGAACCCCGTAGCGAGTGGAGATGTCATCGTTCGCCCTGTACGACGCCCACGACGGCGTGAGGTAGCCCGCCCGCACAGATTGGGGGAGTGACATGATGAAAGCGATATACTTATTCGATACCGACAATAAGTCCGGAGCAGGTAACTGTCCATGTACGACCTGACCGGCTTCCAGCGGGACCTGTTGTACGTCATCGCGGGGCGCGACGAACCACACGGCCTCGCCATCAAGGAGGAACTGGAGGACTACTACGAGAAGGAGATCCACCACGGTCGACTGTATCCGAACCTCGATACCCTGGTCGAGAAGGGCCTCGTCGAGAAGGGTCAGCATGACCGGCGAACGAACTACTACACGCTGACACGTCGTGGTCGTCGGGAGATCGACGCCCGGCGCGACTGGGAAGAACAGTATCTCGATTGAGCGAACGGCCCGGTCGGGTTACATGTACGCGGCGTCCCAGCGCGTGGGCTTGCGCTGGTTCCCACACTCGTCGCACTCCATCCGGCCCATCGTGTCCATCGACGTGATGAACGTCTCGCAGTTCCCGCAGTAGTAGCCCCACTTGTTCTCGCGGTTCTCGTCCGTGTAGACGGTGTGGAACGCGCCCTTCGAACCCCGGTCCGTGTCGAGATGGTCGATGTAAACCTCGTCGCCGTCCGGCGTCGTGGCCGCCTCCAGGTCCTCGGTCTCGGCGTCCGTGTAGACGTTCTCGACGAACGTGGGTCCGTCGAGCTCGACCCGCCCCTCGCCGCTCTTGACGAGGCCCTGGCGCTCGTAGAACTTGTTGCCCTCCGTGTTGTCCGAGAGGACCCGCCCACGGATGGTCTCGGCACCGCGGTCCCGGAGCGCGCGCCGCGTCTCGCGGAACAGCTCCCCGCCGATGCTCTCGCCCCGGTGCATCGGGTCGACGTGGAGCCAGTTGATGTCCCCGTGGTCGTCGACCAGTTCGCTCTCGGAGAACGCCACCAGTTCGACGCCGTCGTCGACCACGAGGAACAGCACGTCGTCGTCCTGGAGCTTCTCGGTGAACGTCTCGCTGGAGTACCAGCGTTCGATTGCCTCCTCGATCGCTCCGGGTGAGAGGGAGTAGGACGCCTCCATCGACCGCTTCGCGATAGAGCGGATTGCCGACTCGTCCGCCGGGGTCGCTTCTCGAACCTGCATACGTGCAGGTGACGGTGGGGCCCGGCATAAAACCACCTCGCTGGCGCGGTGAACTCGAAGTCCGTCCACCTCGCGCCCCCGGCCGCCGCGCTCCGGGGACAGGCTCTCCCGTCGCCCCATCCCGGGGACCCGCTGGATGGTGTCAACCACCAGTAAAAGCCGACCGGTGGCCACCGACCATTGGTGAGTGCCGAAGCGCCCGATACCGGGTTGTAGAGGTGGTATATGGCTGCTTTCCTGCTGCGACCAGTACCATAATCACTAAGACTGGAAACCACCTTTAGTTACGTAACATGACTGACGTTCGTGCGGCAATGCCGTCCCGGAGGTGGGTCGATGGGCGTTGAGATAAAGGAGTCGCCCGTCACCGACGCGGAGTTCGAGGCGATGAAGGGGTTCGTCCACGACTACCTCGCGGCCTCGGTCGAGAACGAGGAGGAGGGTGGGCGGATGCGCTGGTACCCGTGGCACAGCGCGGAGTACCGGTTCAACCACATCCTCAACGTGACCGAGCTGGCGACCGATATCGCCCGGGAGGAGGGCGCCAACGTGGACGTGACGCGGGTCGCGGCGCTGTTCCACGACATCTCGAAACTGGAAGCCGACCAGGACGTCCACGCCGAGGAGGGCGCTCGCGTCGCCCGGGAGTACCTGGAGACGCACGGGGAGTACCCGGAGTCGTTCGTCGATGCGGTCTGCCGCGCGGTCCGCGAGCACTCCTACCAGGGCGACCTCGCCGACGTGACGCTGGAGTCGCGCTGCCTGATGGAGGCCGACCTGCTCGACAAGGTGGGCGCCAACGGCACCGCCCTGATGCTGCTCCGGATGGGCTACGAGTCCCGCACCCACATGGACGCCAACGAGATGGTGGGCCGGGTGCTGGAGCGCGGCGAGGACGCCGCCCAGCGCGTCCGCTCGGACACCGCCGAGAGCATCGCCCACCAGCGGCTCAAGCGGGTCCGGTGGTTCAAGGAGTGGCTGGAGGGTGAAATCGCGGACATGGAGCCCCCGGGTCGGAACGAGTCCGGGTAGCCGCAGCCGGCAGCGACGGCCGGATACGCGAGCCCTCGCCGTTCAGAGCCCCGACAGCGTCTCGGCCGCGCGGACGAGGTAGAACACGCCGAACCCGGCCAGCACGAGCGCACTCACTCCGGCGACGGCCGGGGCGAGTCGGTCGACCCGGCGCTGGGCGCCCACGAGCGCGGCCGGGAAGCCCGTGACCCAGACCCCGATACCGACGAACAGGCCGACGAGCAGTGCGGGCGACCCCGTCTCGACGACCAGGAGTCCGGACAGGGCCTCCGAGAGCGGCGCGAGTGCGTCCAGGGTGCCGGGTTCGAGAAGCCCGACGCCGACCGTGAGCCAGAAGACGATCTGGTAGGGGTTGGTGAGCGCCAGCACGAACGCCTTCCGGAACCCCCGACTCGACTCGTCGAGCGCGGCGTCGGCGTCGGTGAACGTCTCGCGGACGTCCGCGACGGCCCCGTAGGCGAAGTAGAGCATCAGGATACCGCCGAGACCGACCATCAACCCCGTTACGAGCGCGGACTGGCGCACGAAGGTCACGACGCCGGCGACCGCGAGCAGGAAGAAGATGAAATCGGCCGTCGCGGCCCCGAGACCGGCCTGGAACCCGGAGAGCCAGCCCCGGAGAACGGACTCCTCGGCGATGACGGCGTTCATCGGTCCCGGTGGCGCGGCCAGCGCCAGGCCGAAGGCGACACCGGCGGTGAGCGAGACGAGCGTCGACATCGGCTGGAGCTACCGGGTGGGCGTGTATAATCGTTGTGTGGTGAGAAGTCGTGACATGGTCACTGAGGAGCCCTTTTCGACAGGTATAGTTCGAATTTACGGCGTACTGCGCCAATTTCTCGATAATATCGCCTTCTCGCTCACACTGGCGTCGCCTCGGCACCGTCCCAGTGGACGTGCCCCTCGACGGCGAGTTTCTCGAGATGTGCGATGACGGTGGCCTCGGCCATATCGCGGACCCCCGAGAGGTCTTTCTCGTACGCCGTGTCGGTTATCTCCTCGACGGTCCGGGCGCCGTCGTGGACCGCGCGGCGGACGCGCTCCTCGCGGTCACGCCGGTGGGCGATGAGGCGAGCGCAGGTCTCGCGGGGGTCGGCGATGACGGGGCCGTGCGAGGGGTAGAGCGTCTCCGGGTTGCGGGCCCAGAGGCGGCGAAGCGACGAGACGTAGGCGCGCATGTCGCCCTGCGGCGCGCCGACGACGACGCTCCCGGCGGCGACCGCGAGGTCGCCCACGAGATACGCAGTGGCGCCCCCGATGTCGTCGTCAGCGAACCGGAAGCCGACGTGCTCGGGCGCGTGGCCCGGCGTGTCGACGACGGTCACCTCCCCGTCGGCGGTGGGGATGGTCGTGCCGTCGACGAACGTCCGGTCGGGCGCCACGCCGGTCGCGGCCTCGAAGTCGGCGGCACGACCGTACCGGCACCAGACCGTCGCGTCGTGGGCGACCGCGTACCGCTCGACCGCACCCACGTGGTCCGGGTGGTGGTGTGTCACGGCGACGTGGTCGACGGTACGGTCGGCGAGCGCGTCGTCGAGTTCGTCGGTCACGGCGGCCGGGTCGACCAGGAGGGCGCTGTCACTCCCGAGGATGTAGGCGGCGGTCTGCCCCGTGGGCGCGCGGGTGGCGACGGAGAGGGAGACGCGGTTACAGTCCATACCTGCGGGTCGGGTGCGGGAAGGAAAAGCGTGGTCGCTGGACGCTGGCGTTACTCCGTGAGGAAGTAGACCTGCTTGCGGGCGTCGTGGAAGGAGTAGCGCGACCCGACGAGGTCCTCCTCTTCCAGCCGGTTCAGCGCGTAGCGCACGGTACGGTCGGGGAGGAGCGACTCCTCGGCCAGCTGGCCCTGGGAGAGCGGAGAGGCGTCCTCGAGGACCTTCGCGACGAGTTTCGCACTCGGCGGGAGTTCGCGCAGACGCTCGCGGAACTCGGGGTCTGTCAGGGGCGACTCGGCTGTCTGCTCCTCCGGCGTCGTGCTCATACCCGTAGTGGCCCGTACCCTTCCGTAAAGCCTCGCTATATGTGTGACAAAACAATACGTACACTGCTATGTGACTAAGGGTCCCTTATACAAACTCGGGTGACATAAGTTGCCGGAACCGATAATAGACGTATCTCCCCGTGATTGGAGGGCCGCTTATCCCTCTGGCCGGTGCGTGTCGGGCTGGTCCCGGACTAGTGTACTCGATGTGGTAGGTCTGTGGTCGGTTCACCGGCGTTCCCCAGCGTCCCCGCCGTCCGCCCGACGGTCGCGTGCCGGTGTCGGCTCCGAACCGGCGCGCGAGCGGCCCGGACGCGGCCCCGACTGCCCCGGACCGAGGTCGGGGGAACGGTTTTGCGGGCCCGTTCCGACCTATCGGTATGCTCGAACTCGAGCACGGGTTCAGGGTCGTCGATGTCGGGGCGACGCTGCCCGGCGAGCGGGGCGGGTCCAGAGGACGTGCGGTCGTGCCCGACCGACTGGAGCGAGAACTCCGGCAGGCGGGCGTGGTACGGGCTGTCGTCACGCCACCCGCCCGGCCGAGCGAGGGTGGCTACCTCGCGGCCAACAACGCCGTCGCCCGCCGGTCTGTCGACCGGCCGTTCGTCCCCTTCGCCCGGCTCTCCGGCCCGCGCGTGCCGGGCGCCCCGGCCGGCGAGCGCTCACACCCGGGTGACCACCCAGGCGCCGACTCCGTCGCGCAGTACGGGTACGACGACCGATTCCACGGCTTCGCCATGGACCCGGCCCGGGACGGCCTGCCGACCCGAGAGACGCTCGACGCGCTCGGCGACGTGGGCCTGCCCGTGCTGGTGACGGCCGGCAACGGGTTCCCCCCTTCGCGGGTGGCCGACCTCTGTGGCCGCGGGTTCCCCGTCGTCCTCGGTGGGGTCGGTGGCGACCCGGGGACCCGCGAGTTGTTCGCGACCGCCGTCGACCTGCTGGACCGTCACGACGACCTCCACCTCGACACGGGGACCGTCCGGACACGGTCGCTGCTCGAGCGGGCGCTCCGCGAGCATCCCGACCGTGTGCTGTTCGCCAGCCGTGCCGGGGAGGCCCATCCCAACGTGGCCGTGATGACACTCCTGACCTGTTCGATTCCCGAGGATACGATGCGCCGGGCGTTCGACGCCAACCCCTCGCGGGTGGTATCGTCGCTGGCGCCCTGACACATCTGACGGGGGGCTACCCGCGCCGGTCGAAGACCGTGACAGCCCGGTTCGTCCGCGAGGAGAGACCGTTGGGGTTCCGCCGAGGGTCGCGGTCGCGGTAGCGTGCCCGGATGCCGTCGGCCAGCCCGCGCCCCATGCCCAGGGCGACATCGCGGCCGTTTCCGAGCCAGACGGAGGGTCGTCCCTCGCCGCGGCCGACCTCGCGGAGTCCCGTCCACGCGTCATCGAGCGCGTGGCGACAGACCCGGTAGGCGACGGTCGGTCGCGGGCCGTAGTTCTTCGCGAGCCGGTAGGCCAGCGACCGATAGCGCCAGCGCCACTCGGCCTCCTCGCCGCCGTCGGCCCGGGTCGACGGGCCGTGCTCGGGGTCGAACCGGACCGCCATTCCCGGCCGCCAGTCGACCTCGTACCCCGTCGCGGCCAGTCGATGGGCCGCGTCCCGCGCCCCTCCGACCTCGAGGTACTCGTCGAACCCGTCGATCTCGTTCAGCGCCACCTGGGTGAACGCGACGTTGCGCGGGTTGACGTAGGTTACCGACCGACCCTTTATGCGGCGTGTCTCGACCTCCTCCGTGGCGAGTCCCGCACGGAGCTGCCGGTTCGTCGGCCCGGAGAAGGCCCCGACCGGGCGTTCGTCCGCTGCGGCCTCGCTCTTCTCGTCACCGTCGCTTTCGCTGTGCTCGTCCGCGCTGGCACCGCCGTCGGTCGCCACCTGCTTTCCTGTCTCCGTCTCGGGGTCGCTGTCGACGCCGGGCATCCGGTCGCGGAGGGCATCCAGCCATCCCTCCGCGACCACGAGCTCGTCGCCCAGGAAGGCGATGATATCGCCACTCGCACGCGCCGCGCCGGCGTTGCGAGCGACGTTCACGTTCCGCTCGTCCAGCTCGACGAGCACGTCCACGTCGTCCCGGTCGCGGACCATCCCGCTGGTCCCGTCCGCCGAAGGGCCGTTGGCGACCACCGTCTCGACATCCGGCGCTCGCTCGACGAGCGAGTCGAGACAGGCCGCCAACCGCTCCCGCCCATTCAGGGTGGGTATCACGACCGAGATATCCATACGGTTTCGTTCGGCTACCCAGGGCCAAAAAGCCCGCGGGTCGGGAGGCGTACGGCGAGGTCTGCCCTGCCACAGCGCGTGTAGCGAAGGAACTGCCTCACTTGGGGGCGTCCTGGCCTCGGTGCGCGGCTGGCTGTCCGTGGTGGCGATTAGCGGCCGATGACCACGGCCTCACGGATGTCGAGTGCCGCCTCGAACTCCTCGTGTCGGTCGGTGTCGGTCCCGATGCGGCGGAGTTGCGCGCCGTGGACCCGGCGGAGCGCGTCCGTCTCCTGCTCGGTGAAGCCGAGTCGCTGGCCGAGGTCGCCCCAGTGGTCGGCCTCGACGAAGAAGCCGACGCGGTCGTCCTCGTCGAAGGCCACCTCGTACGTCCGCAGGTACTCGGTGAGCCGGTCGGTGAGATGGGCCTGCGCGAGGTCGACGAGGTCCGGGAGCCGCTGTGGGCTCACACTCGCCTTCGCCGCCGCCAGCAGCAGGACCTGCCCGTCCATCGGGTCGCCGTCGCCGGCCATCTTCAGCCTCCGGCGCGCATGGCCTTCCGGCCGAACTTCTCCATCAGCGGGTCCAGCGTCTCCGGCGGCCCCTCGAACGTGACCGTCACCTCCGTCAGGGTCATCGACCCCGCGACGTTGACCTTCTCCGCGCTGGTCTCGACCCGCCAGTCCGGCCCCACGACGACGTGGTCGTCGACCTCCTCGCCGCCGAGATTGACGAGGTAGTGACGCGCGAGCCGCTCCGAGATACCCCGGAAGGCCTTCTCTCGGGTGATGCGCTCTCGCTCGTCCTCGGTGGACTCCCCGCTTCCCCCGGCGACCGGCGGGAAGACCGAGACCGCGTCCCCGTCCTCGAGTGGTGTGGCGAGCCCCGACATGTGGACGACCTCGCGGCCGTTCTTCAGGACGGAGAGCTGTGGCCGCAACTCGCCCGCGTCGTCGAGTATCTCGCCCTCGAGCCCGTCGAACTCTGCCTCCAGTGCCCGGAGGACCACCCCGACGTCGGCACCGTCGTCGACCTCGCGTTCGATGGTCTTCGACCCGACGGCCTGCCGGAACGTCGCGAAGAACCGGAGCTCGATTTCCATGCCCACCGAAAGGGCCGGACCGGACATGAGTGTTGGCGTGGCGCGTTCGACACGACAAGAGCGAAGCGGCCCCCGTCCGTTCGCCGACACGATGACGGATACGGGCGGGAACGGCGAGCGCATCTACCACGTGAACGGACGGCTGGTCCCCCGCGGGTCGGCCCGGGTCTCGGTCGAGGACAGAGGATTCCGGTACGGCGACGCGGCGTTCGAGACGATGCGGGCCTACGGCGGTGAGATTCTCGACTGGGACCGCCACCTGGCGCGGCTGGAACGGACCTGCGAGACGCTCGGGATGGCCGCGGCCGTCCCGGACGACCTCGCGGTCCGGGTGGCTGACACCATCGACGAGAACGCGTTCGACGACGCGTACGTCCGTGTCTCGGTCACCCGCGGCCCGACACAGGGCAAACTCACCCCGCCGCCGGAAGCCGAGCTCGAACCGACGGTCGTGGTGGTCGCCCAGCCGCTCCCGCGTGGCGGCCTGCCCGACCACGGTGGGGAACCGGTCTGGGACGACCCCGCGGTCGTACAGACGGTGCGGACCCGCCGTATCCCCGACGCCGCGCTGCCGGCGGACGCGAAGACGCACAACTACCTCAACGGCACGCTCGCCCGGCTGGAACTCCGCCGCGCGACCAGCGACACGTACGCCCCGGACGAGGCGCTCATGCGCGACTTCAACGGGAACGTCGCGGAGGGCGCCACGAGCAACCTCTTCTTCGTCGACGACGGTACCCTGAAGACACCCGAACCCGGCGACCTGCTCCCCGGTATCACCAGAGAGGTCACGCTCGAACTGGCCGAGGCCGAGTCGTTCCCGGTCGAGACCGGCCACTACGACCTCGACACGGTCCGGGACGCCGACGAAGCCTTCCTCACCAACCGGACCTGGGAACTCCGCCCGGTGGCGTCCATCGACGGCATCGATGTCGGTGGTGGGCCGATTACATCACTTCTTCAGCGACTCTACGATGAACGAGTGGAAGAACGCTGCTATTCGTAATTCTCGCTGACAATCAGCGCCGTTCGAACCGAACGCGTGCTGGGTTCTATCTCGCCCCATCGCAAGGGTTGAATCGCCCGCTCGCCAATGCCGGGGCAGAATGGAGGTCAGCGACGACCAGCGAATCTGCGACGTGGAGGACGTTCCCGGGGCGGGGACCTTCCTCTTCACCTACCGTGACGGGTTCGACACCGGGGAGGCGCTGCTCGTCCGGTTCGGTGGCGGCGCGCCGTCGAGCGATGCCGAGGCGGGTGGCACGGCCCTGGGTGACGAGGACACCGGCATCGGCTGCTGGAAGAACTACTGCCAGCACTGGACCGACGTGCGCCTCGACAAGGGCAGCGGCGCTCGCGTCCGGGATGGGGAACTGTGGTGCAACAAGCACGCCGCCACCTTCCGGCTCGACGACGGCGTCTGCACGCACGGCCCCTGCGAGGGCGCCGTACTCGACGAGGTCGAGGTGACGGTCCACGACGGCGGGGTCTACCTGACCGACGACCGCTACGAGTTCGACTCGACGGGACCGGACGGGGACCGTGACCTCTCGACCGGCTCACCCGGCGGGCGCATCGATTTCACCGGTTCCTGAGGGGTCGCTACCGGCGCTCGTCCGAGCGGGTCCCTCGCGGAAACGCTCATGATGCACCACCCGGAAGCGCAGGTCATGGGGCTGCTCTCGCGACTGGGTGTCGGAAGTGCGACGGTCGATACGGTGCTTCCGACGACCCGTGTGACCGCGGGCGAGTCGGTGACCGCACGGGTGGAGATCGAGGGAGGGCGGGACCACCAGCACGCGACGGAACTGGTGGCCGGCCTGTTCACCAGGGCACAGACCGGTCACGGCGAGCGCGTGGTGGAGATCGGGCGGACGCCCCTCGCCACGGACCTCGACATCACGCCGGAGACCGACCGGTGGTTCGAGGCAACGATTGACATCCCGCCCTGGACGCCCATCACGCTGGAGGGGACGAACGTGTGGGTGGACACGGACCTCGCCATCGACTGGGGGGTCGATACACACGACGAGGACGAGCTCCACGTCGAACCCGGCCGACGGCTCCGGCTGGTGCTTCAGGAACTCGAGGAACTCGGGGTCGTCCCGCACCGGGCCGTCCCGTTGACAGGTCGGGGGGAGCGCGAGGCCGCGCCGGGCGTCGGGGACGACCACCCCGTCGTCCAGCAGTTCGACTGTCATCCGCAGTCGGGGAGCTTCGTCGGGAGCGTCCGGCGGCTGACCGTGGTGGCGGTCCCCACCGAGTCCGACCTCCGGCTCCATCTCCGTGCCGACATGGACACGGACGTGATGTACGAGGCCTCGGGCGCCTACGAGTTCTCGACCGCAATCGACGTGACCGACGAGCGTCCGGCCGAACTCCGCCACCGGCTGGAGCGGGCCATCGGTGGCTCGACCGGCCCCTAGTCGACGCGGAACGCCGGCTCCTCGACGGCCTCGGACTTGCAGTCCGGGCACCGCGAGGGGCGGTTCACCGGGTCGTCGAACGCCGAGAACCCGCAGTCGCGACACTCCGGCGGCGCGACCAGCAACTGCTCGTCGGCCGCATCGAGCGACCGGGCGATGTGCCGGACGTGCGAGAGTGCCTGGTCGGTTGTGATGTCGAACTCGCTGGCGATGGCGCTGGCCCGGAGTGCCTCCGACCGGAGTTGGTCCGTAATCCGCTCCCGGGTGGTTGGTTCGTCGACGCCCTGCATGCCGTGGCGTAGGTGGCCCCCCGGCAAATCCCTTCCCCCGGCGCCTTCGGCGGGCCGGGAAGGGAAACTGACTTGCACGGGGGTGCCGACGCCACGCGGTATGCACGCTGTCGTCCTGGCTGGTGGGTACGCGACGCGCCTGTGGCCCATCACGAAACACCGGCCGAAGATGTTCCTCCCTGTCGGCGAGACCACCGTCGTCGACCGTATCTTCCGCGAACTCGAGTCCGACGACCGCATCGGCGACGTCTACGTCTCCACCAACGAGCGGTTCGCCGACGAGTTCCGCGAGCACCTCGCCGAGAGCGAGTTCGAGAAGCCCGTCGTCTCCGTCGAGGAGACCACCGAGGAGGACGAGAAGTTCGGCGTCGTGGGGGCGCTCGGGCAACTCGTCGACCGCGAGGGCATCGACGACGACCTGCTCGTCGTCGCGGGCGACAACCTCGTCGACTTCGACCTCAGCGAGTTCGTCGACTTCTTCGAGGCGAAGGGAGCCCCATCGCTGGCGGCCTACGATGTCGGCTCGCGCGAGAAGGCGAGCTCGTACGGCCTCGTCGAACTCGACGGCGACCGCGTCGTCGACTTCCAGGAGAAGCCCGACGACCCGAAGAGCACGCTCGTCTCAATCGCCTGCTACGCCTTCCCCCGGGACCAGCTCCGGTTCGAGGAGTACCTCGAGAGCGGCAACAACCCCGACGAACCGGGCTGGTACCTCCAGTGGCTCCAGGAGCGGACCGAGGTCGACGCCTTCGTCTTCGACGGCGCGTGGTTCGACATCGGCACCCCCGAATCGTACCTCGAGACCGTCGCGTGGTATCTGGAGGGCGACAGCATCGTCGCCGACGACGCCACCGTCGTCGACACGGCGATCGGCGAGAACGTCCACGTCATGTCGGGCGCCCACGTCGAGGACACGACCCTCGACCGGTCGCTCGTCTTCCCGAACGCGCACGTCGAGGACTGCGAGATCCACGACTCCATCATCGACGAGGAGACCCACGTCGAGGATATCGACCTCGCGGGCGCGCTCGTGGGCGCGCACACCCGCCTGACGAACGGCGAGTAACCCGACTCACTGTCGAGTGAGGTGACTCACTCAAGCGACGCGCTCGTGACCCGGACGTGCCCCCGCGTTCCCTCCCACACCGCCTCGAACTCGAGGCTGATTCGCCGGGCCATGTGGGGCCCGTCGACGACGAACGTCTCGAACTCCCCGCCCTCGCCGAGGATGTGGACACCGTACTCCTCGTTGAGAGCCTCGAGGTCGGCGAGCGCCGCCTCGTCCAGTCGCCGGCCGAGCCACGACTCGTCGAGGCCACCCGCGGCCACCTGCACGATGCGGATGTCGAACCCGGCATCCAGCATCGCCTCGGCTAGCATGCGGGGGTCCTCCTGCCACAGCGGCGCGAACACCGCACAGCCGAGGCGGTCCGCCATCGACCGGATGCGTGAGGTCTGGTACTCGCTCTCGACGGCGCCGGCGGTGACACCGCCGAGGCCACCGAGTCCCTCGCGCAGGTCCTCGAGCGCGCGCTCCAGGGGTTCCAGTTCACGGTCACCCTGCGCGCCCGAGTCGGTCGCCGCCGCGGCCTCGAAGTCGTCGGGATAGACGTCGACGAGGTCGATGCCGATGCTCTCGGCGGCCAGCGCCGTCAGGTCCGTCGCCGGCGTGTGGTACATGTAGGAGTCGCCCTCCGGGTGGACGGTCACGAGTCGCTCGACCGGAAGACCCGCCTCCAGCGCCCGGTAGAGTGCCCACGAGGAGTCCTTCCCGCCGGAGAAGAGGCTCACCCAGGGCTGGTCCATGGGAAGCCCGTCGGCGTCAGCCGCGTCGGTCATACCTCGAATAGCGATGCGACCGCTTTAGCCACACCGCTCTCCGGACGGCGGCGCGTGTCGACTCACGACTCCGGGAACTCCTCCTCGACGCTCTCCTCGGTGGTGATGTATGAGGTGAAGCGGACGCCGCCGAGACTGATGGCGATACCGAGCAGGACGTACACGGCCAGCCGGGTCCAGACGGTGACGGTGAACCCCTCGACGGAGACTGGGCCCAGTTCGGTTGCGGGGACCATCACCGACGGAATCTCGCCCGCGCGTTCGAGGAAGTACGCCGAGAACCCGCGGACGACGAGTCCGACCGCGACCACGCCGAACGGGAGGTTGAGGAAGGCGTTTGGGACCTGTTCCTCGGCGAGGAACTCGTCGATGAGCCGCCCGGTCGAGGCGGTGAGAGCGGCCAGCGCCAGCCACGGGACTGCCGCGAAGACGAACCGCATCCCGAGGATGACCGGGCTCGCCGCCGTGTTCGACACGTCGATGGCGCCGGCGAAGACGCCGACCATCGCGAGCCCGGCGCCGACGACATACGTCACGAGCGACACCTGCCCGGAGTAGAAGGCGTCCCGCACCGCGCCCGGCAGCGCGGCCAGCCAGTCGTCGACGCCCAGCCCCTTGTAGAGGAGGAACACGCCGATGACGGCGGCGATGGCCGACACGGCGACCGTCAGCGAGTCCGCCAGCAACAGCAGGACGGGGAACGCCAGCAGGGCCGCGCCGATGGGGACCAGCACCGTCGCGCGCAGTTCCTCGTCGGCGAGGAACTGCTTGAGGACGTAGTAGGTGGACTCGATGTCGTGGCTCTGCCGGACGACCACGCGGTCGACCGCGTCGACGCGAATCCGTGATTCGACGATGGGGACCAGCCGCTCGTCCTCGGCGCTGTCGGTGACGACGACGGCCGAATCGGGGCCGTACTCCTCGACCAGCCGGTCGGTCTGTCGGGCGACCGCGCGGTCGGCGTCGACGCCATCGCCGCCGCCCGAGACCACCGCGACGATGGCCTCGTCGCCCTCCGCCTCGATGTCGTCCGCGACCCGAAGCGTCTCGAGGAAGCTGTTGACGCGGGAGGTCTCCGGGTCCTCGACGCCGATATCCATCACCAGCGATTCGATGGCGTCACGCCCCACCACCGGCTCACCGTCGGCGAGGTCCCCCCTGCGGTCCACACAGACGACGAGCGTACTCACGCACGGGAGGTGGTGGCGCCCGGATAAAAGGGTTCAGGCTGGCTCCCGCGGCACGGCGTCACCGTTCGGCACGGACCTCGACCTCGTCGTCGGGCGTGACCGCATCCGCGAGGCCCTGCCCGAGCGCGTACGCCACGCCGCTCGCACCGCCGCGGAGGCGCGCCCCCAGCCCACGCCGGGGCTCGAAGGTCGACACGCGCGGCTCCGTCCCCAGCAGCGTCGCCAGCCGGTCCTCCACGTCGTCGCGGGTGCCGAGGTCGTCGACCAGCCCGAGGTCGTGGGCCTCCGACCCGAGATAGACGCGTGCCTCGGTGTCACGTACGAAGTCCTCGTCGAGGTCGCGCCCCTCGGCCACTGTCTCGACGAACGTCTCGTAGAACTCGTCGGTGATCCCCTGCAGGTACTCGCGCTCGTCCTCATCGAGTTCGGTGAACGGGGAGCCGGCCTCCTTGTACTCGCCGGCGACGAACTGCTTGTACTCGACACCGAGTTTCTCCAGCAGCCCGGTTGCGGTGAAGCGTGGGCTCCGGACGCCGATGGAGCCGACCACCGACCCCTCGCGAGCCCACAGCTCGTCGCAGCCCGAGGCGATCCAGTAGCCGCCGCTGGCGCAGGTGTCCGTGGTGTACGCGACGGTCACTCCATCGAACCGCTCTGCGGCCAGCCGGATGTCGTCGCTGGGCACGACCGCGCCGCCGGGCGTGTTGAGCTTGACGAGCAGGGCGTCGACCGCGTCGTCCTCGTCCGCACGCTCCATCTGCTCGACGATATCGTCGGCACCCGGCGTGGTGGGTGTCGAGGGAAGTGGGCTGCTCCCGCCGTCGCGGGTGATGGGCCCCTCGACGGCCACCTCCGCCACGTTGTACGTCGGGTACAGCGAGCCCGCGATGCGGCTGCCGAACTGGAGGCCTGCCCCCACCGTCGCCAGCACCAGCACCACGCCCAGCAGCTCGGCCAGGTCGCCGGGGAACCAGACGAACAGGACGTAGCCGGCGACGACGCTCAGCACCGCGACGAGGACGATGATGAGCGTGCGGGCGAACCCCTGCGTGCGGTCGCTCACGATACGCTCCCTCCGTGAATCGACGACCGATACCCTCGCGACGGGTCGTGATTCCCGTGTGGTTCCATACCGTCGCTCCGCCCGCGCCGGAGTTAAAGACACCCGACCGTGGATGGCGAACAGGCGGCGCCACGGCATCGACGGCGAGGGGTGGCGCCGCAGTACGAGTCCCTCGCCGACTCCTGTCAGGTCACGGGGCCGGTGGTCATGTCCTCCTATTTGAACCCATGGCGGGGAGAGGAGATGACAGATATGCACCGAAGCTGCTTCGTATGCCAGTATATGATGGGTTATTCAGAAAATGTGGCGAATAATTTGGGGGACTATGATTTTCAGAGCTTGCGCTCGGCGTCGTCGGCCAACTCTTCCATCCGCTTGCCGATACGGCCGGCGTCGGAGAACTCGTCCTCGCTCATCACCTTCGCGAGGGCGTTCCCGAGGACGAACACGGCGTGTTTGTGCTCCGATTTGGACTTGTGGACGTCGTTCGGGGTCACGTCCAGCCCCTTGTACTCCTCGAAGACGCTGGAGTCGACATCGTCCATCCCGTCGAACGTCTCCATGATGGAGACCATCTGTTCGTGGAGCTCCAGCAGTTCGTCCTTGTGCATGGAAGCGTGTTGCCGGTACGCCGACATAACAGTTGCGCGGGGGGAGATACCACGGGCTGCTGGCCTCGGAGTGCGGAGAGAACCGCTCGGCGCCGCGGGCGCCCTCAGAAGACGTACTCGTCCTCGTGGCCCATCATCCCGTCGTCCTCGAAGCCGGCGTCCTCGTCCTCCATCGGGCCACTCGTCTTGTACGCACGGATTCCGGTCGACAGGAGGTCCTCGATGGCCTCCTCACGGTTGACGAACTCGCCCCGTTCGACGAGCTGGGCGATCTGCATCTCCAGGTGTTCAGGAACGGTGATTTGTACCTTCGGCATCTGATTACGTGGAGATTCGGCAGACGGGGATTTAAACTTGGCGGGGGAGATACCGAATCCGACAATCCCGGGTCGCGGAGCGCGAACTTTCGCTTGTCCTTGGCGTGGATGTTTTGTCGTTAGCGAAGGAACTGCGGCGCGGCTGATAGGTCGGGGGCCGATGAACTGGTCGCCGCGGGTCGAACGTCAGGCATACGGATGCTCGCCCCGGACACGGCCCATGAGCGATATCGTCGACGTGACCGACCTCTACCACGAGTTCGGCGAGGAGCGGCTCCCGCCGGGGCAGCGCGAGACGAGCGCGTTCCCGGTGCTGTCCAAATCCGGCACGCCGTCGGTGGCTGAGCCCGATGTCGAGGTCTGGGGGGCCGTCGAGGAGCCGACGACCTTCTCGTTCGACGAGTTCCACGACCTGCCCAGCGAGACGCAGCGACAGGACTTCCACTGTGTCACGGGCTGGTCGAAGTTCGACTGCGAGTTCACCGGCGTCACCTTCCCGACGCTCGCCGAGGCCGTCGGTGTCACCGACGACGCGGTGCACGTCATGTTCCACGCCGCCGACGGCTACACGACCGACCTCCCGCTCGAGGCCTGCATGCGCCGGGAGACGATGCTGGCATGGGGCTTCGACGGCGAGCCCCTGTCGGCGGACCACGGCGGCCCGCTCCGCGTGGTGACACCGCACCGCTATGCCTACAAGGGGGCCAAGTGGGTGACTGGCGTCGAGTTCCTGACCGAACCCGAGCGCGGCTACTGGGAGCAGCGTGGGTACTCGGTCACGGCGGATCCGTGGGCGGAAGAGCGGTACGCGTAGCGCCGTCCCGACATGGGCGGCTGCCGGCCACCGCGCCGCACTCTCCCCGAGACATAAATCCATCACGCGAGTACGGGCGCGCATGCCCATCGATGCCGACGAGTGGGACGAGGGACGGACGGACCAGGGTGGCGAGGGGGGCCACGTCAAGGAGAAACTGCTGGAGTACCTCGAACTGAACGACACCCGCGCGTACACGGCCGACGAACTGGCGAAGGTGTACGCCCGCGAGGTTGCTGGCGACGCCGTCGCCGGGGAGGACCCCGAGGGAATCAGCCCCGACGCCCCCGATGACGGCGGCATGTTCGAGCGGTTCCTGAGCCGTGTCAACCGAACGGTCTTCCGGCGCTCAGGGAACATCCGAGAGGCGCTGGAGGAACTCGAGGCCGAGGGGCGCGTCGAGAGCAAGACCATCGAGACCGCGGAAGGCCGCCGGACCTACTACCGGGTCCGCCAGGACTGACGGCTCCGGGCGACCCGCCCGCTGCGGGCCGCCTACAGCTCGACCTCGGTCGTCGGGTCGTCGAGTTCCCACAGCAACTCGGGGAGGAACGCCTCCAGGTTGTCGACGACGCGGCGCTCGCTCACGTCGAGCCCCTCGCAGTGTTCGTGGGCGCTGTCCCGGATGGAGACGTGGATGTCACCGTCCTCGACCTGGACCTCAAGGGGGAACACGGAACATCGCGCGGGCTTCCACTCGTGTTCGGCGTGGAGCGCACAGAGCCCGTCATCGCGCAGGAAGTAGCAGGCGGCGCCGTCCTCCGGGTCGACGTGCTCGTCGCGGTCCTTCTGTTCGCGGCGGACGAAGTCCCGGCCATGTGCCTGGGTGACCGGGTCGTTGATCGACTCGCGCGCGGCGAGTTCCAGCAGGTCCTTCTCGTACAGCAGGACGCCGTGCTGACAGCACCAGGTACAGTCGTCGACACACTCGAACGTCAGCGAGGGGTCGAACTCCACGACGACCTCCTTCCCGTCGTGGACCGTCGTCCGGAACGGTGGCTCGGGGCGGCCCTCGCTCCCGCTTCGGGTCCCGGTTTCGGCGTCCGAGGCATCGCTCACGTCCGCCTCCTCGGGGACTGACGGGCAAAGGCGTTCCGTCCGGCCGGCGTCCGACCGAGGGTTGAAACCGGAAGCCGCGGGCAGGACCGCCGATGGAGGCGTTCTCCGACATCGCGACGGCCGCGTACTGTCCCCGGCAGCTCTACTACCGACGCAGGCATTCCGACCACGGGGTTCCGGAGTCGGCGGCCGAGCGCCGGGCGCTGGCGTTCCGGTACGACGAGTTGCTCGACCCGGCCCACGACCTGCGAGGGGAACCGGTCGATGTGACGCCCACGCAGTTCCGGGCGCGGCTCTCGGCCGCGAAGGAGCGACTCGACGCGTGGGGTGCGCTGGTCGACCCCGCGGGGCGGGAGGTGCTGCTTGAGGGGAAGGACGCCCGGGGTATCGCGCACAAGGTCCTCGACGGGTCGGCGCTCGCGTCTGCGCCGACCGTCTCGGTCATCAGCGCCGGCGAGCCGCCCGAGCGGGGCGTCTGGGAACCCGACTCCGTCCGCGCGGTGGCGGCCGCGAAGGCGCTCGCGTGGGAGCGCGAGACGGCGGTCGACCACGCCTTCGTCGAATACCCGGCGCATGGTGTGATCCGCCACATCTCCCTCGGGACCCGGCGCACGGCCGCGTACCGCCACGCGCTCCGGGTCGCGCGGTCGATGGACGGGCCGCCGCCCCGACTCGAGAACGACGACCGCTGTGCGCCCTGCGAGTACCGAACTGAATGCGGGACCCGGACACGGACGCTCCGGTCGCTGCTGGGTGGGGACTAAGGAAGCGCTTCCGTCGGTCCGAACGGGTCAGTGCTCGGCCAGCCACTGCTCGATGGCGTCGATACGGTTCCCGCGCCGGTGGATGGTCCCGGTCGTCACGTCGACGACGGTGCTCCCGCCGCCCGGCGTCCGCCCGCCGTCGACGACGAACGCCCGGTCACGGATGGACGATGCTATCTCGTCGACGTTTCGAGCGCTCCCCTCGCCACTCAGGTTGGCACTCGTCGCCGTGACCGGACGGTCGGCAGCCTCGGCCAGCCGTCGCGCGACCGCGTGGTCGGGCACGCGAAGACCGACCCGCTCGCCGCCCGCGACGAGCACGTCCGGGACGCGGTCGGTCCGCTCGGCGACGACGGTGACCGGCCCGGGGAGGAACCGGTCGCAGAAGGCCCGTTCGCGCTCGCCGAGTCGGACGTACGGCGCCGCGGCCGGGAGGTCGGGGACGGCCATCGAGAGCGGCTTGTCACGCGACCGGCCCTTGGCCTCGAAGACCCGTTCGACCGCGGCCGCGTCGGTCGCGTCGGCGCCGAGCCCGTACACGGTCTCGGTCGGGTAGACGACCAGCCCGCCCGAACCGATACGGTCGGCAGCGTCCTCGATGGTGTCGTCGGAGACTGACCCGGTCGACATCCTCGGTCAGAGGTCCTGGACCGCCGCCTCGACATCGGAGTACGGCGGGAACTCGGGGTTCTCCCCAGCGACCCACGCGTACCGAACGGTCCGGTCCTCGTCCAGCACGTAGACGGCGGGCCGGGGCTCGCGGATGCCGGTCATCCCGTCGACGTCGGTGGTGATGCCGAACTCATCGGCGACACCGGCCGCCGGGTCCGAGAAGAACCGGAACTGTTCGAAGTCACGCCACTCGTGGATGAACCCCTTCAGCTCGTACGGCGAGGAGATGGAGACGCCGACGACCTCGGCGTCCCAGCCGGTCCACTCGTCGTCGCGGATGCGCTGGAAGACGTAGGTCGGCGGGAAGTCACCCGCCATCTGATGGAAGACGAGGACGACCGGCGACTCGTCGGTCAGGTCCGACAGCGCGACGTCCTCCCAGAACTCGTCGTTGACGAGCGGTCGGGTGAAGTCGGGCGCCGTCTCGCCCTCCTCGAGCGCATCGGCTGGTGGGAGTTCCGAGACCTCGAAGCCCAGGTCCATCAGGCCTCCACCTCCTGCTCGTCGGCGTCCTGGTCCTCATCGCCGGATTGGAGTTCCTGCACGTCGTCGCCCGCGGCGTCGGCGGAGATGTGTACCGGCGTCTCCCCGTCGCCGTCGCCGTACGTCTCGTCGAGGTACTCGACGATGTTGGCGGATTCGGACATCGTGACACCGGTCCGCTCGTCGACCAGCGCGGGCACGGTGCGTGCGCCGGTCAGCCGTTTCACCACGTCGCGCCGGGAGTGGCGCGCCTCAACGAATCGGGAGTGGTAGTCGAGCCCGAGGTCGTCCAGTTTCCGAACCGCCCGCTCGCAGAACGGGCAGGCCTGTAGCCGGTAGAGTGTGAGTGCAGAATCGCTCATGGCTCCGACTACGAGCGACCGACCGGTAAGCGTATCGCCTGCGGAAGCCGGCCGTACATGACCGGCACGCCCCGAGCCAGCGGAATCACGCGCGACGGGAGATGGCAAACCCTTAATCCCGTGGCGGGTCAAAACGGACTACTCGATGGGTATACGCCCCCTCAGCCCACTGCTCGCGGATTCGCTGCTCAGCGGCGGCGCTCTCCTCCAGGCGCAGTCGGCCCTCCCGGCGGTCGATACAGCCACCCTGACCGCGCTCGGCCTCGTGACCATCGTCTTCCTCATCGCGCTCTCCGGGTTCTTCTCATCCTCGGAGATCGCGATGTTCTCGCTCGCACCTCACCGCGTCGAGTCGCTCGTCGAGGACGACGTCCCCGGCGCGGAGGCGATGGCGGAGCTGAAATCCGACCCACATCGCCTGCTCGTGACCATCCTCGTCGGCAACAACATCGTCAACATCGCGATGTCCTCCATCGCGACGGGGCTGTTCGCACTCTACCTCTCACAGGGAGCGGCCGTGGCCGCCGCCACGTTCGGCATCACGGCGCTCGTCCTGCTGTTCGGCGAGAGTGCACCCAAGTCCTACGCCGTCGAGAACACCGAATCGTGGGCCCTGCGCATCGCCCGCCCGCTCCAGATCGCGGAACTGGCACTCCTCCCACTGGTCGTCACCTTCGACTACCTCACGCGCGTCGTCAACAAGGTGACCGGCGGCCGCTCGGCCATCGAGACCTCCTACGTCACCCGCGACGAGATCCGTGATATCATCGAGACCGGTGAGCGCGAGGGGGTCATCGAGGAGGACGAGCGCGAACTCCTCCATCGGGTCTTCCGGTTCAACAACACCATCGCCAAGGAGGTGATGACTCCACGGCTCGACATGACCGCCGTCTCGAAGGACGGCTCCATCGAGGAGGCCCTGGAGACCGCCGTCCAGTCGAGCCACGCCCGCATCCCCGTCTACGAGGGCTCGCTGGACAACATCATCGGCGTCGTCCACGTCCGCGACCTCGTGCGGGACCTCAACTACGGCGAGAACGAGTCCGAGGACCTCACGCTCGAATCGATCATCGAGCCGACGCTCCACGTTCCCGAGTCGAAGAACGTCGACGAACTCCTCGCGGAGATGCGACAGAACCGGATGCACATGGTCATCGTCATCGACGAGTTCGGGACCACCGAGGGGCTGGTGACGATGGAGGACCTCACCGAGGAGATCGTCGGCGAGATCCTCGAGGGCGAGGAGGAGGAGCCCATCGACTTCCTCGACGAGGACACCGCCCTCGTTCGCGGCGAGCTCAACATCGAGGAGGTCAACGAGGCGCTGGAGATCGACCTGCCGGAGGGCGAGGAGTTCGAGACCATCGCTGGCTTCATCTTCAACCGCGCCGGTCGCCTGGTCGAGGAGGGCGAGACCATCTCCTACGAGGGCGTCGACATCCGCGTCGAGGAGGTCGAGAACACGCGCATCATGAAAGCGCGCATCACTGTCACCGATGAGTACGGCGTCGAGGACGAGGAGGCCGAGGCCGACGAAGTGGCGACGGACTGACCGGAGCGTTTCGCTCGGCGAATCGCCTCGCAGGAGGCCTGCGGCTGCCCGTCTTCGACCATCACTCGTGCAACACACGCCCGGACGAACGCTCGTCCCGGACGGGTCAGAGCACGGCATCGACCGCCACGAACATCCCGTAGCTCACGGTGAACGCCAGCAACAGGGATCCGGTCCAGGCCAGCACCGTCTTCACCATCTTCTCACGGCTGACCCCGGCGCCGCCGGCGGCGTAGCCCGCCCCGACGATGGCCGAGACGATAATCTCGTTGAACGAGACGGGGATGCCGAAGAAGACGGCGGTCTGCGCGATGGCGAAGGAGGGGATGAGCGCGGCGATGGAGCGGCGTGGGCCGAGCGCCGAGTAGTCCTGCGCGAGCGCCTTTATCATCCGCGGCGCGCCGGTCCACGAGCCAACCAGGAGCCCGAGGCCGCCGGCGAACAGCAGCCCGGTGAGCGGAAGCGCAAGCGACGTATCGTCCAGCAGCGGGAGCAGCGGCCCGAGCGCGAGGCCGACCTGCGAGCCGCCCGCCGAGAACGCGACGAGGCCGCCGAGCGCGAGCAGGAAGTGGCGCTGGCCCGCGGCCTCGTCACGGACGAGGTCGCGCCAGAGGGCGAGCGCGACGGTGGCCGCGAGCACGAGCGACACTGCGCCCCGGACGGCGAGTGGTGGCCCCGGGAACTCGGCGGCGATGGTCTGGGCGATGGAGTAGGCCTCGCCTGCCGGCCCCAGAAGCACGAAGCCCACGTTGGCGAGGATGAGCCCGACCACCGCAGCGAGCAGTGGGACCGCAACGCGCTCGGGGACGCGCTCGTCGCGCAGCGTCACCGCGGTGCCGTAGGCGATGCCGCCGCCGACGAAGGGCACGAGGACCCAGAGGGTCGCTATCTCCTGATATTTCGCCCACGCGGGGTCACCACCCATCGCCAGCCCCGCGCCGACGACAGCCCCCGTGACGGTGAACGCCGTGGCGATGGGGTAGCCCGCGAAGACGCCGATGGCGACGAGCGTCGCGGCCACGAGCAGGCCCACAGTGGCGGCGACCGGCGAGAGCGTGACGCCGACGACGAGTTCCTTGCCGACCGCCTCGGTCACGTTGGCGCCCTGCAGGATGGCACCGAGCAGTCCGAGGATGCCGACGATGAACCCGGCCCGCATCACGCTGATGGCGTTCGCCCCCACCGCGGGCGCGAACGGGGTGGACCCCGAGGAGCCGGCGCCGATAGACCAGGCCATGAAGAGGCTCGCCAGACTCGCGATTACGAGTGTCACCAGCGTCGCGGTGCCGACCATCAGTTGTCCGACGCTACTCCGTCACGCCGGTTAAAGCCGCCCATCGCCTCGCGACCGAGAGTCGGTGCTGGCTGCGGGCCGGCGCGGGCGCGCACCCTGCCCGGAATCCCTAGTGGTCGTTCCCGTCGATTCCCACGAAGCGGCAGTTCTATCAGAACCCTCTGCCTGCGACCGGGTATGGTAGCACTCGGACTGGTGGTCGCTCAGTTCAACAAGGAGCGACCGATTACGCACGAGATGGCCGAGCGGGGCCGGGAGGCCGCGGCCGCGCGCGACGCCGACGTCGTCGCCGAGATTCCGGTTCCCGGTTCGTACGACGCGCCGCTGGCCGCCGACCGACTCGCCCGGCGCGAGGACGTCGACGCGGTCGCGGTGCTGGGGGCCATCGTCACGGGGGACACGAAGCACGACGAGGTCATCGGCCACGCTATCGCACCCAAACTGTCCGATGTCGCGCTCGACCGGGACACGCCCGTCACGCTCGGCGTGACGGGGCCCGGGCAGAGTGCAGCCGAGGCCGACGAGCGCGTCCACGTCGGCGCCGACGCCGTCGACGCCGCGCTCGACCTCGCCGCGGACCTGCCGGAGCCGGGTACCGACCTCGATGCGTACGACGCGGACACGGGGGTCGAAGCATGAACTTCGAGTTCGCGGACCGCGTCACGCGCGTCGAGCCCTCCGCCACCATCGCCATCTCCAACCTCTCCGCGGAACTGGAGGCCGACGGCGTCGACGTCGTCGACCTCTCGGTTGGTGAGCCCGACTTCCCCACGCCGGAGAACATCGTCCAGGCTGGCAAGGACGCGATTGACGCCGGGCACACGGGGTACGCGCCCTCGAACGGCATCCCCGCGCTGAAGGAGGCTATCGTCGACAAGTTCGAGAGCGACGGCCTCGACTACGGCACCGACGAGATAATCGTCACGCCCGGCGGGAAGCAGGCGCTCTACGAGATCTTCCAGACGCTCATCGACGACGGCGACGAGGTCGTCCTGCTGGACCCGGCGTGGGTGAGTTACGAGGCGATGACGAAACTCGCCGGCGGCTCCATCTCGCGCGTGGACACCTCGGGCCACGACTTCCAGCTCGAGCCGGTGCTCGACGACCTCGCCGAGACCGTCTCCGACGAGACGGAACTGCTGGTCGTCAACTCGCCGAACAACCCGACCGGCGCGGTCTACTCCGACGCGGCGCTCGAGGGCGTGCGCGACCTCGCCGTCGACCACGACGTCGCGGTCATCTCCGACGAGATATACAAGGAGATAACCTACGGCGTCTCCCCGACCTCGCTGGGCACGCTGGACGGGATGGAGGACCGCACCATCACGCTCAACGGCTTCTCGAAGGCCTACTCCATGACGGGCTGGCGGCTGGGCTACTTCGGCGCGCCGAGCGACCTCGTGAGTCAGGCCGGCAAGCTCCACTCGCACTCCGTGACCTGTGCGACCAACTTCGTCCAGCACGCGGGCGTCGAGGCCCTGCGCAACACGGACGACGCCATCACGGAGATGCGCGACGCGTTCCACGAGCGCCGCGACATGCTCGTCGACCTGTTCGCCGACCACGGGAAGGACGTGGCCGTCCCGGAGGGCGCGTTCTACATGATGCTCCCCGTCCCCGAGGACGACCAGGCCTGGTGTGAGGGCGCCATCGAGGACGCCCACGTCGCCACGGTCCCCGGTAGCGCCTTCGGCACGCCCGGCTTCGCCCGGCTCTCCTACGCCGCGAGCGAGGAGCGCCTGCGCGAGGGCGTCGAGCGGCTGGCCGAGGAAGGCTACCTGTAACGACGCGGGACCGATTCTCGGTGCGGGCGGACCTTTTTGTCGCCGGAAGGAGACACGCACGCCCATGGCGGGGTACGATTACGTCATCGTGGGTGGCGGGTCCGCGGGGTGCGTGCTGGCGAATCGGCTGAGTGCGGACAACGACGTACTGCTCCTCGAGGCGGGCAAGCCGGACGAGGAACGGGAGATGTCCATCCCCATCGCGCACGTCGACCTCCTCGGGACGGAGCACGACTGGGATTTCCGGACGACACCGCAGGCAGGGCTGGACGGACGCCGCGTGACGCTCGCGCAGGGCCGGACGCTCGGCGGCTCCAGCTCCATCAACGCGCAGATGTACTTCCGCGGCCACCAGGCGGATTTCGAGGAATGGGCCGCCGTGACCGACGACGACGGTTGGGGCCCCGAATCGGTGGCCGAGCAGTACGACCGCCTCGAGGACGCAGAGAGCCCGCATCTCTCGACGGGTGGCCTCCAGCACCTCCGGGCCGTCGACGACCCGCACCCGGTCGCGTCGTCGCTCGTCGAGGCGGCGGCCGCGAGCGGTCTGGACCGCGCGGAGAGCGTCGCCCGCGACGCCGACGGGGTGGGCTACTGCGACGTCATCCAGAAGGACGGCGAGCGATACAGCGCCGCGGACGCCTACCTGAAGCCGGCCCTCGGCCGTGAGTCGCTCACCGTCGAGACGGGTGCCCACGTCCGCCGGCTCCGGTTCGACGGCGACGGTGACCGGGTGACGGGCGTGCTGTACGTGCAGGATGGTGTGACCCGCACCGCCGAGGCCGCCGAGGAGGTGGTCGTCTCGGCCGGCGCGATCAACTCCCCGCGTCTACTGCTCCTCTCGGGCATCGGGCCCGCCGACCACCTCCGCGAGCACGACATCGAGGTGCGCGCGGGCCTGCCGGTCGGCGAGGGGCTGCAGGACCACGCGCTCGTCTACACCAACTACCGTGCCACGACCCAGACGTACGACGACGCCGAGACGCTGTGGAACGTGGCGAAGTACCTCCTGCTGAAGCGCGGCCCGCTCACCTCAAACGGCTCCGAGGCGGTGGGTTACTGGCGCTCGCGCGAGGGGCTGGACGCGCCGGACCTCCAGTTTATGTTCGCTCCGGCGACCATCGAGGGCGGCGACCTCGCCGAGTACGACTGGAGCGGGTTCACCATCGGCGTCGGCCTCGTCGCGCCGGAGAGTCGGGGTCGCGTGCGACTCCGGTCGGCCGACCCGAACGACGAGCCCCTCGTCGACCCGGGCTACCTCACTGCAGAGGCTGACGTCGAGGCGCTCGTCCGGGGCGTCGAGAAGGCCCAGGAGATTGCGGCGGCGGAGCCGCTCGCCGACGTGTACGACGGGCGGAACTTCCCCGTGAAGACCGACGAGGCGTCCATCCGTGAGCACGTGCGCGACCACACTGCCTCGTACTACCATCTCGCCGGCTCCTGCCGGATGGGGGCGGGCGAGGACGCCGTGGTCGACCCGGGGTGTCGAGTTCGGGGTGTCGAGGGACTGCGGGTGGTGGATGCCTCGGTACTGCCGACCATCCCGCGGGCGAACACGTACGGGCCGACGATGATGCTCGCAGAGCGGGCAGCGGACCTGCTATCCGGTGGCGCCTGAGGATATCCCTACTTTCTAGCTTGTCATCGTCCTAAATTCTCCGTTTGACACATTAAGGATAAAATACTCGAATAAGTGCAGAATAACGTGCCTGCAGAATTTCTGCTCCAGGTCCGGACCGTCCCTGTCAGAGCTGCTCGCTCGACGCCAGCGGCTCCCCGTCGAGTTCCGCCTCGACCCGTTCCTCCAGTTTGTACCGCTGCACCTTCTGCGTCGCCGAGCGCGGAAGTTCGTCCACGTAGAACACCCGACGCGGGTGCGCGTAGCTCGCGACGTTCTCCAGCGAGTACTCGCGGACGGCCTGCTCGTCGAGGTCGGCGTCCGGCTCGGGCACCACGAACGCGACCGGTGCCTCGCCTTTCACCTCGTGGGGTGCGGCGACGACGGCGGCCTCGGCGATGTCCGGGTGGTCGTAGAGGGCGTCCTCGACCTCGGCGGGATAGATGTTCTCCCCGCCTGCGATTATCATATCGTCGGCGCGGTCGACGATCCAGAGGTGGCCGTCCTCGTCGACGCGCCCCACGTCCTCGGTGTGGAACCAGCCCTCGTCGTCGAAGACCTGTTCGTTCGTCTCCGGGAGACCGTGGTAGCCCTCGAACACCTGCGGGCCGCGCACCGCGATTTCGCCGGTGCGTGCGTCTTCGTCCTCGGGGAGGTCGGCGGGTGCCGAGCGGGGGTTCAGTACGTTCGCGGGCACGACCGTCTCGCGGGTGTCCGGGTCACGCAGTTCGAGCTCGAGGTTGCGGAGCGGCTGGCCGATACAGCCGGCGGCCTTGTTCACGGCGGGCGAGCGCAGCGTGACGAGGCCAGCGGTCTCGGTCATCCCCCAGCCCTCGCTCATCGACACGTCGAAGTCGCGGGTGAGGTTCCGCTTGGTGTCGTCCGGCAGGGGGGCGGCGGCGGCACCCAGGGCCTCCACCGACGAGACGTCGTAGGCATCCGGGTTCTCGCTGTACGCCCGGTACATCATCGTGTGGAGCGCGGGGACCGCGGGTACCTCGTTGATGTCGAACTGCGCGATGGCCTGGAGCATCCCCTCGCCGCTGGGCCGGGCCTGCAGGATGACTGTCCCGCCGGTGTAGAGGTACTTCCCCATCACGGTGTTCAGCGTCGGAACATGGAACAGCGGCAGCACCATCAGGCCAGTCATCCCGGGGTCGGGGCTGGGGCCGGAGGTGGCCATCGACTCCTGCACCGAGAGCAGGTTCCGGTGGCTCAACAGCACCCCTTTCGGTCGGCCTGTCGTGCCGGAGGTGTACGTCTGGACGGCCACGTCGTCGGTGTCGCGCTCCGGCGGGTCGAAGTCCGGGTCGGCGGCCTCGAGCGCGGCATCGTAGTCGACCACGCCGTCCGCGTCGCCGTCGCGGTCGCCCATCCCGGGAATCCAGCGGGTCGAGATGCTCGCTTCGGCCGCGATATCGGCGGGCGCCGCGACTGTCGCGCGGTCGGTCTCCATCCCACCGACGAGCAGCGGCGACGTGACGAGATGGTCCACGTCGGCGTCCGAGCAGATGTACCCCAGCGTCTCGACGTCCATCCGGAGGTTGAGCGGTACCGGGATGGCGCCGGCCCGCATCGCCCCGAAGAAGGTCTCCGGGAACTGGAGCGTGTTCGGCAGGAAGAGCCCCACCCGGTCGCCCGCTCCGACGCCGCGTTCGGTCAGCGCGCTCGCGACGCGGCTCGCGCGCTCGTCCAGGGCCGCGAAGCTCTGTGCCTCGCCGTACTCCAGCGAGACGATAGCGTCCTTCTCGCCGTATCGGTGCGCTCCCATCGATAGCACGGCATCGGCGTGCTGGAGCGGTGCGCCGTCGTGGTACTCCATGACAATCGTGAACGCGTGTGTCGCACCGGGGGTTAAGTCTATCCCCGGCTGTCGTCGCCGGTCCCGGACCGCCCCTTGCCACCCTGCCGCCCCCGGCCGCCCCCGGCCGCCACTCCCTGTCACCCGCTCGTCGGCGACTCGTCGAAGAACAGTTCCAGGAAGTTCCGCTCGGCGGCGCGGAGGTGGTAGTGCAGCGTCGCGGAGGTGATGCCCATCCGCTCGGCGACCTCCTCGGCGTTGTGGACGCGGGGCCACTCGAAGTAGCCCATCAGGTACGCGGTCCGGAGGACGTCGCTCTGCCGGTCGGTGAGGCGCTCGTCGGCCGCTTGCCGGAGGTCCTGAGCCGTCTCGACGGGCTCTTCGACCCGTCGTTTGGCTTTCAGCGACGCCTCGAACTCCTCCTGGAACGCCTCGACGACGGTCCGGGTGCTGGTCTGCCCGGCGATGCGGGCGGTGAACTCGGCGGTGCCGCCCTCGGCGCTCCCCTGCTGGACCACGGCCCCGACATCACTCAGGCGGGCGGTGACGCTCCGAGGCGCTATCGCCTCGATGATGGTCGTCGTGGGGTCGCCGTCGCCCTCGCGCTCGCTGACCACCGCAACCTCGAGGGCCCCGGCGGCCTCCGCGCCAGCGACCGCCGCCTCCGCGGGGGCCTCGACCTCGAGGAAGTGCCGAAGCCCCTCGTCCTCGGGGACGGTCCAGCGGAGGCCGACGGGGCCGGCCTCGGCCGAGAGCGTCGCCAGGAAGCAGTTCTTCCCCCGGACCCGGAACACGAGTTCGGTCGTGGTGCCCGAGTGGAGCAGGAGCTCCGTGTCGGCGGCGTTGATACCGAACCCGACGACGCGCGCCAGTCGCTCCAGTGCGGCCTGCTCGCGGTCGCTGAAGGCGTCGGGGCGCGGCGACTGCAGGCAGAGGACGCCGTACGCGGTATCGTTGTGCGTGATGGGGAGCGCCATGCTCGCCCGGATGCCGTGTTCGGCCGCCAGCCCGTGCTCGGTCGGGTGGTCGCCCCCCATCCAGTCGTCGCGTCGGATACACGGCTCCCCCGTCCGGAACGCCACCCGCGCCGGATGGTCCTCGTGGGTCCCGGCTGCCGTGGCCACGTCCGCGACACCCTTCTCGGCTCCGTCCTCGGCCGCCTGCTGGCTCGCGAACAGTGGGGGCTCGCCAGCGCTCGCCGTCACCTCCAGGCCGCCTGCCGCGATGCGGCCGACCCAGACCGTCCGGTAGAGGTCGGAGGCGGCCAGCCGCTCGCAGACGGTCTCCTCGATACCCTCGCGGGTCGCCGACTCGACGATTCCCTGGACGACTCCCTCGACGGCCTCGCTGATGCGGTTCAGCGTCGCCAGCTGGTCTCGGTGGCGTGCGAGCTGGTGTTCCCGGCGCCGGCGGTCGGAGACGTCCCGGAGGACGCCGACGACCACCCGGTCGTCCCCGTCGGCAACGGCCGTGGCGTGGATCTCGGCCGGGAGGGCGCCCGTGGCGCTTGCGACCGTCAACTCCACGGTCCCCGTCTCGCGGTCTCCGGCCAGCAGTGCCTCGTGGAGGCCGACCGCCGCGGCCTGGGAGTCGTTGGCGAGCAGCGCCCGGAGCCGCTGGCCAACCAGCGCGTCGCGGTCGCGCCCCAGCGTCGCGGCGAGGCGGTCGCTCACCGCGGCGAGCCGGCGGTCGGTGTCGAGAACGTACGCTCCGTCCCCGACGGCGCCCACGATGTCGGCCCGCTGGAGGAGACTTCCCCCGGCGAGCCCGTCCTCTGGCGGTTCGGATGCGGTGTCGTCGGACGCCTCGGCGGTCCCGGTGGCGGACGCTTCCCCGTCCTGGCTCCCGTCTACAGTCGGCTCCGTGTTCGGCTCGCCGTCCTCGGGGGTACTCGGGCGGCCGATGGCCAGCACGGCGGTCGGGCCACCCTCCCGCTCGATAGCCGAGCAGTCGAAGGCGAACCGTCGCGGTCCGTCGGCGGTCTGCACGTCGATCTCGATGGTCGCCGTGTCACTCCTGGCAGCCGTCTTCACGGCCTCTCGGGCCCGTTCGCGGTGTGCTGGGCGAGCGAGCATGTGGAACGTATCCGGCACGTCTCCGGCCAGAAGCATGGCTGCGGCTTCGTTCGTCTGCTGGACGCGTCCGTCGGTCGCCAGCACGAACGCGGGGCCGGGAATCGCACCGAACAGCGCCGCACCCGATGGTTCGTTCGCATTCCGACGCTCCCCCGGCTGCTGGTGTCCGTCTGCCATGACTCGATTTCCGCCGGACGGCGGTCTATGTCGACGGGAGGAACGCGGGAAGATAAGTTGTCGGGTGGCTTGTGGCCGTGAACCCGGGTCGTCAGTCGTCGCGGACCAGTGTGCTCCGGAGCTCCTCGTCCAGTTCCGCGTCGGCCATCTTCTCGACCAGCGCGTCGAGCACGGCCTCGCGCTTCCCGGGGACGAACTTGATGGAACCGACGACGAGGTGGCCGCCGCCGCTGACTCCCGCACCTGGCAGCTCCTCGGTCAACTCCGTCACCATCTCCGGGATGTCGAGCCGGACGCCGTCACTCCGGAGGACCGCGAAGTCCGGGCCGTAGCCGATGGTGATAACCGGGTCGCCCGTCTCCTCGACCTTCCGGTCGTGGACCTCGCCCGTCGTCTTCCCGGGGGCGGGGTAGATGAATCGATGGGCGTGCTCGTCGACGTCGAGCTGGTAGAGGTGTGCATCGTTGTCGAGTCGTTCGTGGTCGACGTGTGGGAGGGCGTCCTCGAGCTGTCGGTCGACATCACGCTCGGCGCGGGTGGCCATGAACTCGATGAGGTCGGCGTGACGGTCGGCGTCGGTCCCCACGTCGAGCAGGTCGTTGACGAAGCCGTTGCCGTCGTTGTAGCGGAGCCAGTGGGCGGCGTAGTCGAGCGCTTCGCCCACGTCGCGCAGGTCGGCCTCGGTGTAGCCGGCCTCCTCCGCGAGGGCGAGGTAGTCGTCCATCGCCTCGGCCTTCGAGCGGTCCGACAGGCCGCCGACGGCGGGGACGTGGCGGACCTCTTCGGTGATGTCGGGGTCGACCAGACGCGCGAGCTCGACGCCCATCATGCCCGTCGTGATGCGGTAGTCCTCGCCGTGCAGGTACGGATTGACGTGGGCCTCCAGCAGCGGTTCGACGGCCTCCGGGTCGGGGTGGTGGTGGTCGACGACGACGATGGGGACGTCGTACTGGGCCATCGCACGATAGGCGGGGACGTCCTCCTCGGTCGACCCGTTGTCCAGCATGCACAGCATCGGGAGCTTCTGCCCGTGGCGCTCGCGGTCCTCCAGCGCGAAGTTCAGGTCGCGCGTGACGTCCTCCATCTCGTAGAACGGCGCCTTCGAGGGGAGCCGCTTCAGGAGGTGTCGCGGGGCCTGGTTGTCCTCGTGGGTGTCGTCGATGAACCGCTCGAGCGCGGTCTGGAGCGGAACCGACGCACACATCCCGTCACCGTCGGCGTGGTGGCGCATCCGGATGGGGCGGTTGGCGAGTGCGGCCCGGCGGAGGTGGCGAGCCACCTCGCGGAGTTCCTCGTGGATGGATTCGAACGCCTCCCACTCGATGAGCGGCTCGACCTCGGGCGGCTCGGCGGCGGCCTCCAGTCGCTCCTCGTACTCGTCGCGGACCTCGTCGGCGGCCTCGCCACGCAGGCGCGAGAGGTCCTCGACCTCGATCTGCAGCGCCTCCTCGCGGTGCTCGACCTCCCCCGTGATGCGGACGGCGTCCTCCACCTCCACGCTCGGGTACGCGCGGACGCCGGCGGACTCGAAGGCGGCGCCGGGGACGACCGCTTCGCCGTCGGCGACGTGGAACAGGGTCGGGCCGCCGGTCTGCTTGACCTGCACGACGACGCCCTCGACGTTGACGATGTCGCCGACGTGCTCGTCCAGTTCGGCGACGCCGACCTCGGCGCCGGCCGCGATATCCTCGGTCTCGAACTCGTCGAGGTCACGCTCGGCGAACGCGAGGTCGTCGTTCTCGCGCACCTCGATGAGTTCGACGACGAGCTCGTCACCGACATCGTACTCCCCTTGCAGTTCGGAGTCGTGGACGAGCCCGGACACGCTGGCCGAGACATCGACGAAGACCCCGTACTCGACCACACCGTTGACGGTCGCGTGGTAGTGCTCCCCCTGTTCGAGGGCATCGGCCGTACAGGCGTCCGCGAGACGATAAACGACGGTCCCCCGGTCCGGGACCCCGTCAGCGTCGGAATCGGCGCCGACTTCCTCGTCGGCGTCGGGCGAATGAGACATGTAACGGGTTTCGGTCCCGTTGCCGTTTAAGAGTTGTCAAACGGTGGAACCGCCGCTCCCACGCGTCACGGGTTGCTGGCTGCTCAGACGGTCGATTCCGGTCACATCTACTCGCCCGCGGTGGGGTCCGGGGCATCGAAACGCCTAATCATCGGCCGACCGGACTTCGGATATGCGCCTGTTCCGGTCGAGCGGGGTCATCGGCATCGCCGAGGACGCCCTCGAGTTCGCGCTCGAGGCCTCCGAGGACGCCCACCCAAACGAGTACATGGGCTTCCTCCGGGGCGAGGACGCCTCGCGGCTGGGCCTCGACCGGGACGGCACCGTCATCACGGACGTGCTCGTGATTCCGGGGACGGAGTCGAACCCGACGAGCGCCACCGTCCAGGAGTACATGGTCCCGAACAGCATCAAGTCCGCCGGCTCCGTCCACTCCCACCCGAACGGCGTCCTCAAGCCCTCCGACGCCGACCTGATGACCTTCGGCAAGGGGAAGGTCCACATCATCATCGGCTACCCGTACGGCCGCCACGACTGGCAGGCGTTCGACCGCGAGGGCGAGCCCCGCGACCTGGAGGTGCTCGACGTCGACCTGCCCGACGACGAGTTCTTCGATTTCACCCAGGCGGATATCGACGAGGAACTCCGGAACGAGGCCGACGAGCGCGACACCCGATTCGACGGGGGGGATGGCTGGTGAGTGGCGAGGAGCGTGACATCGTGGACGCGTCCCAGTACGAGCGCGTGGTCGCGCAGGGAACCTTCGACGTGCTCCACCCGGGCCACCTTCACTACCTCCGCGAGGCCGCCTCGCTGGGCGACGAGGTCCACGTCATCATCGCGCGCTCGGAGAACGTGACCCACAAGGAACCGCCCGTCCTCGCCGACCAACAGCGCCGGGAGATGGTCGACGCACTCGACCCTGTGACCGAGGCGCATCTGGGCCACCTGGAGGACTTCTTCATCCCCATCGAGCGCATCGACCCGGACTGTATCCTGCTGGGCCACGACCAGCACCACGACGCCGACGGGGTGCGCGGGGCGCTGGACGGTCGGGGGCTGGACTGCGACGTGCGACGCGCGAGTGGACGGGAGCCACGGTTCGAGGGCGAGTTGCTGTCGACAGGGCGCATCTTCGACCGCATCTGCGAGGAGCGGTGCTAGAGGTAGTCTGGAAGTCAATTTCTGGAGAAAGACGCACACTCGGTTATTATGGTGGTATTATAATATCAAAATGGTCTCTTAAAGGTATATACTCGATGCTGGGAGTTTGAGTGCCGTGAGTGGCTGGGGTGGCCAGCGGCGAAGCCTCCCCCGAAGCCCTCGCGCTCTCGACCGGTTGCGACTCGCTGCGCTCCTCGCTCCCGTTGGTCGCTGCGGTGCTTGCGTCGTCTCACCGGGTCGAGAGCGCTCGCCCTCCGAGTCCGCCAGGGACTGCAGTTTGTCAGTCGGCAGTCGTGGACCTCACGCCTCCCCACCCGCTTGCGCTTCTCGGCCTCGCTTCGCTCGGCTCCGGTGCTCGTCCCTCGCGCGCTGGCGGCGGCCGGCCCTGCGGGCACGGCCGCCAGCGCGCGCCCACTGGACTGACAAGGGAATGGTGTCCGCGTGGATGACTCTCGCCTTGTCGTCCGGTGTCGGAGACTCGAGAACGGCGTGGCGTCCGTTACTCCTCGTCCTCGTCCGCGTCCTCGCCGGTGTCGAGCAGCCCGTGCTCGTCCAGATGCGACTCGACCTGCGCGTCGTCGAGGTCCTCGTACTCGGCAGTGTCGGACGGGATGACGGCGACGCCGATGCCCTCCGGCGTCAGTTTGCCGTCGTTGACCGACGCGAGCGCACCCAGCGCCAGCCCGATGCCGGTGTCCAGATCCGCGGACTCGTCGTAGTTCTCCTCGAGGTAGTCCTCGATCTCGCCGCGGTCCGCGCCGATGGCGAGGGCCTGCCACTCGTAGGGGGTGCCGGAGGGGTCCGTCTCGAAGAGGCGGGGCTCGCCGTCCTCGACGCCGCCGACGATGAGCGCGACGCCGAACGGGCGGGCGCCGCCAACCTGCGTGTACTGCTGGATGAAGTCCGTGACCTCCTTGGTGAGGGTCTCGACGCCGATGGGCTCGCCGTAGCGGAGCTGGTTGACCTGCGCCTGCCGGCGGGCCATGTCGATGAGCTGGCGGGCGTCGGCGACGTGGCCCGCGGAGGCGATACCGATGTGGTCGTCGGCCTTGTGGAGCTTCTCGACGGAGTTGCGCTCCATCAGCGGCGAGCGGATGCGCTTGTCGACGGCGAGGACGACGCCGCCCTCCGTCCGGACACCGATGCTGGCCGTACCGCGCTTCACTGCCTCGCGGGCGTACTCGACCTGGTAGAGCCGGCCGTCCGGCGAGAAGATGGTGATACCGCGGTCGTACGCCTGCTGTTGTGATTGTCCCTGCATGTTCTGTGTGGTGTGTCGTTGTGGGGTGTCTCGGCTCCGTGGTCGGTACCGGGAGATGTCGCGCGTCGTCAGCCGTCGGAGCCCTGGTAGTCGAGTTCCGTCGCGCCAGCGTGCCCGTCCGCCAGTTCGACGTCCACCCGTCGGCCACGGGTCCACGCCCGGCGGTCGGCCCCCGCGAACGCGACCGTTCGGTCCCCTGTTCCTGCTCGCGGCCGATTCAAATACTTTTCCTCACTGGCTCGCACGGTCCCGCTGACACCGCGGACGCGCGTCCGGACCGGCGCCCCCTCGACGGCGTCGAGACAGGCGACCACGGCCCGGCCGCGCTGGACCTCCTCGCGCCGGACGCGCACGATTGCGGTCGCCTCCGCACCGCCGTCCCGGCCGTCCCGGCCGTCCCTCCGTCCGGGCGATGCCTCGTTCCCCTCGCGCTCGAACCGGACGACCGACAGGTCGGCGTCGGCGCTCCCCGGGTCGCCGAGCAGGTTGCCCGCGGCGTACCAGATGGCCCGCTGGAGCCCTTCGCGGCCGAACGTGGCGTCCGGGCCCGACTCCAGCTCGACCGCAAGGTAGCGCCAGCGCGGGCGGAGGTGTTTCGGGAGGTGCTTCACGGTCGACTCAGTCCTCGTTCATCCCGACGGGTTCGTCCGAGAACCCCTCGTCGGCGGCCGCGTCGGTCTCCAGGCGGTCGGCGACGAGGACGCCCACCTGCTCGTGGACCAGCTCGACGGCCGTGACGGCGTAGCCCGCATCGGTGAACGCGTCACACAGCACTCCGACGGTGGCCGGGTCGTCGACCTCCGGGCTGTAGAACGGCTCCTCGGGGTCCGGCTCGCCGAAGAACATCACGTCCCCGAGGACGATACGGCGGGGGGCCAGGTCGGCGACGAGGTCGATTGCCTCGCGCTTCTCCGCGTCCGAGAGGTGGTGCATCGCGAAGTTCGAGACGACCACGTCGACGGGTCCCTCGTACCCCGGTTCGCGGAAGGTACCGTTGCCGAAGTTGACGTTGTCCGCGCCCTGCTCGTCGGCCTTCTCGCGTGCCTTCGCCAGCATCCCGTCGCTGATGTCGCGGCCGACGACCCGGCCGGCGTCGCCCGCGAGCGCGAGCGCGATGGCACCCGTCCCCGTCCCGAGGTCCAGTACCACGTCGTCCGGGCGGAGGGGGCGTGCCGGGCGCATCGCACTCTCGGCGGTGCCGCGAGCGTGCTCGACGACGAGCCCCGCGCAGGCCTCGTACTCGGCCGACTTGTCTGCGTCGTAGGAATCGGCCGCCTCGTCGAACCGCGCGGCGTGCTCGTCAATCGACTTCTTCATACCGACCCCTGTGGACGCCGGGGGCTATGAAATCCTCGCCGAGTCGCTCGCGGTTGCGCGCGGCGAGTCGCCCCCACTCGCGAAGTCCCGCCGACACCCGTTCGGGGTCGAACCCGACGACCTCGCCCACCGCCCGGAGGTCGCGTGGCGACCGGAGTTCGAGATGCGAGGTCGGGTCCGCGCTCACGACGAACGGGGCGTCGTAGTGTGCGACGATCTCCCGTTGCTTGCGGAGTCCCCTGACGGCCTGCACCCGCTTGCCTCCCGTTCGCCGGAGCACGCGCGAGAGGTCGAACTCGAGTCGGACGCCGTTCCGCGCCGCCGCCTTCACCAGCACGTGATTCAGGTCGCCCTCACCGCGGGTCGGGTGCGCCAGCACGTCCACGCGTGGGTCCTCGACCGCCCAGCGGTTCAGCGACCCCCCGTGGACACAGACGATGACGCGCTCGTCCCGGTACCGCGAGAGGAGGGTGCCGGCCTGTCCGCGGTCGTCCGTCCGTATCTCGACGGCCGGCACCACGTCGATGTCGTACGCGTCGATGACGCGGTCGGGAGCGTAGGCGCCGCCACCGGGGTCCTCGGGCGGTTCCTCGGCCGGCGTCGCGTCGGCGTCCCCGTGGTTACGGACGACGACGCCGGCGTAGCCGGACTCGGCCGCGGTCAGAGCCATCCGGGCGACCGTCGCGTCCCCCTCGGGACGAGCGTGGACCGCAGCGTACGGCCCACCAGCGGCTGCCGAGCCCTCGTCGGTCCCGTCGGCGTCGGGGTGATTCGGCGGTGCGTCCCTACCGTCGTCGTCCGTCATCATCTCGGCGGATGCGGGGCGCGGGCAAGGGCGTGTCGGTGGGATGACCGGCACTGGACGGTGTCACGGTGGTGCAAGCGGTTACAATCCCCTGGCCGAACCTCCGGCTATGCGGAAGCTCGGAGTCGCCGCCGTCGCCGCACTCGCCGGCGTCGCCGTCGGCATCGCGGGGGAGGCTAGCCTCGCGGGTCTACTCGTGGCGCCGGCGCCACTTCTGACGGTCGTCCGGCAGCTGCCGCTCCCGGTCGCGGCCCCGGCAGCGGTCTCGCTCGGCATGTCGATGTTCACGATGGTCGCGCTGAAGCGCGAGACCGACCTGCCGCTGGTCATCAGCGGGATGATCGTCCCGGTGGTCGTCTTCCTCGGATTCGGGCTCGCGGTGGTGCTGGACCGGTTCACCGCGCTCACCCTCGTCGAGGGGGCGTTCGGCCTCGGCGTGACGCTGTTCGGCCTCGTGTTCGTGAAGCAGATGGTCGACCCCGACCCGTAGTGCGCCGGGGTTGTCTCGGAGGTCCCGGGGTTGTCCAGTTCTCACCCGTCGGTGTCGTGTCGTAGCGACTCGTGGACCCCGACGACGAACGCCGGCACCACCAGCATGAACAGGTGCTCTTCGAGGGGGATGCCGAGCAGTTCGACGCCCGTTCGGAGCGGAATCGCGAAGACACCGACCTCCAGCGTGTACCAGTCCCAGAGGTACGCGAGCGGGTAGAGGACGACCACCGTCCGGGCGGCCGCCCGCCACGCGCCCGCCCGCCACAGCAGGGTGAACGCGCCCGTGCCGAAGAGCGCCTCCGTCGCGAGATAGGTGTACGGCCCCAGCACGCCGATGTCCGGCAAGGGGACGCCCGCGAGCGGCCGGAACCAGACCGCCGCCACGAGGACGGCCAGGAAGAGGTACGCACCCCGGATGAGCAACATCGTTGCCAGTTCCGGGTCAGCGCGGGTCGCGAGCGCAGCCACGACGACGAACGGAACCGTCGCGAGTACGGCACCCGTCGGAAACAGGCCGTCGATGGCGAACGCGACCACGAGGAACATCCCGAGCCCCATCAGCCCGAAGGCAACTTCCCGACCGTGGCGGGGGCCCAGCGCCACCGCGACCGTCCGTTTCCCGATGGACCGGTCGTACAGCACGTCCGTCGTGTCGTCGACCACCTTCACGCCCGAGAGTGTGACCACGAACACGGCCGCGAACGCGAGCACCGCCGGCGAGAGCGTGCTCGCCTGCACGTAGAACCCGCCGAGAAGTGCCAGCGCGACGCCGGTCGGGTAGCCCGCCGTTGCGGTCACGGGGTTGGTGTCGAACTGTGGCGCGTGCAGGTAGCCGATGGCCCACCCCGGTACGGTCAGAAGCCCTGCGACCGGTCCGGCGGCAAGAACCACCGCCGCGAGCGCGAGTGCGAACCCGGCTGTCGCGCCGGCCAGCGCGAGCCGGCACCCCCGGGCCGTGAGCGGGTGGTCGTCGTCCTCGCTCCGGACGTGGAAGTCGACGTAGCCGTCCTTCAGGTGGGCCGTGTAGAGGCCGAAGAAGACCGCCACGAGGTGTGCGGCCAGCGCGAGTGGAGCGAGCGTCGCGTCGGTGGCACCGAGACGGCTCGTCACCGCGAGGAGGGCACCGAACGTGCTGGCGGCCAGCGGCGGCAGCATGAACACCGGATGGACCTGCGACCCCAGCGCGCGGAGCTTCGCGGTCGGGCCGGCGCCGTGCCGTGCGATTGCCATGTGTGCCTTGTTGGCAGACAGCAGGAAAAGTCCCCGTGCCCCGACCGAGTCCCACCTGTGGGCTGCTCGGAGTCGAGACAGCCCGTGGCGTTCGTCGGCTCCGGGACCGTCGTTGCCGGGGGCGTCCTGCTGAGGGGTCCGAACTGGGCAGCAGGTACCAGGCAAGCACCTACAGGTAGGAGCCGTCGTACTCCTCCTTCGGCCGGTGCGTGTTGCCACAGTGCCCACACCTGATACGGTTCATACTATCGACGGTCACGTCCATCGACTCGCAGTTCGCACAGAGGTAGCCGTACGCTTCGCTTCCGTCGTAGGTGACGACGAAGCCACCCTCCGACCCCGGGACCGACTCGTCGCCGAGGGTCACGGTCCGGCCGTCGACCGTCACCTCGTCCGGCAGGTCGAGGTCGTCGCGCTCGGTCGGTTCGGCGGCCTCTGCAGCGTCGGCTTCCCGCCCGGAGTCGCTCGCGCGCTCCGTGGCTCCCGCCGGCGCGTAGACGTACTCGGCGAGTTCCAGACTGCCGAGTTCCGTCTGCCGTTCCGCGACACGCTCGAAATCGAACCGCTCGAAGAAGGCGCCCGACTGGGTGTTCGCGGCGAGCGTCGTGGCCTGCACCGGACCGGACCCGTCATCCAGGGTCTCGACCGCCCGCTCGAACAGTGCCGTCCCGGCCCCGCGGCCGCGCCGCTCCGGGTCGACGTGGAGCCAGTCGACTTCGCCGTCGGTGGTCGTGACGAAGCCGACGATGCCGTCGTCTTCGGCCACCAGCAGCGACGCCGCAGCATCGTCGAGACACTCGGCCAGCGCGTCCTCCGCGAACGCGACCTCGACGAGCATTTCGATGTCGTCCGGACTCAGCGCGTACGACGAGGTGAGCGAGTCCCGTGCGATCTCGCGGACGCGAGCGATGTCGTCACGCTCCGCTCCTCGAATGGTCAACTGGTCAAGCATGAATCGGTACCTCCCGACGGAAGCTGGTGCCTCGACACTTGTAGGCCTTGGCCGAGATGGAGGGAAACCGGCCGCTCGTCGGGGAGGCTGCTCCGCGTGGCCCCGTCCGGAACGCCGGGACGGCGGGGTTCCAGTGCGCGGGACCGGATTTGAACCGGCGGACTCCTACGAGACAAGGTCCTAAGCCTTGCGCCGTTTCCTGGCTTGGCTACCCGCGCGCATTGTCATCTGCGCCGGAACGGGGCAAGAACCTGACGCTCTCGGTCACTCCACTCGCTTCTCCGCCCGTTCCTCGGCTCGCTCGCGCATCGCCCGCGCGATGCTCGATGGCTCCGGGTTCGCAGGCTCGGGAACGCCGAACTCGTCACCGACACGTAACTCGCCGCCGTCCACGACATCCGCGCAGATGCCGCCCCGTCCCTCCGTGAGCGCCTCCATCACGCCCTCCTCGTCGGCCACCTGCTCCACGTGTGCGCAGGGTGGCCGCGGTCGGGTCCCCTCGAACGTCACCTCGCCGACGCTGAAACGGTGGTCCAGCAGGTCGTGCGGGTCGACGCCTCGCGTGACGACGTTCCGGCGGTGCCGGCCGTCGGTCAGGTCGATATCGTACTCCTCGCGGATGGCCTCGAGCGCCTCGGCCGCGACGAACGTGACCTCGCAGACGTCGTACGGGGAGTAGTAGCCGGTCCCCTCGTAGTAGCGGTCACCGACGAGTCCACCCGGACGGGCGTTGGCCGACTCGACGGACTCCATCGGCGCCGAGCCCTCGTCGGCGATGCGGATGCGTTCGACGTGGCAGTCCATACGAGTGCGAGTACTGGCGCGTGCAAAAGCGTTCGCGGGCCAGGCGTTCGCGCCCCGGTCACCACGCCCCCCGGATAGCCGGCTCAGTCCCGCAGCGAGGTGGCGTAGTCGCCGACCGTGCTGTCGTGGACGAGCCCGTCGACGACCGCGGTCGGGTCGGGGTCAAGTTCGTAGCCCGGGCGGCCCTTGCCGACGGGGGAGGTGGCCTCCACCTCGGTCAGCGGGCCGTCGCCGGTCATCGACTCCAGCGCGCGCAGGATGACCGCACGCTCGACGCCACCCTCCGCGCAGGTCACATCCGTCGTGCGAGCCGTACACCGCTCGCGTACGACGAACGAGTGGACCGGCTCCCGGTCGTCCAGCGTCAGGTCGGCGACCGCCAGCAGGACGAAGCGCTGGAACGGTCGCTCCGGTAGCGTCTCTTCGATCATAGATGACCGGGTGCGTGCCCGGGAGATAAAACACCGTGTCCGTTCCCATCCGTGGGGAGCGAGCGTCGAGTTACGACCGGGGCCGGAGATTCAAGTGCGCCGGCGACCGAGAGTCGTCCGTGTACCGTGCGTCCGACGAGGTCGACAACGAGGAGTGGCTGGCCGAACTGGAGAGCGCAGCCGACCGGCTCGGCCTCGGCACGGACGCGCGGAGTCGGGCGGCGGACCTGTTCCTGAGCGTGAATCCGGACACCGACCGTTCGAAACGAGCAGTGCTCGGGGCGGCCGTGTACGCGGGCGCACTGATGGCCGGCGACCGGCGCTCGCAGTCCGAGGTAGCCGACGCGGTGGGGTGCTCGCGGCTGACGGTCCAGGGGCGGTGGAAGTCACTGCTGGAGGAGGCCGGGCTGGAGCCGCCGGGCTGGTGAGTCAGTCCTCGGAGGCGTCCGTGCTGGTCTCGACGTCGGCGTCGGCCGGACTCGCACGCCCCTCGCGCTCGGGCGTGAGGTTCCCGTGTTCGTCGATCTCGCCGGTCACGACGCGTGTCGAGGAGATGGCCTCGCCGTCCTCCGCGGGCACGTGGTCGACCACCTCGATATCGAGCGGTTCGAGCCCGTTCCTCTCGCGGATCTCGTTGACGCGCTCGCCGCCATCCCGGGTCTCGGGCGAGACGATGAGTACGTCGAACCCCGGTTCGGTGGCGACGCCGGTCGGCTCCGTCAGCTCGCGGATGGTGTACTCGCGGTCGTACTCGTCGGCGAACAACGCGAGCTCCGCGGCGAGGTCCGCCCGCCGTTCGGTCCACGAGCGGACGTAGCGCTCCTGTGAACGCGTCTTCGGCGCGAGGTCGTCACTGGTGAGTCCGACGGTCACGTCGCCGAGTTCGAACGCCCGCTCGAACAGCGCGCGGTGCCCGTCGTGGATGGGGTCGAACGTGCCGCCCAGCACCACCTGCATACGCCGCGAGTGGCGTGCCGGCGGTTTAGTCGTTCCCCAACGAGCCTATCGCGGCGGTCAGTCGTCGCCCGCCTCGGTGCCCGTCTCGGCGCCTGCGTCCGCCTTCCCCTCCACATCGACGCTGATGGTGACGGGACCCCGCTCGCCATCGGCCTCGGTCTCGCCGAGATGGCGATCCAGATTGAACACGGTGTTGAGCTCGTCCTGTACGCCGTCGACGATGCTCGTCACGAGGTCGGCCGGCGCCTGCGCGGTGTACTCGTAGGGGTTGTTGCCGGCGCCGCTGGACTCGCGCTTGCGGCGCTCGACCTTCCCCTCCTCGTGCAGTTCGGCCAGTGCCTCCCGGACTGTCGACGGGTAGAGCCCGGTTCCGGTCGCGATCTCCTCGGAGGTGCTGTCGGGGTGCTGTCGGAGATAGAGGTATATCCGGGCCCGCGTCTCGGTGTCGAGGACCCACGCCAGCAGGTCGACGATACCGTCGTCGAACGAGGCGTTCCGCTCCTCGAGCGCGTCCCGGACCGCGACCTCCTCCCCGTCTTCCGGGATATCCCTGTCGTCAGGGGTCTCTTCGGTAGACATATCGAACCTATCGCGAGGCGAGGGAATCACCGGATAAAAAGCCAACGTCTGTCTCGGCGCCATGGGGAGAATCCCGGACGCTAAGGAGAGCAACGGCGCGAAGCGCGGTGTAACGGGAGTCACATTTCGCTACTGGCGCCCCCCGACTGCCTTCTGCGGGGCCTGGACTACTCGTCAGGGTCCAGTAGCAGTGCCGCACAGAGCGCATCGAGTCCCTCCTCCTCGCGGAGTCGGCGTTGCCGCTCGGCGCCGCTCTCGGACTCGTACAGCCGCCGGATGCCCTCGACGCCGAGTCGGTCGGCCAGCCGGTCGGTCGCCTCGCCGAGGCCGATGGTCCCATCGCCGTCGCGGTCGATGAACGAGGCGCCGTGCCCCCGACGGATGGCCCGCCACTTGTTCTCGTCGAGCGTCTCGCGCCGGTGGCCGGGTGTCTCGTCGCCCGCCGCAGCGTCGCTGCCCCGGCTCCCACCACGGTAGGCCGCCCACGGGTCCGACCGGTCGGCGTACCGTTCGGCGAGGTCCAGCACCAGCGCGTGGACCGCCTCGACGAACGCCAGCACCCGCTCGGGGTCGGCCTGCCCGTCCGGGGTCCGGACCTCGACGGTCCCGTGCGCCGAGTGGGGCCGCACGTCGTACCAGAGCTCGCCCCGGTCCTCGATGCTCCCGAACTCGACCATCCGCCGCTCGAGGTCGAGGTACTCCTCGAACGAAGCGAAGGCGGTCGGGATACCCGTGTTGGGCAGCGCCTCGAAGATCTTCGCGCGCGCCGACGCCAGCCCCGTGTCGAACCCGTTCCAGTACGGCGAGTTCGCCGATAGCGCCAGCAGCACGGGCAGATACCACCGGAGTTCGTTGGCGATCCAGGTCGCCTTGTCGGCGTCGTCGACGCCGACGTGGACGTGCAGCCCGGCGGTCGTGTTGCGGTGCTGTGGGTACTGGATGCGGTCGAGCTGTGACCGATACCGGGGTTTCTCGGCGTGTTCCAGTTCGCGCCACTTCGCTGCGGGGTGGAGGCCCGCCGCCGCAATCTGGTAGTCGTGGGCCTCGGCGTGCTCGACGAGCGCCGCCCGGACCGCGCGGACCTGCTCGCGCGCCTCCGACAGCGACTCGCAGGTCGGAGTCTGTGTCTCGATGACACATTTGAACAGTTCGTGGTCGAGGCGCCCCTCGAGAAGTTCGGGGGGCGTCGAGTCGTAGACGAGCGTGTCCGTTCCCGAGGTCGGCCGGCCGTCCTCGTCGACGACGTAGAACTCCTCCTCGATACCGAGCGTCCCGAGCCGGTCGAACGCGTCGGCCGAACCCGTCGCTCCCTGCTTCTGGTCGTCGGCCCCGGCGTCGTCGCCCGTCTCCATCGCCTCAAGCGAGACGACCCGGGTGGTTAAATCTCACCGTCGGCGACGCACCGTGTGCACGACGGCTGGGAGCCGGTGGGCTTCCCCGCTGGTTCAGTTTCGGAAGCCCTCGCTCGCTTCGCTCGTGAGGACACCAGGACCGCAGGTCGGTCAGTCGGGGTCCGTGAGCCTCACACCTCCCCAGCCGCTTGCGGTGCTCGCTTCGGTCGCTGCTCCCTCCACTGCGCTCCTCAGCCCTCGCACGCGTAGAGGCGGCTGGCCCTCGGCACAGCCGCCAGCGCGCGCCAGCTGGACTGACGGCCGTTCGCCGACTCGGCGTTATAATTCAGCCTGCAGTATTATGGGCGAATTGTGGGAATTGGGGGCCTAACCGAATAATATTGTGTTATTGCGGGCTATTACTCGCCTATTCGTCCAGCCGACGCGCAACGACGGCCAGGTGGTCGTCGTGGGTGGGGTCCAGCCGTTCGGTCTCCAGCACCTCGTACCCCTCGCGGAGGTCCGACAGCACCTGGTCGAACACGTCGTCCGGGTCGGCCACGACGTCCTCGCTCCGGGCCTTCACCGAGAGCAGGAGGCGGCCGTCCTCCCGGAGGAACTGCCGGTTCCGGAGCGCGACCGTTGCCTGCCCGCGCGTCGCCACGTCCTGCACCAGCACGTCGACGGGCTCGACGACGTGGGCGTACGTCTCCGGCTCGCGGGCGTCCTTCAGGAGCGGGAACAGGTTCGGCCGGGGTTCGGCGGCGTCCAGCAGGTCCCGCGCCGGCCGCGGGGCGAACTCGACGGCGTAGGTGGGGCCGGCGAAGTCCGCGACGTGCGAGACGGTCGTCCCCGCGGCGGCGCCGAGATAGAGGACCGTCTCGTCGCCGCCCAGTCCGGTCTCGAGTCCACGGCCGAGCATCGCCCCCAGTTTCGACCGGCCGGTGTCCCACGCGCGCCAGTCGCCGTCCGTCGGCTCGCCGTACACCGGCGGCCCGCGGGTCGCCAGCCGCTCCTCGCCGTCGAAGGGGCGGCGTTCGACACCCGCAGGCAGGTCCGGGGTCACGTGCCATCACCATCGGTCGCCGCCCCGGTCGCCTCGCCCTCCGTCCGCGCCCGGATGGTGGCGATGCGTTCGCGGAGCTGTTCGTCCAGTACCGGCCGGCGTTCGCCGGTGTAGTGGTCGGCACGGGCGGCGATGGTCAGTTTTCCGGCGAGGGCCCGCGCCGCCGACCCGCGGTCGTCGGGGTGGGTGTTCCGGACGGCCTCGTGCGTGTAGATGACACCGTGCTTGGGTGAGGGCGCCCGGCCGCGGAGATGTGCGAACAGCGCCTCCTCCGCGCCGAGTACCTGGAGCGTCCCCGAGGGCTTGCGCGCCAGCGTCTCCAGTCCACCGGCGAGCGCGATGAGCCGCGCGGCGAGCACGGGCCCGGCGAGCGCCGCGAGATTGGGCGCCACCTCCGGCGCGGTCCGCTCGATGCTCGCGCGGAGGTCAGCTGCCTCGTCGTCGAGGTCGCGGACGCGGCGGGCGAGTTCGACCACGCGGCGCTCGTCGGGCTCCGGGTCGCGCTCGGCGAGTTCGCGGGCGAACGTGATGCCCGTCCCCGACTCGTCGGCCACCGTACTCCCCCACTCGGCGACGCGCTCGGCGAGTTCGTTGGCGACGCGTTCGCAGTCGTCCATCGCTCGGACCGCGTGGACCAGTTGTCGGTCTCCAGCGCTCTCGGCCTCGGCGATGGCCGCACGGGTGGCGGCCATCGTCGCGGCGTGGAGCGCGTCGTAGTAGTCAGCCGCGTCGTCGGCGAACGCCGATTGGACCGCGCGTGCCGGCCAGTCGGCCGTGGCCTCGGCGGTGCCATCGCGGATAGCCTCGGTGACTGCTGCCTCGTCGTCGCGGTCGATTCCCTCGAACCAGCCCGCGGCCGAGGGAGCGGTACCGTCCATGGCACGTCGTTGCGCGGTGGGTCACATAGACGTACTGAAGACGGCCCCCGCTATCCGGCCCTCCTTCGTGGCGATTCCAGGCCACTGCAGACACGAGCGACCGGAACTCGTCGTCAGAACGGTCGGTAGCAACGGTGGCGAGTTCGGGACGGCGTTCCGGCCGTATGCCGACCTCGGTATTGCGCGAGCGACGCACGTTCTGTTCCGGATTAAATCCTCCCTCCGCGTCCGTCGGACAACGATGTCCCCAGGGCTCTCCGAACTCCCGGACACAGAGCGGGCAGTGCTCGCCGACCTGGCCCCCAGCGCGAAGCTGGTGGCGCTGGTACTGGCAGAACGCGGCCGGATGACACAGCAGCAACTCGCCGACGAGACGCTGCTCTCCGCCCGGACTACGCGGCACGCGCTCGCCGAGCTCGAGGACGCAGGTATCGTCACCTCGCGAACATCGTTCATGGACGCCCGACAGCGCCTCTACTCGGTCGCCGAGGACGTGGCGACGGACCGGGCCGAGGAGCCGTCGGTCACTCACCGGTGACGGTTTGCAGCCTCGACAACGACGCCGCCGTATGAACGTCAGCCGTGTGGTGCCACGCGACGCCATCCCGAGCGTCGACGGCCCGTCGCTCGGCGAGCGGCACGACGGCGCCGCCGCCGACACCGTCATCGCGGTCGAGGGGGGCGAGCGCCCGCGTGCCTTCCCGGTCCGGCACCTCCCCTACCACGATATCGCCAACGACACCATCGACGACGACCCGTGCCCCACGTTGAATGCGCCGAGGCGGGGGTCGTGGGAGACGGGGCGACCTGGAGCCCTGCGACCGGCCGAGCGGCAGATGGCCACGACCTGGTGCGGCTGGCGACCTGGCGGGTGTTCGCGTTCGACTGGCAGGACGACCACGGCCCGGACGCGTGCTACACCCCGGACTGAGAGCCCGGTTCCGTGGCGGTAACCGGGATACGGCGCGGTCAGCTAATACTTAACAGCAGCTGCGAGCAACCTACCGGTAGAAGGTAATCACGATGGCTACAGCGAACACCTGTCCGGGCGAGGACTGTACGACACTCGGCGTCGACGCGGTCCCGTTCGACGACTTCGACGAGATGGAGAGCGGCGACGGGGACCTCATCGTCTTCGACGTGAACGAGGAGGAAGCCTGGGTCCAGTCGAGCCTGTACGTGTCCCGGGAATCGATGCGCTAGGGGCGAGAGTCGTGCGCACCCTCCGTGAGGTGTTGCTTCCCCCAGCTCTCCATCTCCCGGATGACCGGCTCCAGCGAGTGCCCGCGCTCGGTCAACGAGTACCTTACCCGGAACGGTTTCTCGCTGATGAACTCCCTGTCGACAATCCCGTACGCCTCGAGCGTCTCCAGCAGTACCGCCCCGCCCTCGGTGCTAGCCGCCACCGTCTCGGGGCAGATGTGGTCTCCCGTTACGACGACCTCGATGGAGTCGACGGCAGCCGTCCGCTGGAGCCTCCTGAGTATCGACTCCTGACTGTCTCTCGCATCGGTCGGCGATAACGAACCGACGTACAGTTCGACGTGGGTGCCTTCTTGGGGGATGGGGCGTATCCGCATGCACACACGGATATGTCGGAATATAATAACTATGTGGTAACCGATTGCATATCCGGTTACCGTTCCGTTCGTTCCGGCGAATACCTGCCCCGAGAGCCTGAATCTGGATTCCGACCGAATACAGCGTCGGGTCGGGCTCAGGAGGGAATCCCGATTACCAGTCCGTAACCGGATAACCAGTCAGATAGCAGAGACTTATGGGGGATGGTTACTAGCAGTAACCCGTATGACGACACTGATCGCTGGACTGGCCGGAGGACTCGTGGCGACGATCGTGATGACCATGCTGATGATGGTCATGGGCGATGGGGGGCCACCGCCGACCGCCCGCCTGGTCGCGAAGTTCGCCGGCGGCGAGCCCGAAGAGTACGCGATGCCCGGGATGTTGCTCCACTTCGTGTACGGCATCGGAGCCGGGGCCGTCTTCGCGCTCGGCGTGCCCGCGCTCAATATCATCGACCTGGGTTCGATCGGTCTCGCCGTCGCCGCCGGCTTCGTCTACGGCCTCCTACTGATGATTGGCGGGATGGTCTTCTGGATGCGCATGGTCATCGGGATGGAACCCGACGGGGAGATGATGAAGACCTTCGGGACGGTTCACGTCGTCTACGGCGTGGTCCTGGGCGCATTCGTCGGCACAGGAACCCTGGCCTGAACGGACCACCTGGTCGAATTATCAATGAAACGACGAGTTCTGGGTATCGCGGCCGTGGTAGCCGGTGCCCTCCTCACTGTCGCTGTTCTCGCAGGCGATACCGAGGCGATTTCGCTCTCCGCCCCGGTGCTCTCGAACGCTCCGAGACAGGTGACGCTGCCGGTAATCGGTGCGTTCCCCATGGAGACATATCTCGCGCACTGGTGGGTGTTCCCGGTCTCGGTGCTGTTCGCGACGGTCGCCATCGGCTCCGGTGTCTCGGGCGCGCTGTTCTTCAGCCCGTTCTTCCTGCTGGCGCTCGGCCTCTCGCCCGCCCAGGCCATCGGGGCCGGGCTTCTGACCGAGGTGTTCGGGATGGGAAACGGGCTCCGCTCGTACGTGAAACAGCGTGTCGTGGACCTCCGGACGGCGAAGTGGCTGTTGTCGGGTGCTGTCCCCGCGATCGTTATCGGCGCGTTCGCCGCCCACTTCGTGGATCCGGATCTGCTGAAGCTCGCCTTCGGGGTCGGGCTACTGGGTCTGGGGGGGTTCCTCGTCCACTATGACGCCCCGGAAGACTGCGAACCGGGCGAGTGTGAGGGGGAATTCCTCCGGGAGAAGAACACCGGGCGCGGCTCGACCGTCGTCGAGGCGGCCGACGGCGAGCGCTTCGAGTACGACACCTGCTGGCGGCCGCCGGGTGTGAGCCTCGCCGCCGTCGGCGGGTTCATCACCGGGCTCATCAGTGCCGGGCTGCCCGAGGTCGTCACGACACAGCTCATCGTCCGCTGTCGGGTGCCGCCCCGCGTGGCGGTCGCGACCAGCGTGTTCACGCTAGCCATCGCCGCTGTCGCGGGCGCACTGGTTCACGCCCTCACCGCGACGCCGGTCTGGTGGGTCGTCGCGTGGTCGATTCCCGGGGTGCTGGTCGGGAGTGCCATCGGCTCACGGGTCGGCCGCTACATCCCGAGCGAGTTGATGGAGACCGGCCTCGGTGTGGTGTTCGCCCTCGTCGGCGGCATCGTGCTCGCGCTGGAGTTCGTCGTCTGAGGGCAGGGTCCCACGCGGATTCTGCCCCCTCCCGAGCCACGTCACGGTCCGGGACACGGATTCGATACCGGGTTACAGTGTGGTTAGGGCGTGCTTTTGTCGCTCCGAACCGTCCGGTGTCGCATGGAACGGCCGGTCACACGGAGGACCGTCCTCGGGTCCCTCGGCGCTACGGTGCTGGCCGGGTGTACGGATTCGGGGACGGGCGGCAGGGACCCGGTCGACGGAGGGTCGGCTGGGCGCTCCCGGGGCAGCGCGGTAACGGACGGGGCCGGCCCGCCGACGACGGCCGAGCGACTCCCGCTCCCGATGGACCCGTCCTCGGTCCGGTCAGAGGCGGTCTCCGGAGGGCCGCCCAAAGACGGCATCCCGTCCATCGACGACCCGAAGTTCGTCTCCGCGGACGATGCCCCCTGGCTCGACCAGGGGGACCCGGTGTTCGGACTCGCCACGGACGGTGGGGCGAAGGCGTACCCGCAGTCGATTCTCGTCCGCCACGAGGTCTGCAACGATGTCGTCGATGGGCAGCCGGTGAGCGTCACCTACTGCCCGCTGACCGGCACGGCGATGGGATTCGAACGTGGGGAGACGACGTTCGGGGTGTCCGGGCGGCTGGTGAACAACAACCTCATCATGTACGATCGGGGGACCGAGACGTGGTGGCCACAGGTGCTCGCCACCGCGATTCCCGGGCCGTGGAACGACTCCCCCGCGATGCGGTCACTCCGGGAGTTCCGCCTCGTCTGGACGACCTGGAAGCGGTGGTCGAACCGGCATCCGGGAACCGAGGTCCTCTCGCGGGACACCGGGTTCGCGAAGAACTACAACCAGGACCCGTACGGCTCGTACAATCCGCGACAGGGGTACTACTCGCCCGGGAGTCCTCCGATGTTCACCTCCTTCTCGGACGACGACCGGCTCACCCCGAAGACCGTGGTCCTCGGTACCCGCACGCCGGACGGGGCGGCCGCCTTCGAGAAGGACGCGCTGCGGGAACGCGGACTCGTCGACGGCGAACTGGGCGAGATGGCCGTCCTCGCGGTGCACGAGCCCGACCTCGACACGGGGTACGTCTACCGGAACCCGGAGGGTCGTCGTTTCGACTACCGCGATGGACAGGTCATCGACGATTCCGGGACTGCTCATCCGCCCGAGGAACTCCCGCTGGACCGAACACTGGCGTTCGACGCGATGTGGTTCGCGTGGAGCGGCTTCTACCCCGAGACGACGCTGTATGTCTGACCCGACATCCCCATCGACCCGTTCGCGGGCGGACGACTCGGAGACAACCACGGATGACTCCGGGGCCGTCGCCGGCACGGTCGCCGCGCTGCGAGCGGCCGCGCGACGACGTGACTCGACAGCTGTGTTCATCGCCGGACTGGCGGGCTACCTCGTGCTGTATCTGGCCACGGTTGGCGACCTTTCGGTCATCGGTGGGGGTGGTGGTCCGGTCACGGTCCGACTGGCGGAGGACCTCTCGCGTGCGTTCGCCAGCACCGGCTTCTTCAGGTTCGGCGCGGTGGCCGTAGTCTCGGCCGGTCCGGTTACCTACCTCCTGTCGCCGCTCAACCTGCTCCTGGCGCTGTTCCTCGCCGGACTCGTGGGAGCGAATGTCGCGCTCACCTACCTCGGGCTGGTCCAGCCCCGGGCCTGTGGGCTCGAATCATCGACAGGCATCCTCGCAGGCGTGCCGGCCCTGCTGTCCGGCGCGGCCTGCTGTGGCCCGACGGTTCTCCTCGTGATCGGGGTCCAGGCCAGCGCGACCCTCGTCACGGGGTTCCAGCTGCTCGTCCCGGTCGCCGTCGTGATGCTGGTGGGGAGTCTGCTCCTCGTCGGCCGCCAGGTCGAACCGGCCCTTCTCTGACCAGCGCTCCCCGACGGATGTCGTTCGCCGGGGCGTGCCACACGGCCGGTCTACGCCCGCTCGACCGGCACTGTGGCGGCGTCACCGAAGGGACGGGCGTAGTCGAGGCCGGCCTCGTGGAACCCAGCGTCTGGGATTCCGAGGTCCACGCAGCACGCCCCACAGCTTGCAGCCCGGGGGTCGGTCAGGCAAGGGTGACGACCCGGCCAGCGTCGACAGCGACGACGGGCTGTTCGCCTGTCGTGGCGTCGAGTCCCGACGGCACGTCGAGCGGGCCGACGGCGACGCGGTCGACAGCCGCCATCTCGTCGGTCGTTACGGCTGGTACGGGGTCCGGGCGTCCGGAACGTCTCGTCCATACCGTTGGTACAGCAGCGGACTGCTGACCGGTACGGGCCGAACCGGGGACTGACCACCCAGTAACCGGCCAACTCCGGGGTTACTATTGCTTATTTCCTTCCGGCGCCAGACGTTGCGGCCGTCATGGCCGACTTCGAGATGCTCGTCATCGGTGGCGGTACCGGCAACAACGTCGCGGCGGCAGCAGCGGACGCGGGACTGGAGACGGCACTCGTCGAGCCCGACAAGCTCGGCGGCACCTGTCTCAACCGCGGCTGCAACCCGTCGAAGATGCTCATCCAGGCCGCGAACGCGGCGAACGCGGTCCGGGACGCCGAGAAGTTCCACGTCGACACGACGCTCGACGGCGTAGACCACGGCACCATCACCGGCGAGATGGACGACCTGCTGTCGGGCATCGCCGCCGACATGGAGGCCCGCTACCGCGAGAAGGAGCACCTCACCCTGTTCGACGAGTACACGGAGTTCGCCGACGAGCGGACCGTCGAACTGGGCGGCGAGGAGGTCACGGCCGACCGGGTCGTCGTCGCGACCGGGAGCCGCCCCATCGTCCCGCCCATCGGCGGCCTCACCGACACGGACTACCTGACGAGTCAGGAGGCACTCTACCTGGACGAGGCCCCCGACAGCCTCGTCATCCTCGGCGGCGGCTACATCGCGGTCGAACTGGGCTACGCACTCGACGCGCTCGGGACGGACGTGACCATCGTGGAGATGATGGACTCGCTGGTCCCCCGCGAGGACGGCGCGGTCGCCGAGGCGTTCACCGACATCGCCGCCGAGCGCCACGACGTGTACACGGGCCACCGCGTGACCGCGGTCGAGGGCGGCTCGACGAAGACGGTCCACGCCGAGACCGAAGCCGGCGACGAGATTGCCGTCGAGGGAGACGAGGTGCTGGTCGCGCTCGGTCGGCGCCCGAACAGCGACCAGCTCGACCTCGAAGCGGCGGGTATCGAAACCGACGACAACGGGTTCATCGTGACCGACGACTACCTGGGAACGACGGCCGAGAACGTCTGGGCACAGGGTGACGTGGCGGACAACGCGATGTTCAAGCACTCCGGCGACTACGAGACCGACCACGTCGTCGCCAACGCGGTCCATGGCCAGCAGCGGGCGCTGGACCTGTCGGCGATGCCCCACGTCATCTTCACGGAGCCGCAGATCGGCGGCGTCGGCGCCACCGAGGAGGAACTGGCAGAGGCCGGCACCGAGTACGTCGTCGGCCGGGCGGCGTACGCGGATTCGGCGATGGGTCGGGCGAAGAAGCTGGAGGACGGCTTCGCGAAGGTGCTGGCGGCGCCCGACGGCGAACTGCTGGGCTGTCACGTCATCGGCTACGAGGCCTCGACGCTGCTGCACGAGGCCGTCGTGGCGATGCGGAACGGCGTCACCGTCCCCAAACTGGCCGACACCATCCACGCCCACCCGACGCTGAACAAGGTGATGGTGGCTGCCTTCCGGGACGCGTCCGCCGAGTAACGAATACTGGCTTGTCCGTTCTATTCAACTTACAGACGCCTCGTGGTGCGAACGTAATCGCGGGATTCCAGGGATAGTGAGGTGGGTATTGAATAGCTTGATATCGTCTTGCCGAGTCGAAACGGATTCGATGGCGACATCTCCCCGTGAGGGCCTCGCCGTCGCTTCCGGACGTGTGTGTCACCGGCACATGCACGGGGCGATTACTTGTGGTAACTCCTCGAACCGTGGGGTATGTCACAGCGAAACGAGACAAGCGGCGGAGCGGACGACTGCACCACGACGGAATCGTTCGACGACCACGGAATCGATGATGGTGCGGACCTGATTACCGCGACCTACTACCGGCTGGCATCGACGGATATCGGGTTCGAGCCCACCGAGACGTTCTTCGATCGCCTGGAATCTGCGTTCGTCTGGACGTACCTCGGCACCGTCGACGCGACGGGGGTCCCCGACCACGTGTTGGCGGCGGTCGAGGACGCACGGGCGCTCACACGCGAGGAGTTCGCCGACCAACCCGACGCCGACCTCCGGACCGACGTGATTCCGGCGTTCTACCGGCGTGTTGCCGGCTTCCACTGCGTCTACCGGGACTGAGGCCTCCCGAGCCCCCCTCGCGTATCCACCGCCAGCAGGACCTCCTTATTCTTCCCTATTGACATTTCGAGGAACCGCGGCGATTGATGAGTGACTCCGTCCCCGGTCCCACTATCATCCAAATACCCGCGCCGGCTGTGCGAACGGGTATCATGACCGGGCGAGCACACGAGCGCCGCACCCTCAATGCGGGGGCCGGGAAACCCGCAGCCGATGACAGACAGACGCGCACGACGACGCGACCTCCTCCGCTGGGGAGGTCTCGCGACCGCTGCCGCCCTTGCGGGCTGTTCGGGGTCACAGAACACCGGTGACGGGGACGACCCGACGGACACGGCGACGGGAACTCCGTCGCCCGCGGCGAGCAGCGGTGGTCCGCCCGGCGCGGACGTACTGGGTTCGGAAGGGAGTCTCCAGTCCAGTGCGACCGTCCGGGCCGGCGTCCTCGATAGCGACCAGGGAGCCGGGAAGTTCGTCTTCACGCCCGCAGTCGTCTTCGTCGAGCAGGGCGCCACGGTGACGTGGGAGATGGAGGGCGCATCCCACTCCGTGACCGCGTACGCCGACGGGAACGACCGGTCACACCGCATCCCCGACGGCGCCGACGCCTGGGACTCCGGACTGAAGGAGGGTGGCACCACCTGGGAGCGGACCTTCGAGACGACGGGCGTCCACAACTACTTCTGCAAACCGCACGAGGGACTCGGGATGGTCGGCATCGTCGTGGTCGGCGAGGTCGCCGACGGCCCGGGGACGACCCAGCCCTCGGAGCTGTCGGGGAAGGCGGCCACCCACCTCTCGATGCAGCTCGAGAACGCCGGCATCGGCGGTGGCAACGGCGGCGATGGCGGTGGCCAGCAGTACGGCTGGCAGCAGGCGACCACCGACTCGTACTGGTACTCGCTGTACAACATGTCGACCAACATCGCCATGAGCGGGAACGGGGTGCGGTTCCCCCACAACGAGCAGCAGCGCGAGGCGCTCAACAAGCGCCTGCCCGCCATCCTCCAGGCCGCGGGTGCCGACAAGCCGCCGGTCAAGAACCCCTGGCTGAACATGGCGCCGTTCACGGAGGGCTCCCCGAAGTTCACCCAGAAGCCGGTGCTCTCCGGCGACGACGGCCGGCCGGACGCTTCGACGCTGCGCTGGGACAAGGCCGAATCCTCGAAGACGGTCTCCCCGTCCTCGGTCGGGTGGACCCACCTGAAGGGGATTACGTGGGCCAAGAACTTCGAGGAGCACAGGGACATCCTGCCCGGTTCGATGAAGCCGCTCGTGCGGGCACAGGTGCTGACCACGCTCGCCCAGATCGGGACGAACGCGACCCTCATCGCTGGCGGCCCGGCGGGCAACGGGGCGCTCACGAAGGGCGACTCGCTCGAGCTCGTCTCCGGCTTCGAGCCCGGGTCCGGCGAGGTGACCGACGACACCACCCGCATCAAGCACCACACGTCGATGCTGTGGTTCCTCGCGGACCTGCACAGCCTCGCGGCCAACGAGTGGTTCGGCTACGTCAACCCGGAGCCGCTCGTCCCGCTGCAGGGCATCCGCAAGTTGATGAACGGGATGTTCAAGACGACGAGCCAGGCGTTCGACCCGGAGACGGCCGCCCAGGCCGGCAGCCCGCGTGACCTGGGGCTGCTGCTGGGCGGGGTCGGCTGGTTCGGCTCGCAGGCCGAGGGCGAGATGGCGTCGAACGCCGCCACCTATGCCAACGGCATCGCCGCCCAACTGGAGGGCAGTATCGAAGCCAGCGGCCAGGTCAGCGCCGAGATCGACAACCAGGCTGCCGCACAGGGCGCGGTCGGCCAGGGGCTCGCCTGGGCCTCGCAGCTCGACGGCGTCGACCACCTCGGCACCGCGCGGGACACGCTGGGGTACATGCGCGACGAACTGTTCGACGCCGACAGCGGGCTCTACCGGGCCGGCGCCGGCTCCACCCAGACCTACACCGCCCGTGACGTGGGCGACATCACGGGCGGCGTCAACGCCGCGAACGCGGTGCTCGGGCTCGGCAGCGTGAAGGAGCAGTACGCGCAGTTCTTCGACCAGTGTGTCAACCGCGGCCGCCTCCAGCGCGCCGAGCGGCCGCCGTCCCGCAATCAGGACGCCGAGTACACCCTGCCGCTCCCGCCGACGGCCGGCGGCGAGTTCGGGCAGGCCGCCGTCTACAACGGCGAGGTCGAGTACGACGCCGATACCGACTCGTGGTCGGTCACCGACGAACGGTTCTACACCGCGGAGGCGCTCTACCTCGCCAACCAGGAAATCTGGTTGTCGAACTGGGGCGGCGACTTCTACGGTGGGAGTGGCGTCCCCGGGCAGACCGACGAGCCGCCGAACTGATACGGGCGCCCCCGGGCACACGGCCGCGGTGCAGCCAAGGCCGTGGAACCCGTCCGGACCGTGGTTGCTCCGGCCCACCGTCGAGTCCCCGGTCCCGTCGCCGGACGCTCCCCGTCGCGGGCCTCGAACGCGTGGCTGGGGTCCGCGAATGCCCGGGGTGGCATCCCGCGGGCGGACATCGGTGACCCGCACCTCCCCCGCCACGTGGCAGCGGCCGATGAACGCGCCCGTGTATGCATCCCCCCTGCACGAGAGCGGTTACTTATAGTAATCCTCGTGCCTCCTCACGGGCAGGTGAGTACCGACGACTGATGGACGCGGATACGCTACACGAGCGCACACTCCGGCCCCGGACGCTGGGTCGGAACCTCCGGGACGCGCTCGCGGACCTGTTCTCCCAGGAGTTCTCCTTCTCGACGGGACATCTGACGGCGCTGCTGGGCGGCTGTCTGTTCGCCCCGTCGCTGTTGACCTTCTGGTTCATCAACGGGCTGCTGGACTTCTCGACCGCGGTCGCGCTGGGGACGGTCGCGTCGGCGGCGGGCCTGCAGGTCCGGCTGCTGGCCTACCTGCTGCTCGTCCCGACTTTCCTCCTGCTGCGTATCGGGGTCCACCTCGCGCACCCGGGCCACCGGAAGCAGGTGCTGGCCGGCTCCTGCCCCCGGACGGACGTACTGAGCCTGGACTGGTTCAGCGTCGGCATCCTCGCGACCGGGCTGCCGCTGTCACTGCAGTCGCTCGGCCCCTGGGTCGTCATGAACGCGGTGTTGCTGGTCGGCGTGTTGCTCGTCCCCCAGGTCACCAGCGGCCGGGTGGCCGTCGGGAGCAAGGTCGTCGCCATCGTCGTCGCCCCGGCGCTGTTCTTCTACGCCAGGTACGGAGCGATGGTGTCGGTGCTCCCGGAGCCGGCAGCCTTCCTCGGGCCGGTCGCCACGACCACGCTCTCGGACGGCACGACGGCACAGCTGATGGAACTGGCGAACAGCCTGCTCGTCGGGCCGCTCCTGGTCGCGGGCTTCGCCCTGCTGATGAACTACCTCCTCACCCATCCGGAGGTCCGTGACATCCCCGTGGTCCAGCACAGCCTGCCGAATCGGGACCCCATCCGGGTCGTGGGCCTGAGCGCCGCGCTGGGGACGGTCTTCTACCTCCTCGTGGTCGCGGGTGCGTCCGGCGGGCTCGTCGTCGTGCCCTGAGTACGGGACCGGAGTCGAGAAAGAGCGCCTGGGTGCTCTCCGCCGCTACGGGAAACTATCGCGTACCGGATAACCGACGCACACCCGACCCGGATTTATTACCGAACCACCCGCCGGACCGGGTATGAGCACGTTCGTGGTGGTCGGCGGGGACGCCGCCGGCATGTCAGCAGCGAGCAAGGCCAAGCGCGACGACCCCGACCTCGACGTGGTGGTGTTCGAGAAGGGCGAGTGGGTCTCCTACGGGGCCTGCGGGCTCCCGTACTACATCAAGGGCGAGATTCAGTCGCTGGAGAGCCTCGTCTCTGTGACGCCGGAGGAGTTCTGCGAGGAACGAGGCATCGACCTGCGGACGGGTCACGAGGTCGTCGGCATCGACCCCGACGAACGGACCGTGACCGCACGCGGCGAGGACGGCGAGGTCGTCCAGCCGTACGATGCGCTGCTGCTGGCGACCGGCGCGGCGGCCGTCACCCCGCCCATCGACGGGCTGGAGCGCGAGGGCGTCTTCACACTCGGGTCGATGTCCGACGGCGCGGACCTCCGGGAGTACGTCTCCCGGGCCCGCTCGGAGGACGACCTCATGCAGCCCGACCGGGGGCCAGCCTGCCAGTTCCTCGAGACCTGCCGCGGCCCAGTGGGGGTGGTCGGCGGCGGCTACATCGGGGTAGAGATGGCCGAGGCACTCGCGGCCAACGACTTCGAGGTCCACCTGTTCCAGCGCGGCGACCGCATCCTGAAGTCGTTCAGCGAGGCGACGAGCGAGAGCGTCCTCGACCACCTCGGCGAGCAAGACGTGCGGGTCCACCTCGGCGCCTCCGTCGAGGAACTCGCCGGCGGTGACCGCGTCGAGACGGTCGTCACCACGGAGGACCGGGTGCCCGTCGACATGGTCCTGGTCGGCACCGGCGTCGACCCGCGGACCGACCTCGCGGAGGACGCTGGCGTCGAACTCGGGGAGACGGGCGCCATCACGACCGACGCGTACCGGGAGACGAACCTGTCGGACGTGTACGCGGCCGGCGACTGCGCGGAGGCGACCCACGTCGTCACCGGAGAACCGGCGTACGTCCCGCTGGCGCTGACCGCCAACCGCCACGGCCGGGCCATCGGGCAGACGGTCGCCGGCTCCCCGACGGAGGGCGGCGGCGTCGCGGGGACGGCCGCCATCAAGGCGTTCGAGGTCGAGGCCGCGCGGACCGGCGTGCTCGACCACGAGGAGGCCCGCGAGGCCGGGTTCGAGCCGCTTACCGACACCATCACCGCGAAATCACGGGCCGGCTACTACCCGGAGGGCGGCACCGTGCAGGTGACACTGACCATCGATAAACCGTCCGGGCGCGTGCTGGGCGGGAGCCTCGTCTCCGAGTACGGGGAGGGCGCGGTCCACCGGAGCCATGCGCTGGTCGGCGCTGTCACCGAGGGTGTCGCCGTCGACGAACTGTCGAACTACGACCTCGCGTATGCACCCCCGTTCAACACCACCTGGGACCCCGTACTCACGGCAGCGAAGGTGGTTGGCGGGCAGCGGTAGGTCGGACACTCCACCCTGGTCCCGGCTCCGTCGTGAGGTCTCGTCGACCGCGACCCGTGACGGCTCCGCGGTCGGCATCCTCGCGGTCGCGATGCCGACGGGCTCCCGACACCGCGGACGGGCCTGTCGCTCGCTCGGAAGTGTCGATAAAACGGCCGTTTGGCCCTCCAGAAAGGGTTTGCCTACACGACTGCGAGCGGTGCCCGTATGCGACGACGCGCCCTCCTTGCCGGCTTCGCAGCCGGAATCGGTGGACTCGCGGGCTGTAGCGAAGTGATCGGAAACCGGACGGGCTCCCCGAACGATGCGGGCGAACAGCCGACCGCCTCTCCGACGCCCTCTCCCACGGGGACGTCAGACCCGGGCCAGAACCCCGACGACTGGGACCTCGGTGCGGCGAGTCTCGTGGACCTGGAGACGGCGAACAGAACGTACGCGCTCGCCCCGCTCCGGTATCGCTCCGACGACGGGGCGAGCGTCCGGATGCGCTTCAGTTCGACCGAGACGGCCGACGGGCCGGCGACGGTCGAGGCGGAACTCCGGAACGAGAACCCCTTCGAGAACACGTTCCGGCTGGAGTGGACGCCGCCGTTCGGGCGACTCGCCAGCGATATCCCGGAGTCATTGGGCCTCCGGCAATCCGAGCACACCTACCGCGTCGGACTCGTCTTCGCCCCGACGGCGAACCACGAGCTCGTCGAGGAGCCGCCGGCGCTCGAACGCGCTGCCGACGGGCACTGGCGACTCGCCGGCGACTCGTTCCCGCAACTCCCCGAGCGCGTCCGACTCGCAGCCGACGAGACCGTTCGCGGGGAGTACGCCCTGGTCGGCCGTGCCGAAGGTGCCGGCCGTGGTCGGCCGCCCGGGATGTACGAGTTCTCCCGTGCGGGCGAACGCCCCGTCCGGGTGAGCGTCTGGCCCACCGATGCGCCCGGCCCGACGACCGATTCCCGGTTCACGGGGACCACTGTCCCCGACCTCCCGGGCGAGTCGGAGACGGCGTGGTTCCACGATGCCGACGCGAGCACGCCCTCGTTCGTCAGACCGAGCGTCGAGCGGACCGACCTCCCGGCTCGTGTCGAGTTCACGTTCGTCAATCACTCGCGGGAGTCGACACGCTGTGGCCACTGGAATCTCCACAAGCTCGTCGACGGCGAGTGGTTCCACCTCGGGCCCTACATCCACATGTCGGACTGCCGCAGTGTCGCCCCGGGCGACACGAATACCTGGACGATGCGGGCGTCGACGGGTGAGATGGCGCCCTGCGAGGCGCAGCACTATCCGTTCCTGGGTGGTGGCCGGTACGCCGCCGTGGCGGGCTACGGACACGCGACGGCACGGAGTGCCGCCCTGGTCCAGTTCGACGCCCCCGCGGTATCGGTGGTCCCGACGGACGACGTGACGACGGAGCGAACGGACGGGCAGGTGACGGTCACGTCCGATCGCTGGCGAACCGCGCCCGACGACGGGGACCGTTCGCGGGTCGAGCTCGTGCTCGAGCGGGCGGCGAGTGCCGATCGAACGCTCATCCCGGAACAGGTGATGCGTCGCCGGCGCCGGGGCCTCCGGAACACGCTCGCCTTCGTCGCTCCCGATATCGAGCGGGTCGTCCTGCGCACGGACGACCGGACGACGGCCTGGACCGTCGGCTACGACGACGGTGCCGCCGGATTCAGGTACGAGGGCCAGGCGTACCGGGTCACCGAGAGTAGCCGGTAGGCTGGGCACGCCCCGTTCATCCGGAGGGGCGGTCACTTCCAACTGGTACCGGTCGTTACGGTTCCTCGTCACGCAGTCGAGCTGCGATGGCCTCCAGCTCCGCCTTCCGGAAGGACCGTTCGCCATCCACGGAGTCTGGGTCGAGCCCCTCGACCCGGTCCCGAACGATGGCCCGCATCTCGCGTTTCGGCGGGAGCGGCTTCCCCGTCACCTCCTCGCCCAGGGCGCCACAGATGGCCGCGAGGGCCTCCTTCGTGAAGTCGGTCGAGACGGCGCGTTCGTAGCGGCCGACGGCCAGGCGGATCTCGTCCCGTAACTCGTCGACGGTGGGTGACATACCGGCCCGTCCACCGGACGCCCCCTGTTGTTTCCGGTTCGCCCGGTCTACGCCCCGTCCGCGTCCTCCTGTCGCTGCCGGTCCTCGGCCGTGTAGCCGCCGACCGACCCCTCCCGGCGCGCCTCGCTGATGTTGCGCGAGGTGGAGGCGTACGCCTCCTCTGCGCCCTCGCCGCTGTGGGACATGTCCAGCGACTTGTCCCGGTCGATGCCCATCTCCGCGGCCGTGAGCGCGGCGTCCTGGTTCGCCCCGATGAAGAGGAACTCCCAGTCGTGCTCCTCGCGGTACTCCTCGACGAGGTCGCGGACGCGCTCCTGTGGCGTCTCGGAGGCGTTCTCGCGGCCGTCGGTCAGGACGACCACGACGACCGTCCCCGGCCGGACCTTCTTCGGGAGCTGGCGGATATGCTCGTCCGTCTCCGTGACCGCCGTCGTGATTGCGTCGTGGAGTGCCGTCTGTCCGCCGGGTGTGTACGTCTCCTCGTCGAGCTCCGGGGCGTCGCCGATTGGCCGCCCCTCGTACACCTGCGTGACGCCGGAGTTGAAATCGTACAGCGTCACCGACGCGCGGCCCGGTTCCGCCTGCTGGTCCGCGAGGAACGTGTTGAAGCCGCCGATGGTGTCCTCGCGGATCTTCGACATCGAGCCGGACGAGTCGAGTACGAACGTGACGTGTGTCTTCTGTGTCATGAGTGGTCTCCCTCGGTTGCCGCCCGCAGCCGTCCGCGTGTTCGCCGCACTGTGCCGTTCGCCGTCCTCGCTGCCCGCGTCCGTTCCGCGGGACGCACCTCACACGGGCCCGCCCGCTATCTCCGCGACGGCCCACTGTGCCCGTTTGCGGACCTGCTCGTCGTCGTCCTCGACCGCCAGGTCGCGCAGGGCCTCGAGCGACGCCTCGTCCTCGAGATGGCCGAGCGCCCAGCACGCGTTCACCCGGACGAGTCGGTGCTCGTCGGCCAACAGCGGCCGGAGCCGGTCCAGGTGCTCGCGCGCCCGGTCGGGCAGGTCCTCCGCAACGCGGGCCATCGCCGCCGAACCGTTGACCCGCGTGAAGTCGTCCTCGGCCGATAGCAGTCCCGCCACCGTGTCCACGTGAGGTTCGATGTGGTCGGCGTGGAGCCGGGACACCTCCCACAGGAGGCCGGTCGCGTTGTTCCGGAGCTTCGGGTGCTCGGACTCGAGCAGGGCTGCGACTTCGTCGACGAGGCCGAGTGCGACGGTCGGGTTCTCGTTCGCCACGCGTCCGAGCGCCGCCGTCGCACTGAGCCGTGCGCCGGGACTGAGCGACTCGTCGGCCAGCACCTCCCCGAGCGCCGGCGCGGCAGGCTCCACCGCCCACGGTGACTCCGCCGCCAGGAGCGACAGGGCGTGCGCCGCGTGGTGGGTCGCGACCCGGTCCTCCAGCAGCGTCGCGAGCGATGGCACCGCGTCGACCACGTCGTCCGGGTCGGCCTCCGCTATCGGCACGATGCAGGACGCCGCCTGCTTCCGGACCGCGTCGTCCGTCCCTGTCAGGTACTCCGTGACCGCGTCCGACAGGGGCGCGATGTCCGCGGCGTCGGCCTCCCCGATGGACGCCACGGCCGACAGTGCGTGACCGGGCTCGGCACAGCCGCCCTCGAGGAGTGACCGCAGAATCGGCAGTGCGGGCGTACACTCCGCCGGCCGTGCAGCGGCCGTGTGGCGGAGAGCCGCGAGCGCCGCGGCCTGTGGCGTCTCGTCCTCCCGGTCGAGCAGCGCCAGCACGCGCGAGACATCGACAGCGAACGGGTTGTCCGCCGCGAGGTCAGCGAACGCCGTGGCCTGTTCGACGGGGTCGTCCGTCGCCGGCAGGTACGCCTCGGTCGGCGGGTCGACGACGTGGACCGCCTCTATGTCCCGGACCAGCACGTCGAACCGCTCGCGGTCCGGGGCGGCTGGGTGACACCGCAGCACCGGGGCCGCCGCCGGCCGGTCGAGGGTCCGCTGGTCCAGCGAGAGGTTGCGGCAGAGGACCGACCGCTCGGTGCCGTCCTCTGTGTATGCGAGTTCGAACCCGGGCGCGTCGGCGTGTTCGTCGAGCCACGCATCGAGGTGGGCCGCATCAACCGGCGTAGTGCCGGCCGACCGGACCCCTCCGTCTCCCACCCGGTCGCGGACCCACGGGAGCGCCGGGTCGATCTCCCCGCGCTCGACGGCCGGGACGAACTCCCACGCGTGGTAGTGGTCCCAGCCGTCGACGTCGCTCAGGTCGATGTCGTCGACCACGACGTAGCCGTCGGCCTCCGGATGCAGGTCCGCGATGAGTCCGAGCCGCTCCCGACGCTTCGGGAACCGCTCGTACCGCCCGTCGCGGCGCTTCTCGCCGAGCCACCGGTCCCAGTCGTCCGGGTGCATCCCCACGATGTCGACGACGCCTGGGATGGCGGCCTCCGCAGCGAGGTCCTGATTGCCGATGGCGTAGACCGCGTGTTCGGTGCCGTGTGCGAGCTCGCGCACCCACTCCAGCGGGACCGCCTCCCGCCGTGGGTGCGCGTTCACGTCCACGGTCCAGTCGCGGTCGAACGCGAACACCAGCATCAGTCGTCCCCCCACGGTGCGACGATGTGGTGCCGAACTGCGGTCGGTGCCTGCGACGGGCGATTCCCCTCCCCTCGACGCGTGTTCTCGTTCACTGTAGCCGGTTGCTCGGTGTCTCTCCCCCCGACACCGGTCGGGCATTCGACCACGATTCCCCCAGCCCCTCGTCAGCTTCCAACATCGGAGTGTGCTTTCTGGCACCTCCGCACGCACTAGTATGCACTATGGAGGTATAAATGCTTCGTATAGTGTGGCTAAATTGCGGATTGTGTGGATGTTATCTACACCGCAATGACCGTATTCTGGGCGTGGCGGACCAGGTGACCGGAAAGCGCGAGATATAGGTGGAATATCGGCATCGTGGCGTCCACGCGTTGGGCACAACACCCATTACAGTGCAGTTCGTGGCATGGGCAGACACGTGCTATGACCTTCGACGCTGCCGAGGACGCGCTCCTCCGGGCCCTCGGGGAACACAACCCGTGGTGGGAGCCGGGCGGGGAGGCCTTCGACCTCCCGGACCGGGCCAAGAGCGACTTCTACCACCTCGCACGGCCGGACGGCCCAGGCAGCCAGTTCGAGGACCAGCGCCTCCTCGGACTCGTCGGTCGTCGCGGGGTCGGGAAGACGACACTCCTGAAGCAGTTCATCGCGCACCGCATCGAGGACGGTGCGGATCCGGAGCAGTTCTGCTACGTCCCGTTCGGTGCGGACCCGCTCTACCAGCTCCAGTCGGACGAGGGGCTCCGGCAGGCCATCCGCTACTACGAGGGGCGCATCCTCGGTCGGGTCGAGGACCCGACGCCGCACTTCGTCTTCCTCGACGACGTCCATCTCGTCGAGCATCCGAGCAAGCCGAAGGTGGAGGGGTGGGGGACGCCGGTCGCCGACATGCTCGACGCGGCACCCGGTCGCCACGTCGTCGTGACCGCCAACGCCGGGGTCCAGATCGACCGCGAACTGGAGCGGGTGGACTTCCCCCCGGACGCGGCAGCGACTCAGCCCATCCTCCCCGAGAAGTTCCGCGACCACTGCTACACGCTCTATCCCGAACTCGAACGGGGCGACACGCGGGTCAGTCCGACCCCCATCCGCGAGGGCGACGGGAGCCTCCCGGACGCCCTCGAGGCCGGCGACCCAGGGGCGCTGGCCGAGACGCTGCGGTCCCAGTACGACCGCGTCTCCGCCGTCGAACGCCGCATCCAGTCGCAGGTCGTCCACTACCTCGCGGTCGGTGGCGTCGTCGGGTATGCCACCGACGGCCCGGTCGAGTCGGCCGCCGAACTCGCGCCCGAGGCCTACACCCGACTCCGTGACGACGTCCGGGACGCCCTCTACCAGGACGTCCCCGGTTTCGAATCCGTCCAGACCATCGCCGACCTCGAACGGCTCTGCGCGCTCGCGGCCCGCAACCGGGGGGTCGAACCGGTCCGCTACCAGCGGCTCGTCGACCTGTTCGACGTTGACCGCCGGACCATCACGGACAGCTACCTCCCCGCGCTCGAACAGCTCTACCTCCTCACGGGCGTCACCGAGTACGACAACAGCCGGCCCCGCTCCGTTCGGCTCTACCTCCGCGACACGGGGCTCGTGACCGCGCTGACCGACGGGGACGCGCGTGGCGTCCTCAACGACTTCGGCCGCGAGGCCGCGCTCGCACGCGTCGCGGCCTTCGACCACACGATGCGGTTCGCGTACGGGCTCGCGGCCGCGCAGGGTACCGACGCCGACCCCGAGGTCACGTTCTGGCGCGGTCGGAGCGGCGAGGTGGATTTCGTCTTCGAGGTCGACGGGACTCCCCTCCCCATCGGGCTCTCCTATCGGCCGTCCGGCGAGGATGCCGCGGCTGCGGTCCGCGAGTTCGTCGAGACGTACGACACCCCGTTCGGCATCGTCCTCACGGGGGACTCCGTCGGCACCGTCCGTCCCATCACCGTCGAGGACGAACTGGTCCGACTGCCGTACTGGTTCTACCTGCTGCTGTGTTGAGTTCCTCGACCAGCAGCTCCAGCGCCGGTCGACCGGACTGACGAGGCGGCGGGCCGAACAGAACTGCCGGCTCAGTCCTCGTTCCGCCCGGCGTAGACGCCCTCGGGTGCCTCCGCCTCGGTCTGTGCGGTGGACTCGATGTCGGCGCCGAACTCGTCGATGCAGTCCCGGGCACCCTCGGTCCACTCGGTGAGCGCGTCGTGCATCCGTTCGCGGAGCACCGGCAGGGGTGTCGGGCTGTATCGGTAGACGTGGCCGCCCTCCTCGAGGAGGACACGGCGTCGCTCGGCGAACCCACGCTCGCGGAGCGTCCGGAGCGACCGGTTCACGTTCGAACGGTCACGGCCCAGTTCCTCGGCGACCTCGGCCGCCGAGCTATCGGGGACTCGTAACAGGCCCAGGTACGCGCTACTCTCGCTCGCCCGGAGTCCGAAGACGGCGCTCAGGACGGTCTCCAGGTCAGGGGGGTCGACCGGCAGTGTCTCGGCCGTCGTGTCTCGGCCGGGCTCGGAAACAGTCATGTACGTCACGTCGGTCAGCACCGCTCAAACCAGTTTTCCGGGCTCAGTGGGGATTCTCACCCAAGACTCTCTAGATTCTCACCGCACTCTCAGTCGCCACCCCAGCAGCGCACTGTCCGGCCCGACCGGAGGCCGGCCGTCGGCGTCGCGCCGAAGTTGTCCTCGGCGCGGACCAGCCGGTCCTCGGTCACCGTGTACACGACCGGGATGGCGGCCCCGTCACCGTGGACGATGGTCGCGGTCTGGTTCCCCTCGGCGGGGCCGCCGTACCACGTGTTCGTCCGCGAGGTGAGCCGGACGCGGTAGCCGCTCTCGGTCGCCGTGACGGTGACGTCCGAGACGATCACCGTGACACGCTTCGTCTTCGGGTAGAGTTCCTGATTCCGGGACCAGGCCTGCTCGAACGCCACCACGTACGAACGGACCGACGACTCGTCCCACGTCTCGGGACGGTCGGGGTAGGGGCTCGGCTCGACGTTGTCCCGGATGGGGTCGGTCGGGCTCTGCCGGTCCTCGGTACACGGCACGGGGGACGGCGTCGGCGTCGTGTCGGCACCGGCAGGCGATGCCGGCGAGCCACCACCGAGCGGACCGCCGACGCAGCCTGCAAGCGTGACGGCGAGGAGCAGTGCGAGCGTCGTTCGTCTGGAGGGCATACGAGGACCATCGGCACGACCCGGAAAGGGCCTTCAGATGACACAAAGGGCTGTTTGAGTCTTTCCGAGTGGAGGGCTCTCTTCACGATAGAATCGCAGAATTATCGTTATAGCGGCGCAGTAATACATCTACGGGCCATTTTAATCAGAAACGCTCCATTGCCCATCCCACGCAGCCGTCAGCCCATCTTCTCGAACGACTCCTCGCATGAGTTACAGTAGTGGATGGACTTGCAGAGCGACGGCCCTCGCGGGTGCTCCCGGGTCGTCTCCTCGGAGCCGCAGTACGGGCACGTCGCCGGGCCATCACTCGCGACGTCGACGCTCGGGTCGAGCCGCCTCATATCGACACCCCGAACTCACGGAGCGCCTCGCGCCCCTCCTCGGTCACCATCTCGACGCTCCACTCCGGCGACCACACGAGGTTGACGAGCGCGTCCTCGACGCCGTCGACGCTCTCGACGGCCCGCTCGACGCTGCTCAGCAGGTAGTCGCGGGCCGGACAGCCCGTGTACGTCAGCGTCATGTCGACCCGGGCCTCGCCGCTCGCGCTGTCGACGTAGACGTTGTAGATGAGCCCGAGATCGACGATGGAGACGGGCATCTCCGGGTCCTCGACCTCGTACAGGACATCCCACACCCTTCGCTCGATGCCGCTCGCCCCTTCGCCCGTCCGCGGGAGGTCCGGGTGGCCCGTGCCCGCGCTGTACTCGGTGTAGCTACAGTAGCGCGGTTCGCCCTCGAACGTCTCGTCCGGGAGGTCGGCCCCGGCCTCGTCCGGTCGCTCGGCGTCGCTCATCGCGACGCACCCCCGGCGTTCCCGCCGTCTGCATCGTCCGGGTCCGCCATCAGCCGCGGTGCGTCCCGGCGGTCCAGTTGCCGGTAGGTGAACGTCAGCTCGTCGTAGAGGTCCGGCCACGCGTCGGTGTGGGCCCCGGCCCGCCCACGCTCGGGCGGCAGGAGGGCGTCCACGGCGTCCGGGTCCGCGTCGGCGGGAACGGGTGTGGAGAGCCCGAGGTCGGTCAGGAATGGAACGACCGCCTCCAGCCACGCCTGGCGGAGCTCCGAGAGTGGCGTCGGCCGCACGCCCAGTTCGACGATATCCGGCTCCCGGGCCGTCGGCGTGAACAGCGTCAGCGCGTGCGGGAACAGTCGGTCGAGCGCCTCCTGCACCCGGCGTCGACCGTTCTCGGGGTTCGCGTCGCCGCGTCCCTCGGCCAGCCGCTCCAGCCAGTTGCGAGCGTGTTCGCGGTGGTAGTGCTCCTCGCCCTGGACCTTGCCGACGCGGTCGGCGATGCGGGGGTACTCCGTCTCGGTGAGCGCGTCGAGGCGCAGTGCCTCGAACTCGTCGTAGAGGACCCCGCGAACGATGGCGTCGGCCCAGTCACCGCGCTCGAAGGGGCGTTCGACCAGCGTCGCGTGGTGGAAGTCTTCCGGCGGCCGCTCCCAGATGAGTTCGGACTCGGTGTAGCCGAAGTCCTCCAGCAGGTCGTACCAGAGCCGCGCGTGGCCGAGTTCGTCCTGTGCGATGTTCGCGACCGCGAGGTCGCTCTCCAGGGTGGGCCCGCGGACCTGCCACTCCGTGTATCGCTCGGCGAGCACGAACTCGTCGTCGGCGAGCGCGCGCAGGCACGCTTCCACGGCCGCCTGCTCGCGCTCGGACAGGTCGTCCGGCAGCCCGAGGTCGTACTCGCGGTCCCATGGGTGCGTCTCGTCTGTCGCCATCAGTCGTCACCTCCCTGCTGGCGCCCCTCGGTCCGGCGACGGCGCGTGGACTCGGCCTCGGCCTGCTCGGCCTCGCTCTCCTCGATCTCCTCGGCCATCCGTCCCGTCGAGTAGTTGGTCGCCCAGCGGTACTCTTTCTGCGTGGTGCCGCCCATCGCGACGCCGGGGTCATCGGCGTCCACCTCCTCGATTTCCGGCTTCGGCACGACCCACAGCGAGTTCGCCGGCTTCCGCCGGGCGTGGGCCACCTGCGCGAACAGGCGGGCCATCTCCTCGTCGGGTGCGTGGACGTTCCCGACGTGCGTGTGGTAATCCTTCTCCGTCTCCTGGCGGAACACTTCGAATATCATGGTCAGTCGGCGGTCGCGGGCGTCTCCCCGCCCGTGGGGGTGCTCTCGATGGCGTTCCGGACCCACTCGACGGCGTCCTGGCTCCGCCGGCGCTTGGCTATCTGGCCGCGGCCGGTCGGCAACTCGTTCTTTGCGACGGTGACGAACTCGTCCCAGTCCAGGTCCGCCTCGTACACCTCGTAGTGGTCCCGGTCCTCGTGGTACTCGACGCGGGGATACTCCGGAATCTCGAGGCCGTACTTCTCGGCCTTCGGGAGGTAGGCGTTGAGGAAGGCGTTCCGGAGCGCGTCGTTGCTCATCGTCTTCAGCCCCACCTCCTGCGAGAAGTCGTCGTGCGTCGACTGGTCGTCGGTCGGCCCGAAGAACTGGAGGATGCGGGGCCACCACTTCTCGAAGGCCTCCTGTAGTTTCTCCTGGTCGCGTCGGGTCCCGGTGGCCAGTTCCCGGAGGATGTCCTCGCCGTGTTTGATGTGGAACCCCTCCTCGAAGCAGATCTTGTCGATGGCGTGGGCGTACGGCTCCCAGCTCGTCCGCTTGAGCGAGGCCTGCCGGCGCATCGCCGCGCCGTCGACGAAGAACATTATCATCGGCAGCTCGTACCAGTTGTCCAGCGGGTAGTGGAAGCAGTTGAGGAACTTCCCCTCGCCGTTCGCGAGTTCGTCGAGCATCTGCTCGCGGGTCTTCACGCCCAGGTTCTCGGCCGCCCGGTAGAGCAACTGCCCGTGGCCGATCTCGTCCTGTACCTGCGCACTGACCGCCAGCTTCCGGTCGAGGCTCGGCGCCTGCCGGATGAAGGGGCGCTCGATGTACGCGCCCATGATCTCGCTGTTGGCGTGGAACTGGATCATCCGCGTCGCCGCCTCGCGGTACTCCAGTGGCATCTCGTCGGTGGGCCCGAACTGCCGGGGGCCCGCCCGCTCTTTAACCGTGGACAGGTCCATACCGGCATATATTTATGCGAGATGTGAACCGGTTGGCCCGTCCATGGGGCGGTATTAAATGCCTCCGCCACGTTACCGTGCCACATGAGGCCGGAGTGCCTCGTCGTCGAGTTCCGGGTGACCGGCGACGACTGCCCGCTCGCGGAGGCCTCCCGAACGGCGGACGCGACGGTCGACGCCGCGCCGCCGCTCGCCCGGGGAGACGGGAACAGCCTCCTCCGTGCGAGTACGCCGAGCGAGGCCGTCGGCGACCTGCTCGACGAGGACGACCGGGTGCGCTACCTCCACGGGTCGCAGGTCGACGGCCGCTGGAACTACCGCTGCCTCTCGAAGGACCCCTGTGTCGTTCACGACCTGGTCGACGTGGGGTTCCTGGTCGAGTCCGTGCACCACCGCGAGGGTATCGAGCGCCACGTCGGGGCGGTCGTCGGGTACGACGTGCTCGACAGCGTCCTCGAGGCCGCGAGCGACCGCGTCGGCGTCTCGCTCGAACGCGTCACGACACTTGGTGAGGAAGGTGACGCACCCATCGCGCAACGCTGGGACCTCACGCCCGCCCAGGAGGAGGCCGTTCGTGCGGCGCTGGCCGCTGGCTACTTTACGGTCCCGCGGAGCGCGACGGCGGCCGAGGTCGCCGAGGTCCTCGACATCTCGAAGTCGGCGTTCCTGGAGCGCCTTCGCCGGGGACAGGGGTCGCTGTTCGAACAGCTGTTCGGGGACTGAACGGGGGAGCGCGGTTACTCTTGCCGCTTGAACAGGAACTTCATGTCTCCCTCGAACACTGACTCGTCGTCCTGATTCGTCATCGACGCGTCGATGACCACCAACCCCACATCGTCGCGCGAATCCAGTTCCCGCTTCGTCGTGCACTCGAAGGTTGCGCTCACAGTGTCCCCGATGTACACCGGGTTCGGGATGTCCATGTAGTTCATCCCGATGAACGCTTCGACGGTCCGCTCGACGAACCCACAGCGCTGGACGAAGCCGGTTGCGAGGATGAACGTCATCGGGCCCTGTGCGATACGCGCCCCGTAGGTCCCGTCCTGCGAGTACTCCTTGTTGGTGTGGAGTTCGGTCCAGTCGCCGGTGAACATCGAGTGCATCACGAAATCCGTCTCGGTGACGGTCCGCCCGGCGCTCTCGAACGTCTTGCCCTCGGCCATGTCCTCGAAGTGGTGTGGCTCGTAGCTGTACGGCATACGCGGCCGTGTCGCGTGGGTGCTGGAAAAATTTGCCGGCTCTGGAGGTGGATTGTGCCGCCCTGTGGGCGGTGATTATGAGCCTGGCGCTACTAAGGTGCCGTATGTACTGCCGGATGGGGGGGTGTCGGTGACTGGCGAGGCGCGCGAGGTCCCCGAAGCCTCCGAGGTTCTCGACCGGATGACCGATGCCTTCTTCGCCCTCGACGACAGGTGGCGGTTCACGTACCTGAACGAGCGCGCTCGGGCGCTGGTCTGCCGGGCCGCCGCGAGCGAGCCGACGACCGAAGAACTCCGAGGACGCCGCATCTGGGACGTGGTTCCGGCCGCCGAGGAGTCGGTGTTCGCCGAACAGTACCAGGAAGCCGTCGAGACGGGTGAGTCGGTGAGCTTCGAGGCCGAGTACGAACCCATCGACACCTGGTTCGAGGTTCGCGCACACCCATCCGAGAGCGGCCTCTCGGTCTACTTCCGTGACGTGACCGAGCGGAAACGCCAGGAGCAGCAGCGCGAGCGCGATGCGACGGCGCTCCGGTCGCTCTACCGTATCGCCGCCGACCGGGACAGTAGCTTCGACGAGAAGGTGGACCAGGTCCTCCGACTGGGGTGTGAGTACCTGGACATCCCGTACGGGATGGTGAACGAACTCGACGAGGACGGGCAGACGGTCGCCTACGCGCACGGGACGCCGGACGGTCTCAGGCCGGGGCAGAGCATGCCCCGCGACGAGGCCTACTGCAAGGAGACCGTCGAGACCGACGACCTGCTGGCCATCGTCGACGCCGTCGAGGACGGCTGGGGTGACGACCCGGCCTACGCGGAACACGGACTGGGCTGCTACATCGGTGGTCGCATCGAGGTCGACGACGATGTCGACCGGACGCTCTGTTTCGCGGGCCCTGACCCACGGCAGACGTCGTTCACCGAGACCGAGGAGACCATCGTCGAACTCCTGACCCAGTGGCTCACCTTCGAGTTCACCCGCCGGGCAGACCGGCGCGCGCTCGAACAGAAGAACGAACGCCTCGAGAACCTCGCCTCGGTGGTGAGCCACGACCTCCGGAACCCGCTCACCATCGCGAAGGCCCGTACCGAGTTCATGGCCGACGATGCGCCCGACGAGCACGTTGAGGCGGTTGCCGACTCACTGGACCGAATCGAGTCGCTCATCGACGACCTCACCATGCTCGCACGGCAAGGTGACATCATCGACGAACGGCGGACCGTCGACCTGTCCGCGGTCGCGACCGACGCCTGGGGCGCGGTCCCGACGGAGGGGACGGGCGCGACGCTGGAGTGTGAGGGTGACCTCTCGCTGTACGCCGACAGGAGCCGCCTCCAGCAGGTCCTCGAGAACCTGTTCAAGAACAGCGTGGAGCATGGCTCCACGAGCAGTCGGACGCAGTCCGACGACAGTGTCGAACATGGTTCGACAGGCAGCCGGACGCAGTCCGGCGACAGCGTGGAGCATGGCTCCACGAGCAGTCGGACGCAGTCCGACGACAGTGTCGAACACGGCGCGAGCGAGGACGGCGTCACCGTCCGTGTCGGCCCCACGGCGGATGGATTCCTGGTGGCCGACGACGGCCCCGGTATCCCGGAAGACGAACGCGAGAAGGTCCTCAGGATGGGATACACGACCGAGGACGACGGCTCCGGCATCGGGATGGCAATCGTCAGGGAAGTCGTGTCGGCCCACGGCTGGTCCATCTCCGTCGGCGAGAGCGCGTCCGGCGGGGCACGCTTCGATGTGACCGGCGTGGAGCCGGTCGACTAGACCGTCGGTCGCTTCACCGGCGCCGACAGAACCACCATCCGGGCGTGCCTCCTCTCCCGTATGTGCGGCCGCACCTCCCTGTTCGCTCCGCTCGCGGAACTCGAGACACGCCTCGACGCTACTCACGCCAGTCCAGAGGCGTACGAGCCACGCTACAACGTCGCCCCGCAGGACGACATCGAGGTCGTCACCGGCGCCGACCCGGACACCATCGACCGGCAGCACTGGGGCCTGCTGCCGCCGTGGGCCGACGGTCCCGGTGACGGCTTCATCAACGCCCGCGCCGAGACCATCGCGGAGAAACCCGCGTTCCGGGAGTCGTGGGCCGAACGTCCGTGTCTCGTCCCGTCCTCGGGATTCTACGAGTGGAAGGAGACGGGCCACGGCAAGGAGCCGTACCGCGTCCACCGGCCGGATGACCTGCTGCTGCTGGGCGGCGTCTGGCGGGAGTGGCAGGAAGAGGACCGGACGCTGCGGAGCGTCACGATACTCACGACCGAGCCGAACGACCTGATGGCCGACCTCCACGACCGGATGCCAGTGCTGTTACGTCCGGACGAGGAGGCGACCTGGCTCCAGGGCGACCCCGCTGACCGGGCCGACCTCTGTCGCCCGTACCCGGACGACGACCTCGAGGCGTACCGCATCGGCACGGCTGTCAACAACCCGACGAACGACCACCCCGGCATCATCGAGCGAGACGACACCGAGCAGTCGGGGCTGGGCGAGTTCGCGTAGTGCAGCGGTCGGCGAGCCCGCGTCGCCGGCGACACGTTCACAAGGCACTTACCGGGTTCTGCGTGCTATCTGCTTGATTCGACGAGATGACTTGCTGGGCGATATTAATCGAATAATATCTTGGTTTTAGCGTAAAAACGGCCCCTGAACCTCAATTATTGCTTTCTGCCTCGTATCCGTATTGTTCGCGCGCAGCCTCAGCCGACAGTTTCCCGAGCCGCAGGTCACGCTCGATGGCGGAGCGCGAGCGGTCGGCTGGGTCGCCGTATCCGCCACCGCCGGGCGACCGGATGCTCACCACGTCACCCGGGTCGAGGTCCAGCGTCGTCTTCGGCGGCAGTCGGGTCGGGTCGTCCGCGCCGGCGGGCGTGTGGAAGGCAGCTCCCGGCTCCCCCGGCTCCCCGCCGGCCAGGCCGTACGGTCGGTGTCGATGCCGGTCCGCCAGCAGGGAGCAGGCGACCGTGCCGCGGACCTCGATGTCGCGCCGGAGCCCCAGGCCGCCCCGGTACTCGCCGGCGCCCCCAGAGTCCGGTCGGAACGAGTACCGTCGGACACGGAGCGGGTACGCCGTTTCGAGCACCTCGACGGGCGTGTTGAGGGTGTTGGACATGTGGACGTGGACGCCGTCCATCCCGTCGCCGTCCGCGTGGCCCCCGGCGCCGCCGCCACCCGTCTCGTAGAACGCCCACGGCCGCCCCTCGCGGCCCTCGCGGGGGTCGGTCCCGCCGAAGGTGACGTTGTTCATCGTCCCCTGGCCAGCCGCCGCGGCCCGCTCGGGCGCACACTCGGCAAGAGCGCCCAGAACCACGTCGGTCACGCGCTGCGAGGTCTCCAGATTCCCCCCGACCACGGCCGCCGGCGGGTCGGGGTTCACGACGCTGCCCTCCGGCGCACGGACCTCGACCGGGCGGTAGGCCCCCGCGTTCGGCGGTACGTCCGGGTCCGTCACGCACCGGACGGCGTAGTACGTCGCGGAGGCCGTCACGGCGAACACGGCGTTGACGGGGCCACGGGTCTGCGGTGCCGTGCCCGCGAAGTCGACCGTCACCGCGTCGCCGTCGACCGTCACGGTGGCCGCGATGTGGATGTCCTCGGTCCCGCGGCCGTCGTCGTCCAGCGCGTCGTCGAACGCGTACTCGCCGTCCGGAAGGGCCGCGATCTCGGCACGCGTCCGGCGCTCGGCGTAGTCCTGAATCGCCCCGGTGATAGCGGGCAACTCCTCTCCGTATCGCTCGTGCAACTCACGGTAGCGTTCGGCGCCGGTCTCGTTGGCCGCGACCTGCGCGCGGAGGTCGCCCCGGCGCTCGTCCGGCGTCCGGACGTTCGCGAGGATGGTGTCGAAGACGGCCTCGTTGGCCGCCCCCGCCTCGTACAGCTTCACCGGCGGGATGCGGAGCCCTTCCTGGTAGATATCGGTGGAGTCCGCCGCTACGCCGCCCGCCCGCGAGCCGCCCACGTCGGCGTGGTGGGCCCGGTTGGCGACGAACGCGAGCGGGTCGCCGTCCGCCTCCGCGTCGTCCGCGAAGACCGGCGTGACGAGCGTGAGGTCCGGAAGGTGGGCGCCGCCGCGGAACGGGTCGTTGAGCAGCACCGCGTCGCCCGGTTCGAGGCGCTCGGGCGGGAACGCATCGAGGGCGGCCGCGACGGAGAACGGCATCGCGCCGAGGTGGACCGGGATGTTCTCGGCCTGCGCGACGAGGGCGCCGTCGGCGTCGAACAGCGCACAGGAGCAGTCACGCCGCTCGGTCACGTTCGGCGAGTACGCCGTCCGGACGAGCGTGGCGTTCATCTCCTCGGCGACGGCGGCACACGCGTTCCGAGCCACCTCCAGCGTCACCGGGTCGACCTCGGCGCTCGCCCCGGCGTCTCGCTCCTCAGACATCGGCGTCCACCTCCACGACGAGGCTCCCGTCGTCCGCGACCCGGACGCGGTCGGGCGGCCGCACCGCGAGTGTCGATTCCGCGCCCTCGACGACAGCCGGCCCTCCGACGCGCCCGCCGGCAGGGAGGCGAGAGCGGTCGTACACCCGGGTATCCCGGGTCCGCCCGCCGAAGGTGACGGGCCGTTCCTCCCGGACGGCGTCGGCGACGCTCCCCTCGGTCCGCGGCGGGTCGAGTTCGGGCGGGTCGACCACGCCCCGTGCCCGGAGGCGGACCGTCACCAGCTCCAGTGGCTCGCCGGGCGAGGCGTGGCCGTAGCGCTGGCGGTGGGCCTCGTGGAACCGCTCGGCGACGGTGTCCAGCGCGTCGCCGTCGAGCTCGGACGGCGCGTCGACCGTGAGGTCGTACGCCTGCCCCCGGTAGCGCAGGTCGAAGGCCCGTTCCATCCGACGCCGGTCGGCGGGGAGGTCCGCGAGGCGCTCGCGCCCCCGGGATTCCAGGTCCGCGAACAGCGCTTCGAGGTCGGCGGCGTCGACCTCGCTCCACGCGCGGACCCGCGAGACGGACTCGTCGTACGTGAGGTCCGAGACCAGCAGGCCGAGTGCCGAGAGCACGCCCGCCGCTCGCGGCACGACGACCTCCGGCACCGACAGCTCCGACGCGACGGCACTGGCGATGAGTGGCCCGGCACCGCCGAACGCGACCAGCGCGAGGTCGCGCGGGTCGTGCCCTCGCTCGACGGAGACGACCCGAAGCGCCCGCGCCGTGTCCGCCTCGGCAACCGATAGGATGCCGGCGGCCGCCTCCCGAACGCCCGCGTCGAGTGGCTCCCCGACCACGCGCTCGATGGCCTCGCGAGCCGCGTCACCCGCACCGCCGATATCGCCGAGGAACGCACCTGGGTCGATACGTCCGAGCGCGAACGCGGCGTCCGTGACCGTCGGCTCGTCGCCGCCCCGCCCGTAACAGACGGGACCGGGCGCTGCCCCGGCGGACTCGGGCCCCACCCGGAGCGCACCCCCCGCGTCGACGTGGGCGATGGACCCACCACCGGAGCCGACCGTGTGGACGTCGACCATCGGCGTCGCCACAGGGTACTCCCCGACCGTCACGTCCGTCGAGACGAGCGGGTCGCCGCTCCTGACGAGTGAAACGTCACAGGACGTGCCGCCCATGTCCATCGTCAGGACGTCGTCGTGGCCGTGGCGGGCGGCGACGTGGGCCGCGCCGCGGACGCCGGCCGCAGGACCCGAGAGGAGCGTTCGCACCGGCGTCTCACGTGCAGTGGCGGCGTCCATCAGGCCACCGTTGGAGGCCATCACCCGGAGGTCGGCGCCGACGCCGGCCTCGCCGACCTGGCTGTCGACCCGGCCGAGATAACGGTCCACGACGGGCCGGAGTGCGGCATTGAGTGCCGTCGCCAGCGTTCGCTCGTACTCCCGTATTTCGGGCAGGACCTCGCTCGATAGTGAGATGATGCCCTCGTAGCCGCCGTCACGGAGCGCTTCGCGCACACGTCGTTCGTGGCTGCCGTCCTCGAAGGCGAACAGGAGCGCGACCGCGACGCTGTCCGCGTCCAGGTCGGGGGCGAGGTCACGGACGACCTCCTCGTCGAGCGCCTCCAGTTCGACGCCCCGCTCGTCGACGCGGCCGGGGACCTCGTAGCGGTGGTCCCGGGGTACCACGGGGTCGGGCTTCTCGCCGTGCAGCTCGTACAGGTCGGGCCGGTCCTGTCGGCCGATCTCCAGAACGTCCCGGAACCCCGCGGTCGTCAGGAGCGCCGTGTCGGCCCAGTCGCGTTCGAGGACCGCGTTCGTGGCGACGGTCGTCCCGTGAGCGAGTGTATCCACGGTCTGGAGCGGGAGCCCCTCGTCGGCTGCTTCTGACAGCCCCTCGACGACACCCTCAGCGGGCGCGTCCGGGGTCGAGGCGACCTTGTGAACCCGCACTCGCCCGTCCGTGACCGCCACGACGTCTGTGAAGGTGCCCCCCACGTCGATGCCGACGCGGGTGGCGGTGTCGCTGTCGCCCATACGGCGGCCACGTCAGGAGCCATGGTAAAGCCGGCGTCGGCTCCGGATGCGAGCCGGTCGAGGCCGCTTCGTCCTCGTCAACCGTCCACTGCCGGCGGATTCATCCCCACACGCTTAGGACGGGGGGCGCCGTTCGCCTCCCCATGCGCGATGCCTACGTCGTCGGGGCCGGGCAGTCCGACTTCGGCGCCTTCCCCGACGAGTCGTACCGGTCGCTGTTCGCTACCGCCTTCGAACACGCCCTCGACGGGACCGCCGTCGAACCGAACGATGTCGACGAGGCCGTCATCGGCACGCTCGGGGTCGGTGGGCGCCAGCTCGGTCTTTCAGGCCCGGCTGTCACCGAGCACGTGGGACTGCACGGCGTCCCGACCACGCGTGTCGAGAACGCCTGCGCGGCCTCGGGCTACGCCGTCCGCCAGGGCGTGCAGGCGATCCGGTCGGGGATGGCCGACCTCGTTCTCGCGGGCGGCGTCGAGGTGATGACGGACGTCTCCTCGGACGCCGTCCGCTACTGGCTCGGGGTCAGCGGCGAGACCGAGTGGGAGCGCCTGTCGGGCACCACGTTCGCGGGCGTCTACGCCCAGATGGCCTCGGCGCATATGCGCGAGTACGGGACCACCGTCGACCAGCTCTCGCACGTCGCCGTCAAGAACCACGCGAACGGCGCGAAGAACCCGCACGCACAGCTCGGCTTCGAGTGCTCGCTCGAGGACGCCTCCTCGGCGCCGACCGTCGCCGACCCGCTGACGCTGTACCACTGCTGTCCCACGACCGACGGCGCGGCCGCGGTGTTGCTCGCCAGCGAGGACGCCGTCGACCGGTTCACCGATGCGCGGGTCCGGGTAGCCGGCGTCGGCGCGGGCTCGGACCGTGTGGGCCTGTTCCAGCGCGACACGTACTCGGGCGTGCCCGCCTCGCGCCGTGCAGCCGAGACGGCATACGAGCGGGCCGGTGCCGGCCCGGACGACCTCGACTTCGCGGAGGTCCACGACTGCTTCGCCATCGCGGAGCTGATGGCCTACGAGGACATCGGCCTCTGCGAGCCCGGGGAGGCCGGCCCGTACATCGCGAGCGGCGCGACCCGTCCGGACGGCGAGACGCCCGTGAACACCTCGGGCGGCCTGAAGTCGAAGGGTCACCCCATCGGGGCGACCGGAGCCGGGCAGGTGGTCGAGGCGTTCGACCAGCTCACCGGTGGGGCCGGGGACCGACAGCTCGACGCCCCCGAGGTGGGGCTCACCCACAACGTCGGCGGCTCCGGCGGCGCGGCCGTGGTCCACCTGCTCGAACGCGAGCACGACTGGGACGACGTGGAGGATGGGGAGGTGACGGCATGAGCGACCTCGCCATCACGGGTGTCGGCGCGTACGCGCCGCGGCTCCGCATCGACGCCGACGCGTTCGCCGAGGCTTGGGGCCGGTTCGAGGCGTCCGGCGTCGAACGGAAGGCCGTCCCCGAGGCCGACGAGGACACGCTCACGATGGCTGCCGCGGCTGCCGACCGTGCGCTCGAGGCTGCCGGCGTCGACGGCGCGGCCCTGTCGGCGCTCTCGTTCGCGACCACGACTCCGCCGCTCGCCGAGGAGGAACTGGTCGTCCGGCTGGGGTCGATGCTCGGTACCCCGGAGACGGCGACGCACCACCAGTTCACGGCGAGTACCCGCGCCGGGGCCCGGGCACTGGCTGCGGCGTTCGACGCCGAGCGAGCGCCCGCACTCGTCGTTGCCGCGGACTGCCCGCGGGCGGATCCGCCCGACGAGCGCGAGCACGCCGCTGGCGCGGGCGCTGCCGCGTTCGTACTGGCGCCCGGCGACGGCGCGCGCGTGGTCGCACACGGCGAGTCCGTCACGACGCGTCCGGGCGAACGCTTCCGCGAGTCCGGGGACGACCGCGTGCAGGGCCTCGGCGTGACCAGTTACGACCGTGCGGCGTTCCACGACGCGCTCGCCGGCGCGGCCGCTGATGCCGGTCTCGACGACCCCGACGTGTCGGCCGCCGCGGTGCAGGCGCCCGACGGGAAGCGGCCGTATCGTACGACGGGGCCCCTGGGCGTCGACAGCGAGGCCATCCAGGTCTGCGCGACGGTCCACGACCTCGGTGACACCGGGGCCGCGAGCGTCCCGCTGTCCCTGGCACGGGCGCTGGCGGACGGCCACGACCGGGTCCTCGCGGCCGCGTACGGGAGCGGCGCCGGCGCGGACGTGTTCCTCCTGGAGGCCGACGAGCCGGTGTCGACTGCCCTCCATACCGACGGCGAGGTCGACATCTCCTACGCCGAGTATCTCCGCCGGCGTGGGGACCTCGACGGGCAGGAGCCGGCTGGCGGCGGCGCCTACGTCTCCGTGCCGACCTGGGAGCGCTCTATCGCTCAGCGCCATCGACTCGTCGCCGGTCGATGTCCGGAGTGTAGCGCACTCGCCTTCCCGCCGGAAGGGGCCTGTACGGACTGCGGCGCGCTCGTCGAGTACGAGTCCGTCACGCTTCCCGGGCGGGGAACCGTCGAGGCGGTCACACGTATCGGCCGCGGCGGCGCTCCCCCGGAGTTCGCCACACAGCAGGTCCGGAGCGGCGCCTTCGGGGTCGCTATCGTCTCCTTCGACGGCCCCGACGGCGGGACCGTCAGCGCCCCCGCGCAGGTGACCGACCACGACACCGACGTGGACGATGACCTCTCCGTCGGCGACCGGGTCGAGGCCGTCGTGCGGCGGGTCTACACGCAGGAGGGCGTCACCCGCTACGGGTTCAAGGTGCGACCGGCGGAGGACTGAATCCGCGGCAGCCAGACGGCACGAGGACTTATCCTCGCGGCGGCGGGACCGGACCACGTGCGAGACCTCCCGACGGTCCCGTCGCTCGGGGATGCGCCACCGGACCACCTGCAGGGCCACGTCTGGGTCCACGAGTGGCTGGACGGGGTCGCTATCCGGTTCAGCGTCGCGCCCGCCGGCTACCTCCAGTTCGGCGGGCCGGAGCGTGTCTTCGACGAGGTGCCGCCCGAACTCGGGTACGCCGGCCGATTCGTGGAGCGGGCGTTCGACCTCGGTGGGTTCCTCGACACGGTCGACGAGCCGGCACGCTACACCTTCGTCGGCGTGGCGACCCATCATCGGAGCGTCGACTACGACTGGGACCGCCTCCCGCCCGTGCTGGGGACGGCCATCTGGGATGAGGCGGAGGAACGGTGGCTCCCGCCGGACCGCGTCCAGCAGGTCTTCGACCGCCTCGGGCCGCCGCCGGTCACCGTCGTCGAGCGTGAACGGTCCGTCGCCCAGCGACCGCTCGCCCGATACGACCTGCCGGCATCCGCGTGGTACGACGGGCCCGCGGCGGGCGTGACATTCGTCGACAAACGCGGTCATCGAGCGCGGTCGGTGGACCCAGACCTGCCGGACGAGCCGCCGACGGTCCACGTCGATACCGGCGATGCGTCGGTCCTTGCCGACCGGTTCGTCACGGACGACCTGATGGCGACACGGGCAGCAGCGCTCCGCGACGGGGACGAGCCGGTCGCGTTCGACCCGCTGTTCGAGGCCGTCCTCGACCGTGTCACCCGAGGGAACCACGGAGCGCTGTTCCGGGGTGTCACCGACACGGGCGCGATCGACCTCGACTGGGGGCGGTTTCGAGGAGGGGTCGCCGAGCAGGCGCGCCGCTGGCTGGAGGCGAACGGCTGACAGTTGTACCGGGATGGCTGACAGGCGACGCCTCCGTTGCCGCGAACACGGTGTCGGCGCCGCACCGCTCGTGTCACCGTGCCTTCGCTGGTCAGGTCACGGGTCGACTGGTGCGGACTGGTATTTGAAGTTCAGGCCGCCCGACCGGCTACTCGCCGCCGGTCCGCAGGAACTGGAACACGTACGTCTGCGCGTAGCCGGCGTACTCGCCACCGAAGCGCTCCCGGATGGCCCGTGAAGTATCGGCGTAGTTGCCCTTCCCACACTCGGGGTAGTACTCCTCGATGGCCGTGCGGATCCACGTGTCCAGCGGGACGGCCTCGAGGAAATCAAGCGAGAAGAGGAGGACACAGTCCGCGACCTTGTCCCCGACGCCGACGAACTGGGTGAGGTAGTCGCGGGCGTCCTCGTACTCCATCTCTCGGGCGTCGTCGGGATGGGCCTGTCCCTCGGCGACCATCTCGGCCGTCCGCTGGACGTACGGCGCGCGGTAGCCCAGCGACAGGTCCCGGAGGTCGGCCTCCGTGGCGGCCGCGAGCTGCTCCGGTGTCGGGAAGACGTGGTAGGTGTCGCCATCGAATTCGACGGTGTCCCCGTACGCCCTCGCGAGGCGGCCCTGCATCCCGTGGATGCGCGAGACCCGCATCTGTGCCGAGCAGATGAACGATACCAGGCACGCGAACGACGGGTCCTCGACCAGCCGCATCCCGCCGTACCGCTCGTAGGCCCGCCGGAGCAGCGGGAGTTCCGGCGTGGCCTCGACGATGGCGTCGAGGTCGTCGTCCAGCCGGAGGAGCCGCGTCAGATGCTCGGGCGCGTGTGGGGTCGAGGCCTCCCACTCGAGTGTCTTCTCACCGAGCCGGCACCGGAGCACCTCGGGTTCGCTCGTCTCCGTCTCGGTCGCCGGCAGGACGGTGTGGTACCAGGCGTTCCCGCCCCAGGCGACCGCGTCGTCGAACATCCCGCCGTCGGGGCGGTCCCAGACGTAGGTCTGCCCGCTCTCGAGCGTCGACTGGAGGTCGAACCCCCCGACGAACTCGGTGACGGGAACGCGGCCAGCGTGCATACCTCGGCTCGGTCCGGGACCGGCATCCGGCTTGCGTTTCCGGCCCGGGCAAACTTCTTGATGCCAGCGTGCGAATCATTGACTGGGTATGGATTGTCGCGTTGTCGTGGAGGCGGCGGTACCCGTCTACGACGTGGGGAGCGCCGACGAGGCGGTGCGCATCGCCATCTCGAAGACGGGAGAGATGCTCAACCCGGACCTCAACTACGTCGAGATCGACATGGGTGACCGGTCGTGCCCACACTGCGGCGACCACCTCGAACCCGCGTTCATCGCTGCCGACGAGGGGCTGGTGGCGCTGGAACTGGAGATGACGGTGTTCAACGTCGAACGGGACGAACACGCCGCCCGCATCGCCCGCAAGGAGATCGGGCAGCGACTGGAGAACATCCCGCTGGAGGTGCTGGAGGTCGAGACCATCGAGTCGGACGAGGACGATGCCCAGGATGGTGGGACGAGCGAAGAGAGCGCTGCTGACACAGGAGACGACGGCTCGGCTATCGAGGACGAGCTGGACCTCGATGTCGGGCTGGACGACGACGATGACGACGATATCCTCCCGGAGTTCGAGGAACTGGTCGAGGAGTGAGCCCCGGGAGTCGAGGAGTGAGGCTGTGGCGGAACTCGCGCGCGCACCGGGCAGCGCTGCCGCTGATAGATGTGATGGATCAGATAACGCGCGGTCGCGTTCAGTCGGCGGCGGCGGAGACCGGTTCCGCGACCTCCTCGGTCATTTCCTCGGTGATACCATCGGCAAGAGCGAAGACGGCGGCCTTGTGGTCGGTCTTCGACTTGTGGATGGATGTCGGGCGCACACCGAGATTCTCGTAGTCGGTGGCTGCGACATCGTCACCTGTGCGCTGTTCGTAGTGGTTGCGTACCTCTGCAAGCAGGCCGTGGAGATGGATGAGTTCCTGCTTCTTCATGCTCACCCGCGCTTTACCACTGGATGGTTATAGTATTATCCTGAGTGACGTTAACATGGTGTGTCGTTTCGGGGTCGCTACTCCCCGACAACGGCCGAATCGTCGTGACAACTACCCACGTGCTTGGGGGCAACTACTGCCGGTGGTCGGCTCCCCTCCGGGATATCGGCGGGCGGGGCGTGCCGGTGCGCACCGCGACGACGGCCAACGTGAAACCTTTGACCACCCGGCAAGTAGCTCGTGGTATGAGCTACGATGATCATCTCGACCGTGCGCTGGATGAGACGCCCGACATCGAGGGGAGCGGGGACCGGTTCCAGGTGCCCGAGGTCGAGGTCCGCCAGGAGGGGAACGTCACGGTGTTCGAGAACTTCCAGGCGACGATCGACCAGCTCGGCCGCGAGGCGGACCACGTCATGAAGTTCGTCCAGAACGAGCTGGGGACCAGCGCCTCCATCGACGAGCGGGGGCGACTCCGGCTCACCGGCGACTTCCGGCAGGCCCGCGTTCAGGACGCCATCGAGGAGTACGCCGAGGCGTACGTCCGCTGTCCGGAGTGTGGTCTCCCTGACACCAACATCGTCCGCGAGGGGGGCGCCGAACTGCTCCAGTGTGACGCCTGCGGCGCCCGGTCCTCGACCGGAAGCTGACTATCTGGGCGTTACGCTGGATGTGCTGTTCGCTTGACGATTATATCTGGAATAATAGGGATAAATTCTGGGTCTGTTGGCGTATCAAGTCGCTTCGTTCTGCCCTGGTTCAGAACTGCTTCATCGTCTTCAGGTCGTGTTCGGTTCGGGCGAACTCGGAGAGACGTCGTGTCGCGTGACAGGCCGGACAGTGGAACGTGTTCGAGACCTCGGGGAGGTCGGAGGGGGCGGACTCCCAGTTCTTGCCACATTCCGGACAGAGCAATCGTGCGTACGTCTCTTCCATACCGTCGCCGAACGAGCAGGGGACGCAAAAACGTTGTCACCGGTACGGTTCGCTGTCACTGGTCGGTCTCGACAACTACTGAACAGAAATCGTTGCCGCGGGTGTTCGCCCGCGGCCCGCACCCATCAGGGAATCAGGCCGTGATGACCTCGGCGGCCTCGAGCAGCTCCTTGTACCGGTTCCGGATGGTGACCTCGGAGATGCTGGCGACCTCGCTGACCTCGCTCTGCGTGACCTTCTCGTTGCAGAGCAGGGCCGCGGCGTACACCGCGGCGGCGGCGAGGCCGACGGGCGACTTGCCCGAGAGGAGGCCGGCCTCGCGGCCGTCCTCGACGAGGTCGCGGGCGCGGCGCTCGACCTCGTCGCTGAGGTCGAGGTCGCTGGCGAACCGGGGGATGTAGCTCTCCGGGTCCGCCGGGGCGATCTCCAGGTTCAGCTCCCGGACGATGTACCGGTAGGTGCGAGTGAGCTCCATGCGGTCGACTCGCGAGACCACGCTGATCTCGTCGAGCGAGCGCGGGACGCCGGCCTGTCGCGCCGCCGCGTAGACGGACGCGGTGGCGACGCCCTCGATGGAGCGGCCGGGGAGCAGGTTCTCGTCGAGCGCGCGGCGGTAGATGACCGAGGCGGTCTCGCGGACGTTCTCGGGGAGACCCAGCGCACTGGACATCCGGTCGATCTCGCCGAGGGCCTGCTTGAGGTTGCGCTCCTTGGAGTCGCGGGTGCGGAAGCGCTCGTTCCAGGTGCGGAGGCGCTGCATCTTCTGGCGCTGGCGCGAGGACAGGCTGTTGCCGTAGGCGTCCTTGTCCTGCCAGCCGATGTTGGTCGAGAGCCCCTTGTCGTGCATCATCTTCGTCGTCGGGGCACCGACGCGGCTCTTGTTGTCGCGCTCTGCGGAGTCGAACGCGCGCCACTCCGGCCCGCGGTCGATGCTGTCCTCCTCGACGACGAGGCCGCAGTCGCTGCAGACGACCTCCCCGTGCTCCGTGTCTGTCTCGAGCCGGCCGCTGCACTCGGGGCACGTGGTCGCCTCCTCGGTCTCCTGCGTGCGCTCGGCCTCGCTGGTGTGCTCCTGTGTTCGGAGTGTCGTGGTGTCGCTCATGATGGGTGCGAGAGACGCCCCTGCCGGGCCGGGAAAGCCAAAGAATACCGGCGGGACGACTCCTTACCCACAGTAAGGTCGAAAACTACTTAAAACTTTCGCTGTCGTGTGGGTCGTTAACACGATTGTGGCGGCTCGTAACGCCCGAATTCGTCCATTCCCTCTCTAGACGGTACATCCGCTCCGAGCAGTAGTAGTATAAAACAATGTCGGAAATCGGTACTTGAATCTACCGGAGGGAACCGGTAGCTCAGTCGCGTCGGGCGAGCAGTGCCGCGCCCAGCAGTGCGAGGACTGCGACGACCGCGCCGAAGCCGGGCTGACCACCGGACTCGGTGGAGTCGGGCGTGGAGTCGCTCCCGCCGTCGCTACCCATCCCAGTGTCGGTCGCCGTCGCGCCGTCGGCCAGCGTGACCTGCGCGTCCGCGAGGACGATGTCGCCCCCGGCAGTCACGTAGGGCGCGTCGGCGCCGCCCTCACTGGAGACGAAGTCGTACGCCTCGTTGCCGTTGGTGTCGCGGTGCGGCATCGCGACGAACGTCCCCGACTCCTCGACGGGGTCGTCCAGCGAGACCTCGACATCCTCGCTCGTGCCGGCCTCGAGGTAGTCCGAGCTGCCCCGGACGCTGTCGAAGGTGGCGCCCTCGAGGAGACTCGCGTCGTGGATTGTCACGAAGCCGCCCTGCGACATCGAGACGGAGGCGACAGTCAGCGAGTCGCCCGCTGTCTCCTGGGCCTCGAAGGTGACCGAGGCCGAGCGCACCGTCAGGCTGGCCGGGTCGAGGACGATGTCCCCGCCACTCGTCGTGTAGGGGCCGTCGGCCTCACCCTCGGACGTGACGAAGTCGTACGTCTCGTCGTCGTCGGTGTCCGTGTGCGGCATCGCGATGATGCTGCCCGACTCCGAGTACGGCTCGTCCAGGGTGACGCTGATGTTCTCGTGCGAGCCGGCCTCCAGGTAGCTGGAGGTCCCCCGCACGGACTCGAGCGCGGCGCCGTCGAGCAGGGCCCCGTCGTGGATCGTCACGAAGCCACCCTGCGAGAGGGTCGCGCTCGCCACGTTCACGGAGTCGGCCTGCCCGTTCGCGGTCTGGTTGTTCAGCGTGACCGTCGCGGTGCCGCCGTCCATCCCCATGTCGGAGACGTTGACCATGGCGGGCGCCACGACGATATCCTTCGCCACGTAGGGGCCGTCGGCGGCGCCCTCACTGGTGACGAAGTCGTACTGCTGGTTGTCGTTCGTGTCGTAGTGCGGCATCGCGATGAGCGTGGTCGACTCCTCGAGACTGTCGAGGGAGACGCTCACGTTCTCGTGCGTGCCGGGCCCGAGGTACTCGGAGGTACCCCGGACGCTGTCGAAGACTGCGCCCTCGAGGAGGCTCGCGTCGTGGATGGTGACGAAGCCGCCGTCGTGGAGCGTCGCGGACTGCACCGTGACGTTCGCGTTCGAGGTGGTCTGTGTCTCGAAGGTGACCTGCGCGTTGACGGTCGCCTTCGCCGTGTCGATGACGAGGTTGCCCTCGTTGGTCGTCACGGGGCCGTCGTCGTTCCCGCCGCTGGTGACGAAGTCGTACGACTCGTCACCGTCGGTCTCGCGGTGGGCCATCGGGATGACCGTGGTGGACTGGCGGAGCGGGTCGTCGAGCGTGATGGTGACGTTGTCGTAGTAGCCGGCCTCGAGGAACTCCGAGGAGCCCCGGACGCTGCCGGTCACGGCGCCCGCGTTGAGCGAGGCGTCGTGGATGGTGACGTAGCCGTCCTCGGAGAGGTCGACGTGCTCGACGACGACCGTCGTGCCGTCGGAGGGCTGGTCCGGCGCGTGGAAGTTGGCCGCGATGTCCAGCGTCGCCTGGTCGATGACCGCGCCGTTGTCGTCCGTGTACGGGCCGTCGTTGTTCCCGTCGCTACGGAGGAAGTCGTAGCGCTCGTTGTCGTTCGTGTCCTTGTGGGCCATCGGGACGACGGTCGCGTTGTCGTCCGTGAACGGCTCGTCCAGCACGATGTGGACGTTCTCGTGGTAGCCCGGACCCAGGTAGTGCGAGGTACCCCGGACGCTACCGAACGCGTCGTCCGAGACGTTCGCGTCGTGCGCGGTGACGAAGCCGCCCTCGGGGAGGAAGACCGCATCGACCGTCACGAGGTTCCCGCCACTGACCTCGTCGGCCATCGTGACGTTCGCGGTGTCGGTCAGTTCGGCCTGCCCGGAGTCGAGGACGATGTTCCCGTCCGTGTCCGTGTAGGGACCGTCGTCCTCGCCGTTGCTCGTGACGAAGTCGTACGACCCGTCGTCGTCCGTGTCACGGTGCGGCATCGGGATGACCGTGTCGTCGTTCTCCAGCGGCTCGTCGAGCGTGACGCGGACGTCCTCGTGGACGCCGGCGCCCAGCTTCGGGCTCACGCCGCGGACGCTCTCGAAGGTCGCCCCATCCTGGAGCGACGAGTCGTGGATGGCGAGGAAGCCGCCGTTGGCCATCTCGGTCCGGTCGACGAACACGTGTGCGCCGTCGGTCGGCTGGTCGGAGATCGAGACCGTCGCGGAGGCGGTGACCGTCCCCACGTCGACGACGATCTCACCGTCGGCCGTGTACGGGCCGTCGACCTCGGCGTTCCCCGAGACGAACTCGTAGACACGGTCGCCGTCGGTGTCCTTGTGGGGCATCGCGACGAGCGTGGTGGTGTTCTCGATGGGGTCGTCCAGCCGAACGGTGACGTTCGTGTGGTTGCCCGGCGAGAGGTACTTCGAACTCCCGCGGACGCTGGAGAGGACCTTCGCGCCGCCCTCGTTGACCGAGGCGTCGTGGATGGTCACGAACCCGCCGTCGGGAACGTAGACCTGCTGGACCGTGACGGTGGTGCCGCCACTGGTCTGGTTGTCGAGCGTCGCGCTCGCGACGTGCGAGAGCGCCGCCGAATCGGTCGCCGCTGTCGATACCGCCGATGTGTCGTCCGACCCCGCGTCGGTCGATGTCGCGCCGACTGCCCCGACACCCATCGTCATCCCGGAGAGGACGAGTGCAGCGGCGATCAGCAGCACGGATATCCGTCGATGCATACACCTGTACGTCACGGAGCCACTGTAAAGCGATATTCCGACTTTCAGCCCCCCTCGCCCCACACTCTTACCCAATTTCGTACCCGGTTGCCGACCCACGCGACGGTCGGGCCCGCCCTCACGCTACCCGGTGGTCCGGGAGTCAGACCGTGAACAGGTGCCCCTCGTCGGGCACGTCGAACAGCCCGATGCGGGCGCCCGCGTCGAGCCACGCGTGGCCGTAGGAGAACGCCGCCAGCGCGTTCACGGGGTCGTCGCCCTCACGGAAGTGGCGCCCGTCCTCGAGATACGAGCGGGCCATCTCCTCGTACTCCGCGGCGGCGTCGGCGAGCGGCGTCCCGGCCGGCGGGACGGCCTCGGCGGCGTCGAGGGCCTCGGCCAGCAGTCGCTCGTAGCGGTCGGTCTTCTCGGCGAGGTCGGCTGACATACCTCGGAGGGGGGCGGCGAATCGCCTAAGCGTGTCGGCACGAGCGAGGAGCGGCCGTCCGACCCTGGTTCGTTGCGTCACCGGTTCGTTGCTTCACCAGTCGAACCCCCGAACTTATACGCCTGCGCTGCAGAGTTGCAGGCAACCGAGCATCGGTCGCCCCGGGAACGCGTACGGGGGGCGACCGGCAGCGTCGTCGGGACGGTCCGGGATGGCTCCAGCCGGGGCCGACCGGGGCCCGCCCGACGACCCGCCGACGGTCGGCACGCCCCGGCCACGGCTCCGCTTGGAGCCGCTGGACCGGCCTCCGGGTCCGCGTTCGGGCCCTGCGGTCGCGGGACGTCCGCCCGTCGTCGGCCGCGCAGCCAAGCGCTCTCGCCGGTCCCCCCGTCGTCCGGGGCGGCCACTCGGCATAGAACAATGGAAATCGAAATCGCGACAATCGGCGGCTACGAGGAGGTCGGCCGGCAGATGACTGCCGTGCGGGCCGGCGACGACGTCGTCGTCTTCGACATGGGGCTGAACCTGTCGAAGGTTCTCATCCACGACAACGTCGAGACCGAGCGGATGCACAGCCTGGACCTCATCGATATGGGGGCTATCCCGGACGACCGGGTCATGAGCGACATCGAGGGCGACGTGCAGGCCATCGTGCCCACGCACGGCCACCTCGACCACATCGGCGCTATCTCCAAGCTCGCCCACCGGTACGACGCGCCCATCGTGGCGACGCCGTTCACCATCGAGCTGGTCAAACAGCAGATACAGAGCGAGGAGAAGTTCGGCGTCAAGAACGACCTCATCAAGATGGACGCCGGGGAGACGATGTCCATCGGCGATTCGGGCAACGTCGACCTGGAGTTCGTCAACGTGACCCACTCCATCATCGACGCCATCAACCCCGTCGTCCACACGCCCGAGGGCGCCGTGGTCTACGGGCTGGACAAGCGGATGGACCACACGCCGGTCATCGGCGACCCCATCGACATGGAGCGGTTCCGCGAGATCGGCCGCGAGGGCGAGGGCGTCCTCGCGTACATCGAGGACTGCACCAACGCGGGCAAGAAGGGCCGCACGCCCTCCGAGTCCGTCGCCCGGCGCCACCTGAAGGACGTGATGACCTCCATCGAGGACTACGACGGCGGCATCGTCGCCACCACGTTCTCCTCGCACGTCGCGCGTGTCAAGAGCCTCGTCGAGTTCGCCCGCGACATCGGGCGCCAGCCGGTCCTGCTGGGCCGGTCGATGGAGAAGTACTCCGGCACCGCCGAGCGTCTCGGCTTCGTCGACTTCCTCGACGACGTCGGGATGTACGGCCACCGCAAGTCCGTGGACCGCACGTTCAAGCGGATCATGAACGAGGGGAAGGAGAAGTACCTCCCCGTCGTCACGGGTCACCAGGGCGAGCCCCGCGCGATGCTCACCCGGATGGGCCGCGGCGAGACGCCCTACGAACTGGACCAGGGCGACAAGGTCATCTTCTCGGCCCGGGTCATCCCGGAGCCGACCAACGAGGGCCAGCGCTACCAGTCCGAGCAGCTTCTCCGGATGCAGGGCGCCCGCATCTACGACGATATCCACGTCTCTGGGCACCTGAACCAGGAGGGCCACTACGCGATGCTGGACGCGCTCCAGCCCCAGAACGTCATCCCGGCCCACCAGAACATGAAGGGCTTCGCGCCGTACGCGGACCTGTGCAAGTCCGAGGGCTACAAGCTGGGTCGTGACCTCCACGTCACGTCCAACGGCAACACCATCCAGCTGACCGAGTGACTTCTCCCACGACTAACGTCGTGGGCTTCCCTCACTGAGGGTTAGGCCCACGTCGCTTGGGGAGTTCGCAGGTTCCATCTCACCGTTAGTTCCTTCGAGTACGACCTGCGTTTCGGGCTGAGCCACAACAGCCCCCGCCGAGGATAGCGGGCTCTGTATGTCCTTACCCACGGCTCGTTGGCCGATGTTTGACGCTCCATTCTTGTCCGCGTTGTCGTCCACTCCACAGTCCTGACACTCGACCCGACCCTGCACCTCACGACTCGTGTTCTGCGACCCACACCGCCAGCACGTCACGGACGTGTCGTACTCTGGCACCGGAACGCACTCTCGCCCGTCGAGGTGGGCTTTGTACGTGAGGATGTTCGTCATCTTCGCATACGGCATCTTGTGGGTCTTGTCGTTCACGTACCGTCCCTTGTCGTTGTCGAAGCGCAACCCGGTCATATCACCGAACACGATGATGGCGTTGCGTTCCCGAGCGCGAGCGACGAGTTCGTTCGCCACTTGGTGCAGTTCGTGTTCGACCGTTCTGGATTCCTTGTCCCCGAGGCGTTCGATGACCTGCGCTCCAGAACGCATCTTCGCCTTCCCGATGGACTTGCGGAGTTGCTTGTAGTGCTCACGGACGCGACGGACTTCTGCGCCGTGGAACTGCGTGTCACGGTCGGAGAGGAACGTGCTGACGGCGATCCACTTTGCACCCATATCGACGGCGAGAACGTCGTCGTACTCGTCTGCGACGGCCACAGACCGTTTGCAGACGAGGTGGACGTACCACTCGCCGTCTCGACGGACGAGTTCCGAGTCACATATGGACTCGTCGGTGAACAGGTGCGTGTCCTTCTCGGGGACGCTGACAGGAACCCAGATGCTATCCCCGCGTTCTTTCTCGGGGTTGTAGACGGGGAGTTTGAACCACCACGACGAGAGAACGGTGTCCTCGTCGTGTTCGATGGTGATGCAGTCGTTGCGGAGGATGACGGGCTGTTCGGTGTCCGCTCGTGCGTTCTTGTTCGACCGGACGTTCCCCGCCTGTTGCTTGGTGGCGGAGTAGAGGTTCGCGTCGTCGTCACCGTGAACGGCGTCCTGGAACGCCCCGTACTCGCGTTCGATGAGTCGGGCTTTCCGCTCGGTGAGCGAGTGGAGTTTGACCCGGACCGTGGTAGTGACTTCTCGACGCATCGTTATCGCCCGGTCTGTGATTCGATGTACTCCTCGATGGTCTGACTCGACACCTCGCCCGCGCTGGAGACGAAGTACGAGCGCGTCCACAGCGAGGGGAGGCCGAAATCGAACTCCTCACGGAGGTTTCGCGAGGTGTAACCCTTGACCTGCTGGATGATCTTGTTCGGGGCGAGTTTCGGACTGCCCGTGATGAACAGGTGTACGTGGTCGGGCTGGATTGCCAGTCGGAGGATGTCGAGGTCGAGCTCGTCGGCCTTCTCCCGGATGAGTTGTTCGAGGCGGTCGGCAACCTCGTCGGTCAGCACCGGCTTGCGGTATTTCGGGCACCACACGAAGTGGTAGTGGAGGTTGTGAACCGACGTTCGCTCTCGACTATACCCCCGTGGCATACCGTTAGATAAACGCCCATCTACATTAGGTGTTGTACTTTCATCAACCCTCGGTCGGCTATCGAGGGGAGATGGTGTCGTGTGTGGTCGGATTCACCCCACGACTGAAGTCGTGGGCTTTCTCCTCAAATCTGTGTAACGCGGCCCGGGACTCCCTCCGCGCCACGCGACCGTTCTTCGGACCCCCGTGGTCCGACGCTCTACCACCTAGCTGTGCGTCTAGCCGTCGTTCTGGACCCGTTAATCGCCCCGTACTTTTTATGCCTGAGGTTCGTTGTGGTATGCATGAGCACACCCCCCCGCTCACGCCGCGGCGCGACCGGGCCGGCGCGCCCGGGCGCCATCGGGCCAGCCATCAAACTCGCCCTCGGTGCGGTCTTCGTCGCCACACTGGCGTACGTCGGGACCCTCGTCGCCGGCGCGGCTGCCGGCGCTGCCGTCCCGTTCGCCCCGCTGCTCGCGGGGCTCGGTCTGCTCGTGTTCTTCGTCGTCGTGTACGCGTTCGCTCCCGGCCCACTGTAACCCCTTGCCCAGCCCGGTTTCCCGCGCTCCCGTGGCCCGTTCCAGCCCTGCGGCCGCCGCCGGTTCGGTCACGGCGCCACGATAGCGTCGTGACCCGCGGGGCTTTTGGGTGTCGGCGCTGAGCGACCACCATGACCGACCCGGACGCAGGCGGCGGCGACGTGGATGTGGACCGGGCCATCCGCGACCGCCGCGAGCTGGTCAACGACGCCATCGTCGAGCGACTCCCCGTGACGGAGCCCGAACGGCTCTACGAGGCGTCGCGCTATCTCCTCGACGCCGGCGGGAAGCGGCTCCGACCCACGATGCTGCTTCTCGTCGCCGAGGCCGTCACCGGTACCGAGCCGATGGCCGAGGACTACGAGGCCTTCCCGGACGTGGGGGGCGAGCCCGTGGACGTGATGAGCGCCGCCGTCTCCATCGAGGTCATCCAGTCGTTCACGCTCATCCACGACGATATCATGGACGACGACGACCTCCGGCGCGGGGTGCCCGCCGTTCACCGGGAGTTCGACCTCGAGACGGCTATCCTCGCCGGCGACACGCTCTACTCGAAGGCGTTCGAGTACATGCTCCGGACCGGCGCGCCACCCGAGCGCTCCGTGGAGGCGCTCGACCGGCTCGCCACGACCTGCACGGAGATCTGCGAGGGGCAGGCGTTCGACGTGGAGTTCGAGGGCCGCGAGGACGTGGACACGGACGAGTACCTGGAGATGGTCGAGCTGAAGACCGCCGTGCTGTACGCCGCAGCGGCCGCGATTCCGGCGGTCCTGCTCGGAGCCGATGAGGAGACGGTCGAGTCGCTTGCTGGCTACGGACTCGACGTCGGCCGCGCGTTCCAGATCCAGGACGACCTGCTCGACCTGACCACGCCATCCGAGCAGCTGGGCAAGCAGCGCGGCTCGGACCTCGTCGAGGGCAAGCGCACACTCGTCACCCTCCACGCACGCGAGCAGGGTGTCGACGTGGAGAACCTCCTCCCGGACGACGAGGACGAGGTGACCGAGGCCCAGGTCGACGAGGCCGTCGCGACGCTGGAGGCCGCCGGCTCCATCCAGTACGCCCGCGAGACCGCACAGGACCTCGTCGCCTCCGGGAAGGCGAACCTCGCACCCCTCCCCGAGGGCGAGCCGAAGGCCCTGCTGGCCGTCATCGCCGATTATCTGGTCGAACGGGAGTACTAGACACCGGTTCTGGTCACGTACCGTCGGTCGGCGTGTCGCCGTGCTCCCGGTAGCCACTGTCCGGAGCGGTGTCGTGTTCCCCGGCGTCCGGGAGCGTGAAGGTGAACGTGGTACCCTCGCCCAGGGTGGAGTCGACGGTTATCTCGCCGCCGTGGTGCTGGACGATCTTCCGGCAGAGCGCGAGGCCGACACCTGACCCGCCACTGGCGCCGACCGACGTGAACAGGTCGAAGATGTGTTCCTGTCGCTGTTGCGGGATTCCCGGTCCGGTGTCGGCCACTGCGAAGCGCCACCTCCCGCCTGCCTGTTCCACCCCGATGTCCACCGTGACGTGCCCCTCGCTGTGTGCGACAGCGTTGCTCAGGAGGTTCTGGAACAGTTTGGTCAGTTGCGTCCGGTTCGCCCGGACCGTCGGGAGCGCCTCGACGGTCACCTCGGCGTCCGCTTCCTCGATGGCGAGCATCTCCCGTACCTCCGCCAGCACCGCGGTGCAGTCGACCGGCTCGTGGGCCGACTCGTCGAGGTCGACCCGCGAGAACTCGAGGATCTCGTCGATCATCCGCTGCATCCGGTCGGCGCCGTCGACGGCGAACTGGATGAACTCGTCGGCATCCTCGTCCAGTTCCCCGCCGTATCGCCGCTCGAGCAGGTTCAGGTAGCTCGATATCATCCGCAGGGGCTCCTTCATGTCGTGGGAGACGGCGTAGGCGAACTGTTCGAGCTCCGCGTTCGACCGCTCGAGTTCCTCGACGAGTTCACTCAGCTCTTCACGACGCTCCTCGAGTTCCTGCTGTCGTTCCTTCTGCTCGGTGATGTCGCGGATGACCGCCGTGAAGAGGTGGTCTCCGTCGACCCTGGTCTCGCCGAAGGAGAGGCCAAGCTGCACCTCGTGGCCATCACGGTGTTCACCGGGGACCTCGATCCAGTCCCAGTCGAGGTGCCGAGTTCCGTCCGTCTGGTACCGGTCGAGTGCCTGGAGGTGGTCCGGGGCGAGCCGGTCGGGGATGATTCGCGTCAGCGAGGTCCCGACCAGCGTCTCCGGCTCGTAACCGAAGATCTCCTCGACGGTGTCGTTCGCGAAGCGGACCGTGCTGTCGGCGTCGATGGTGATGACGGCCACCGAGGAGTTCTTCGTCAGTGCCTCGAACCGGTTCCCGGTCCGTTCGAGCTCCTGGTTCGCCGCCTCGAGTTGCGCGATGGTCTCCTCGAGTTCCACCCGGGTCTCCTCGAGCTCCCGTTCGCGCCGTTTGAGCGTCGTGATATCGCGTCCAGCTGTGATGATCCGCTCCACCTGGTCCCGCCGGTCGGCCATCGGTACCGAGCTGACCGAGAGCCACTCCCGGGAACCATCGGGACGCTCGACGGCGAGTTCACGGTCCATGACCGGTTCGCCCGTGGCGATGACACGCTCCGTCGGGAACTCCCCGGGGTCGAGCGGCTCCCCAGCCGCGTCGCGGATGGCGGCCGTCGCGCCTCCGGTATCGTCGCGGCCGTCGATACCGAGCGTGTCGAGGAGCTCCGTCGCACGGTCGTTCGCCCGGAGGCGGTCCCCCTCGGGTGAGTGAACCGCCACGGCGACGGGCACCGCGTCGAGGATGCGCTCGGTCAGGTGGTGTTGTTCGCGGAGCTGTCGCTCGCGCTCGCGCTGTTCGGTGAGGTCACGGGTGAACTTCGCGAAGCCCCGAACCGCCCCGTCGTCGTCACGGAGTGCCCTGATGACGACGCTCGCCCAGAACTGCGACCCGTCCTTCCTGACCTGCCAGCCCTCGTCCGTGACGCGCCCGTGGGTCCGGGCCTCCGCGAGCAGGTTCGTGGGTCTGTTGCGCTCGGTGGCCGCCTCGGGGTAGAACGTGGAGACGTGGGCGCCGAGGATCTCCTCCCGGCGGTAGCCGTTCAGGTTGTGGGCTCCCCGGTTCCAGGATGTCACGTACCCTTCCGGGTCGAGCAGGAATATCGCGTGGTCCCTTATGCCGTCGACGAGGGCCCGGAACTCGTCGGCCTCGGCGGTGGTGAGTGCCTGCGTCGCGTTGCGTCGCTGCAGGACCCTCTCGACCGTGTCCACGAGCTGCTGGAGCGACCCGTCGCGCTCCTTGGAGATGTACTCGGTCACGCCCGCAGAGAGTGCATCGCTGGCCACGGCCTCGCTCCCGTCGGCCGTGTGGACGACGAAGGGGAGGTCTGGCCGGTCCTCCTGGAGCGACTCGTAGAGGCCGAGCCCGGTCCCGTCCGGGAGCGTCGCCTCGCTGACGATGCACTCGACCGGCTGGCGTTCGAGGTGCTCCCTGGCGGCACGGGCGGTGTCGACGGTCTCCACCGTGGGGATGTCGGCCTCCTCGAGCGCTGATACGGTCCGGCTCGTGGTCGGGTCGTTCGGATCGACCACCAGGACGACCGAGGGGGTATCGGCCTCCTCCGTCGGGTGGCTGTCCAGCGGATGGGGGTCCAGCATGCGTGTTCGGAACTCGACGGCGATACCTGCGCGTTCACGGATAGGTAGCGCCCACTCACGGATAAATAATCCCCAACGGTTACCGAGAGCAACATATCTGTCGGTGGATGTCCGCGTGGAACGGGGATTCCGACGGCGCCCCGACGCTCCGATGCCCTGACGCTCTGACATCCCCCATGCTCTCTGCCCCCAGTACCCACCTCTACGGCCCCTACGACACCCCGCCGGCCAGAGTTATGGCCTGGCCCCTCTAGCGGCGACCATGCCCTTCCTCACGGGCGACACGGTCGACCTGGAACCGCTCGACCCGGACGATGACGACCACGTCGCCGTCTACCGGGCGTCGCGCAATCACCCCGCGATGCGCGTGACTGGTGCGTACGAGTCCGGCCTGACGAGCGGCGAGGCTCGCGAGCGCATCCGGGAGCGGCGGTCCGACGACCGCGGTGGTGCCCTCTGTGCTATCCGGGCGGAGGGCGAGCCGGTGGGATGGGCCGGCGTGACGCTCACCGACGACCGTGCACGCGTCGCGGAGGTCGACTACTACGTCCTGCCCGCGGGGCAGGGCAAGGGGTACGCGACCGACGCCGTCCGGACGCTCGTCGGGTACGCGTTCCGGGACCTGAACGCCCACTCCGTCCTCGCCCGCCTCCGGGCCGACAACGACCCCAGCCGCCGGGTGGTCGGGAAGGTCGGTTTCACCCGCGAGGGCCGCCGGCGGGAGGCGTACTACCGGGAGGGCAACTACCACGATATCGACATCTACGGGCTGTTGCGCTCGGAGTGGCAGGCCCACGGGGCATCCGGGGAGTCCGCCGAAGGCGGCGTCGACGGGTAGCACGCCGGGGGTGTAGAACAGGTCCGGCTCCGGACGTACGACGATGTGTCGTGCACGGCGCTCCGACACACCGAGTTCCGGACCGGCGGCCGGCGCTTCCGGTTCGGCGACGGCGACTTCCGCGTCACCGTCGAGAGCAACCCCGGGTCGGCCGAGGAGTCGGACGTGAGGACGACCGGGAGGACGGCCGACGGGGCGGCCACCGGATTCCGGTCCCGACCGAGGGACCGACGGAGTAACGCCTCAGTCGTCGTCGCGGTCGACGGGCGTCGCCGCGGTGTCGGCGTCGTCGGGGTCGTTCTGCGGTGACGACGGGTGGTAGTCGGTCTCGTACTCGCCGGGGCTGTTGTCGACGCGGTCGGGGGTGATGCGGCCGCCGAGCAGCATGTAGTCGAGCACGGTGCAGTGGAGCATCGCCTCGACGACGGGCACCGCGCGCGGCGGGAGCGACGGGTCGTGGCGGCCGACCACCTGCACCTGCTTGTGCTCCTCGGTCTCCCAGTCGTAGGTGGTCTGCTCCTTCGGGATACTCGTCGGGGCGTGCCAGGTCACCTCGCCGTAGATGGGCTCGCCCGTCGTGATACCGCCCTGCAGGCCGCCGTGGTCGTTGCCCACGGGGACGGGGTCGCCCTCCTCCGCGACGACCGTGTCGGCGTCGGGGGCATCCTCCTCACCCATCCGGGTCCAGTCCTCGTTGCGGTCGATGCCCCGGACCGAGCGGGCCTCGCGCCCGAGGCCGAACTCGAACGCCGTGGTCGCGGGAATCGCCATCATCGCCTGACCGAGGCGCGCGGGGAACGCGTCGAACCGCGGGGCACCCAGGCCGCGAGGCACGCCGCGGGCCTCGAAGTAGATGGAGCCGCCGATGGAGTCACCCTCCTCCTGGTAGCGGTCGATGGCGTCGCGCATCTCCTCGGCCGTCTCCGGGTCCGCACAGCGGACCTCGTTCTCCTCGGTGTGTTCGAGCATCTCCTCGAAGCTGACCTCGGGCGCCTCGATGTCGCCGATCTGGTTGACGTGGGCCTTGATCTGCACGTCGTGGTCGCTTGCCGCGAGGACGGCCTTCGCGACCGCGCCCGCGGCCACCCAGTTCACCGTCTCCCGGGCCGAGGAGCGCCCGCCGCCGCCCCAGTTCCGGGTGCCGAACTTCGCGGAGTAGGTGTAGTCGCCGTGCGAGGGACGTGGCGCCGTCACGAACGGCTCGTACTTGCCCGAGCGCGCGTCCTTGTTCTGGATGACCATCCCGATGGGCGTGCCCGTGGTGTAGCCGTCCTGCACGCCGGACTTGATGGACACCTCGTCCGGTTCGCCCCGCGATGTCGTTATCATCGACTGCCCGGGCTTGCGCCGGTCGAGCTCGCGCTGGACCGTCTCCTCGTCGATGGGGACGCCCGCCGGACACCCCGACACCGTACAGCCCATCGCCTCGCCGTGGCTCTCGCCGAACGTCGTGAACCGGAAGAGCCGACCGAACTCGTTGCCGTTCATTGCGATAGTGTGCGAGGTGGTGGCATTTAGGTGGTGCGTTCCGGGCAGGGCTGTCGGACGCGCCGGCGCCGAGCGGCCGCAGGCCCCAGGCCGCGTTCGGTGAGGTCCTGTAACGGCAGATTATCTGAGAGGGGCGGATACAATTCTATTGTATCCGTAATATACATCAAATATCCTCAATTTATCTCTAATGCGACCGGTATGTCGAGATAGACGGTCCGGCACGGCGGCCTGCACGGGCAGGTCGGTTCGGCGCCCCGGGAGTGGTGCCCGCTACGGCCGGTGACTTCGCCGCCGGAGACAGGCACCTCGGCGTTCGGAGAACGGGTATGCACAGCATTCCGCGCTACTTGCTGGGGTCCTCGGAGATGCCGTGGTACGTTCGGGGGGTCTCGCCCTTCTGGTCGCCACCGCGGTCGGGACGGTCGTGCTGTGGCAGTTCCCTGGGGCGCTCACTCTGCCGTTCTGATTGTGGCTTCCGACGCCGCCAGCCGGGGCGCTCTCACTCGGGATACTCCCCCCGCTCCCGGAGCGCGGCCACGACCGCCCGTACCCGGTCGGCCCGCCGTTCCGGCACGACGAGCGTCCGACCGTCGTAGGTCGCGACTACGAGGTCGTCGACATCGACGACCGTGACGTGTGCCTCCGGTCCGGCCGCCAGCGTGCAGCCCGCGCTGTCGATGGCCACCGACCGGCCCTCCCCGGCGACGACGTTCCCGTCGGCGTCCCGTTCGAGCAACGAGTCCAGCGCGTCCCACGTTCCGAGGTCGTCCCAGTCGAAGTCGGCGGGGACGACGAACACCCTGTGAGCGCCCCCTGTCTCCTCGCTCTCGTCTCCGGCGCCGCCGTGCCGCTCCAGCACGGCGTGGTCGATGCTCACGTCCTCGATACCCTCGTAGCCGGCCTCGGGGACACCGTCGTCGCACGCCTCGACCAGCGGCGCGAGTGGCGAGGCCCGCGCGGCAGCGAGCAAGGCCTCGGGTGTCCACGCGAACGTGCCGGCGTTCCAGAGATAGCCCGCCTGCCGGTAGCGCGCGGCCGCGCCGGCATCGGGCTTCTCGTAGAACGTCTCGACGGTGTGGTAGTGGGCGCCATCTCCCCCGCCACCGTCGTGCGTCCGTTCCTCGCCCGGTTTCAGGTAGCCGTAGCCCGTCGCGGCGCTGTCGGGGTCGATACCGAGCAGGACGAGCCCACCCGTCTCGACGGCGACGCCAGCCGCCCGCTCCATCGTCGCGGCGAACCCGTCGCCGACGTGGTGGTCGCTGGGAAGACAGCACAGCACGCAGTCGCCGACGGCCTCCCGAACGCGGTGGGCGGCGTAGACGAGCGCGGGGCCCGTGTCGCGCGCCGCCGGTTCCACGAGGACAGTCGCCTCGCTGTCGAGGTCGGCCACCGCCTCGCGGGCTCGCTCGGCCGTCGCCGGCGATGCGAGGACGAACGTCCGGTCGGCGAAGGCGGCGCGCTCGACGGTACGTGCGAGCAGCGAGCGGCTGGTGCCGAAGTCGAGGAACTGCTTCTCGCGCCCCGGCCGACTCGCCGGATACAGTCTGGTTCCCGTCCCGCCGGCCATCACGAGCGCGACCGTCGGTCGCCCTCGCTCAATCCCGCCGTCGGTTTCGGCGGTGGGTTCGGTGTCCGTCTGCATACGTCGTCCGACGGCAGCACCCGGCAAAAGCACACGTGTCGCCGCCTGCCGTCCACGGCGGCGCTCGCGTGGACACCGGCCGGCCAACAAGGCTTATCAGCCGACGCTACCCGTCCCCGACCGTGCCCTCGACCGATACTGCCGGACTCACCTACCGGCTGGTCCTCGCGCTCTATCTCGCCACTGGTGCCGCTGCCACCGTGGTGGCGGCGCTGGTCGCTGACGAGGCGACTGCCGGCCTCGTCGCCGTCGGCGCCGTGGGCACCTGGCTCGGGGGGACGGTCCTCGCCGCGGCAGCGCTCGGCTGGGTCGGAGTTCCCCGGTGGCTCCATCCCCGGCCGCTCTACGCGGCCGGCCGGTCGTGGCTCCCGGCGCTGGGCGGCCTCGTACTCGCCAGTACCGGAGTCGGTGTGGTCGTGAGTGGTCGAGGCGCAGGGGCGGCGGCAACCCTGCTCCTCGGCGGTGCGGCCGTCGCGACGCTGGGCTGGGTGGTACGGGCGATGGCGAGAAATGCCGAGGCGAGGGCACGCCTCGACGGTTCCGAGGTGGTCGCGTGGCAGGCCCGCCCGGCGAAACGACGCCGGGTCGCGTGGTACACTGCCGGGGGACTGTTCGTGGCGGTCGTTCTCGGCGTGATGCTCTGGACCCGGGACTGGTCGTTCCTCGGTTCCCTCGGTGTCGGAATCGCGCTCGCCGCACAGGGCGCCAACCGGACGCAGTACTGGCTCGGTGACCGGACGCTGGTGTACGGCAACCCGCAGGTCCGCTACCTGCTCGTCGCCGGCGACGTGACGGGGGTCCGTCACACCGACGCGGCCATCAGCATCGAGCGGCGGGGATGGCGGCCGCCCCGGACGCTCGACCCGGCCGACCTCTCGGACCCACGGGCCGTCGTCGCGGCACTGGACCGACTCGCTGCGACGACCGACACAGGTGGGTAGTCAGTCGACACTCCTGACGATGTACACGTCGTAGGTCGCGCTCGAGACGACCGTATCACCGACACTGCTGACCGGGGAGACGACGCGCCCGGCGTTGTCGCTCCCGAGGACGACCACGTTCGCACCGAGGTCGTACGCCGTCCGACGGAGGCGCTTTGCCACATCACGATGGTGTGCATCGTCGAGCGTCTCGAGCCGGAACTCCACGTCCGGCGCGAGCTGCTCGGCCTCGGTGGCGAACTGCTCGGCCCACTCGCTCGGCTCGTAGTCGGGCTCTCGCGCCACCCAGCCCTGCTCCCTGGCGTACAGCGAATCGTCGGGGACGACGCTGACCGCGACGACCCGCTGGTCGAGTGCATCCCCCAGTTCGACCCCCCGACGGAGTGCGGCTCTGGACAGGTCGGAGCCATCGTACGCGACCATGACCGTCATACTCACGGCTTCGACGCGGGCACTGATAGTTCTCCGTGGTGAGCCCGACCCACCGGGTCAGACACCGTCTGGAAGCTCGATGACCTCGCCGTCCACCTCGACGGTCGGGTCGCGGATGATGCCGTCCTGGTGGATGGGTGCCTCCGTCTCGCCACCGATTCCGGAGTCGTCGCCGATGGCGATGTGGACGGTGCCGGCGGCCTTCTCGTCGAGCAGGACGCTCCCGACGAGTTCGGTAACGCCGGTGTTGGTCCCGATGCCCAGCTCCGCGAGGTTGTAGGCCGCGTCGCCGGCAGTTTCGGCTGCGCGCTCGAACTCCTCGCGCATCACCTCGTCGTCGATGCCCGTCACCTGCCCGTCCTCGACCTCGAAGGTGAGGGTCTGTCCCTCCTCGAGCAGGCCGTGCGGGTCCATCGTCCCGTCGACGACGAACCGGCCGTCGGCGGTCTCGGGCGCGATGAACACCTCGCCCGCCGGGAGGTTCGAGAAGGCACCATCCTCGGCGATGTCGCCCGTGTCGGCCAGCCACTCGCGGCTCCCGGGACGGAACGTGATGTCCGTCCCGAGGTCCGTCGTCACGCGGACCTCGTCGGCGTCGGCCACCTTCGCCAGCATCCGGTCGCACTCCGAGGCGATGGCCTCGTAGTCGGCAGCCAGCCCCGTCTCGAACACCTCGCGGGTGATGCCAGGGAGGGTCGCCCCGCGTGCGCCGGCATCGCACGCCTCCGTCCGCGCGTTCGTGTGACTGATACTCTTCGAGGTCGGTGCGAGGAAGGCATCACAGCCCGACATCGCCGTGGCCACGCCCGTGGTCGGCTCCTCGCCGTGCTGGCTTCCGACGGGGTAGGTGACCAGCGACACGTCGTCGGTCACCTCGCTGCCCGCGAGGTAGCACTCCTCGCCGATGACCGCCCGCTTCTCGTCGGTGACGACGACCAGCGACTCGCCCGGCTGCAGTTCGAGACACTGTCGGACGGCCGTCCGCGCCGCCGCCGCCATCGGTCCGCGCTCCGCGTCGGAATCGCTCATAGCCGGCATCCGGTCGGCGGCGGCATAGTGGTTCCCCACCGGCGGCGTACGGGTGACTGCGTCCGGACACTCCTCGGGGCCGTGCGGTCAGTCGTCGAGCGCGTCCCGGAGGTCCCGCGGCACCGTCTCGAACCCCGTCCCGTCCCCGATGGCGGTGCCCTCGGTCGCACGCTCCATCAGCGTCGCGTGCGTGTCCACCGTCGCGCCGTCCGGTCGCTGCTGTCGGTAGGTTCCGTCCGCGGCCATCTCCCAGGCACGTCGGTTCTCGGCCAGTTGCAGGTCCAGAACCGCCGCGAGTTCGCGGCGGTGGGCCGGTTCCTCGACGGGAGCGACTGCCTCGACCCGGCGGTCGAGGTTCCGCGTCATCCAGTCGGCGCTCCCGATGTAGAACGGGGTATCGGCGTTGGCGAAGTGGTAGATGCGCGCGTGTTCGAGGAACCGCCCGACAACGGAGCGGACGGTGACGGTCTCGCTGACGCCGTCGATTCCGGGCCGGAGCCGGCAGATGCCCCGGATGACGAGGTCGATGTCGACCCCGGCCATCGACGCCGCGTACAGTTCGCGGACGATAGCAGGGTCCTCCAGGGCGTTGAGCTTCGCGACGATGCGGGCGTCCTCGCCATCGCGTGCCGCCTCGGCTTCGGCCCGGATGAGGTCGGTCACACGGTCACGGAGGCCCGTCGGCGCGACGAGCAGGCGTTCGTAGTCGTTCTCGCGGGAGTGGCCCGTGAAGAAGTTGAACAGCCGGACGAGGTCGTTGCCGACGCGGCGGTCCGCCGTGAGGAGCCCGAGGTCGGCGTACAGCTTCGCCGTCCCCGCGTGGTAGTTCCCGGTCCCGACGTGGGAGTAGAGCCGGACACCCCGGTTCGCGGCCGGGCCGTCGCCGGTCGCGTCGGTCCCGCTCTCGCCGTCGGTTCCCTCGTCACGGACCACGAGCGCGCACTTCGCGTGGGCCTTCGGCCCCATCGTCCCGTAGGCGACGTGGACGCCCTCCTCCTCCAGCCGGCGGACCCAGCGGAGGTTGTTCGCCTCGTCGAAGCGGGCCTTCAACTCGACCATCACCGCGACCTGCTTGCCGTTGCGCGCGGCCTCGATGAGCGCCTCGATGACCTTCGAGTCGTGGGCAGTGCGGTAGATGGCACACTTGATGGCCAGCACGTCCTCGTCGCGCGCCGCCGCCCCCAGGAACGCCTGGACGGTCCCCTCGAAGGAGTGGTACGGATGGTGGGCGAGGACGTCGCCCTGCCGGATGGCGGCGAACAGCTCCGGGCCCTCGCGGTCAGCGAAACGAGGGTGGGGCTGTGGCTGCCAGCCCGGCAATGCGAGGTCCGGTCGGTCGAGGTCCGTGAGCCGTGACAGGTCCCGCAGGTCGAGCGGTCCCTCGCGCTCGAACAGTTCGCGCTCCTCCAGGCCGAGCTGGTCGAGCAGGAGCCGACGCGTCGCCTCGTCCATCCGGGCGCCCACCTCCAGCCGGACGACGGTCGCGAACCGGCGGTCCTGGAGGATGCCCTCGATGCTTCCGATGAGCCCCTCGGCCACGTCCTCGTTGCGCCGGACCTCCGCGTTGCGCGTCACCCGGAACGGGGCCGCATCCAGGACCTCCACGTTCGGGAACAGCAGGTCGAGGTTCGCCGCGACGACCTGCTCCAGCGGGACGAACCGCGCCGACTGGTGGATGGTCGTCCCGTCCGTCGGCCCCGCGTCGGCCGTGTCCTCACCGTGGGTCGCCAGCACGTCGTCGAGGTCGACCAGACGGGGCCGGTTCTCGGGAATCTTCACCCGGGAGAACCGCGGGTCGCCGTCGCCAGCGCGCGTGCGTACGGCCAGCGAGAGCGAGAGGTTCGAGAGGAACGGGAACGACTTGCTGGCGTCGTAGGTGAGCGGCGTCAGCGTCGGCAGGATGGCAGCCTCGAAGTACGACCGCAGGGCGGCCTGCTCGTCGGCGTCGAGGGCGTCGTGGTCGTGGACGTGGACGCCGGCCTCGGCCAGCGCTCCCCGGAGGTCATCGCGCCAGCACCGCGCGGCCGTCTCCGAGAGGTCGCGTGCGGTCGAGAGCGCGTCGAGCCACGTCTCGTGTGGGGTTCGCCCATCCGGGAACGTCTCGGCGACGCCGGCGTCGAGCTGTTCCTTCAGCCCGCCGACCCGTTTCATGAAGAACTCGTCGAGGTTGCGGGTGATGATGGTGAGGAACTTCGCCCGCTCCAGCGGCGGGTTGCGGTCGTCGAGTGCCTCGTTCAGCACCCGCGCGTGGAAGGTCAGCTCCGAGAGCTCGCGGTTGAGGTAGTAGGCCGGGTCCGAGAGGTCCACGTCGCCGTCTTCGGGGGGCTCCGGCACGGCACCCCCGTACCGTGCGAGGCCGTAGGGCGAGTCACCGCCGTCACGGTCCGTGTACGCCGCCGTAACCGGTGTCCGGTCGTCGACGGCCTCCGCTGTCCCGGCTTCGCGCTCTGAAGCCGACGCGTCCGGCGGGTCCGGCGGGTCGGTCGTTCCACCGGGGTCCTCGTCTCCGGTCCCGGAGGGCTCCTGCTCGCTCATGGTGGATGCACCGCGCTCCGCCGCAAAACGGTTCGGGTCGGGTGGACAGGCTGCTGGGGCGACACGGTCCGGTGACTCGGGTCGGTCACTCCGAGATGGCGGGGTCGGCCGGGTCCAGGAACTTGCGGTCCGGCCGACGCTGGTAGGTGTCGAACGCCTCGACGCTGTGGAAGTCGCTGGTCCGGTAGTTGTAGGCCGTCAGCTGACCGCCGTACACGCAGCCGGTGTCGAGGCCGACGGCGTACTGGGTCACGACCGGCTCCTCGAGGACCGTGTGCCCGAAGAAGACGGTGGTCGGGCCGTCGTACGTCTCCCACCAGAACGGGCCGTCGTAGCCGTTCTCCGGGGGGACGGCCCGGAAGTTGAGCAACTCCTCCATGTCGTGGTCGGCGAGGTCGCGGCGGGGGTCGACGCCGCCGTGGACCACCATCGCGTCGCCGAAACTGATGACGACCGGAAGCGAGGCGAGGTACCCCTCCACGGCAGCGTCGTCCAGCGCATCCAGCGTCTTCCGGCCCTGTATGAGCTTGTCCTCGTTGTTGCCCCGGACGCTGTAGGCGTTCGGGAGCTGCCGGACGTAGTCTACCACTCCGTCGCTGTCGGGACCCTTCCGGACGAGGTCGCCGACGAACAGCAGCAGGTCGTGTGGGCCTGGGTCGATGTCCGCGAGGAGTGCTTCCAGCTCGGCGAGACAGCCGTGGACGTCACCGATGAGGTAGATGTCGTCGTAGGCCTCGTCGTCGAGGCGGAGATGGTACGGGGCAACCGCGGGGTCGAGGTCGCCACACACGATGCGGGCGTCCTGTGTCTCTGGTCCTGTCATCACGGGTGGTCCGTCTCCTGCCTCCGGCGCCGGTGTCGAGGCATCGTCCATAGGAGCTCGACGCCGACGAGAAGTATATAGTTTTGGCATATAGTCGGATAATATGGTGGATTATCTATAGAGACAACGAGTAACATATCTACTCGGCGCCCGCCCCCTGGCGTGGCAGGTTGCCACGCGGTCGTCCCGTTGCGTGGCGGTGGCCCGGACCGCCCGCCGGCCACGCATCGCCGGTCCCCACGAGCGCAATCCCTTTGAGGGGTTCCGGCGAATCCGGACCCATGAGTACGCTCGACGACGAGAAGTACGAGAAGCACCGCGAGGCAGGGGAGATACTCGCCGAGGTGCGCGACGAGGCAGCCCAGAAGGTCGAGGTCGGTGCGAGCCATCTCGAGGTCGCGGAGTGGGCCGAGGACCGTATCCGAGAACTCGGTGGGGAGCCGGCCTTCCCGGTCAACATCAGCATCGACGAGGAGGCCGCCCACGCGACCCCCTCGGTCGACGACGAGTCGACGTTCGGCGAGGAGATGGTCAATCTCGACATCGGGGTCCACGTCGACGGCTGGCTGGCCGACACCGCCGTCACTGTCGACCTCTCCGGGAACGCCGAACTCGCCGAGGCGTCAGAGCAGGCGCTGGAGGCCGCACTCGATGTCGTCGAGGCCGGCGTCTCCACCGGCGACATCGGTGCCGAGGTCGAGGACGTCATCGAGGGGTACGGCTTCAACCCCGTCGTCAATCTGACGGGCCATGGCCTGGGCCACTGGGAACAGCACACCAGCCCCAACATCCCGAACCGGGCGGTCTCGCAGGGGGCGACGCTCGAGGCGGGCGACGTGGTCGCCATCGAGCCGTTCGCCACCGACGGGAGCGGGAAGGTCAAGGAGGGGAGCGAGGAGGAGATCTACGCACTCGAGCGCGAGGCCTCCGTCCGGAACCGGCAGGCGCGACAGGCCCTGGAGCAGATCGTCGACGAGTTCAAGACGCTCCCGTTCGCCACGCGCTGGCTCGAGACCTCACGCGCCGAGATGGCGCTGCGCCGCCTCGAGCAGAACGGTGTCGTCCACGGCTATCCCGTCCTGAAGGAGCAGGAGGGGTATCTCGTCAGTCAGAAGGAGCACACCATCATCGTCACCGAGGACGGCTGCGAGGTCACGACCCGGTCCCGGTAGGGACCGCCGACCGAACGCTGCGTCATCAGCTCTCCGGGCACGTATCCAGCCACGGAGCCGCCGCTGGGTCGGACAAGTCCGGTGCTGCGCTCAGAGCCACAGGAGGTCCGCGTCGCAGTCGCGTCGCGGCGGTCGCTACGCCTACGCGTTGTTCATCCGCACCGCGTCCTCGTCGCCACAGACGACACACGTGGCGACCCGGTAGGGCTCGCGGGAGAACTCCGCGTTCTCGGCCTTCGTACTTTCCGTTCGGATCTCCACCGAGACCTGATGGGCAGTCTCGCGGCTACAGGTTGCACACTGCTCCACCATGTCCCCGTCGTCGGAGCGGGTGTTCACTGACATCACCAGTTTCGAGGAGCGATAGCATCGTAAGAACCCCCGACCGTTGGGGGCCGTTCGGACCGTTCACGGCCGCTGTGGCGGAGCAATCCCCAGACTGGGGAGTTCGGGGCTGATAACCGTTCTGGCCGTCGCCCCCGGCTCCGTTCCGACCGTTCAAACCGTTGAACGGCCAACAGATTCTTGTACCAGTTTCGAACTGACTGTTCAGTCGAGCCGTTATCGCACCCGGCCGCCCGGGGTGGCCGGACCCCCCGCTCCGCTGGCGCTCGGGTAGCACCCGGACCCGACCGGTCCCCGGTCGGCCGGATGGACCGTGGCCGGGGGAGCGCGCGCCGGGAGACTGATACCCCTCCTGGCCCACCGGGTGACATGGACCAGGTCTTCGCCCCGTGGCGCATCGAGTGGGTCGAGCGCGACCCCGACGACCAGAACCCCGAGATGGACTGCCCGTTCTGTGGGCTCCCAGAGCGAGAGAACGCCCGCGAGGCCCGCATCGTCGCCCGCTCCGACCACGCGTTCGTCCTGCTGAACAACTACCCGTACAACCCGGGCCACGCGATGGTCATCCCGTTCGAGCACGGCGGCGATTACGGTACGCTCTCGGACGAGCAACTGCTCGACCACGCCCGACTGAAGGCCCGGACGCTGGACGCGCTGGAGACAGCGTTCCACCCGGACGGCGTCAACACCGGCGAGAACCTCGGCGGCGACGCCGCGGGCGGCTCCATCGAGGACCACCTCCACACCCACGTCGTCCCGCGCTGGAGCGGCGACACCAACTTCATGCCCGTCATCTCCGACACGAAGGTCATCGTCGAGGCGCTGGAGGACACGTACGACCGGCTCCACGACGCGTTCGCCGCACAGGACGGGGCCGAGCCCCCCGGGCCGGAGCGGGCCATCCGGCTCGACCTCGGCTGAGTGTCCCCCTGTCACCGGTGTGCTCTCGCTGGGACCCGACAGCGGTTAGTGCGCGGGGGGTCCACGCTCGGGTGATGCCCGACGCCGAGCCCGGCACCCCATCCGAGCCCGGCACCCCATCCGAGCCCGGCACCCCATCCGAGCCCGGCACCCCATCCGAGCCCGGCACCCCATCCGAGCCCGGTGGCTATCCGCAGAGCGGTGGGCGGCCCGGCGAAGAGGCCGCGAGCGAGCGGCGGCGGGACGTGCTTCGCCGCGTCGGCCTGCTCGTCCTTGGCGTCAACCTCGTTCTCGCGGTCGCGAAGGGCGCCGTCTGGTACCTCACCGGCAGCCTCGCGGTCGGGGGCGAAGCCGTCAACAGCCTCGCTGATGCCCTCTACTCGGTGGTCGTGCTGGGTGGGCTCTACCTCACCACCCAGCCGCCGGACTTCGAGCACCCACACGGGCACGAGCGCATCGAGCCGTTCGTCTCGCTCGTCGTCGCGCTGGGTGTCTTCATCGCCGCGGGGGCCGTCGCACGGAACGCTATCGGGGCACTGCTCTCCGGGGAGCCGGCCGTCTCGGGCGGGGTGCCGGCGATGGTCGTCCTCGCGCTCTCGGCCGTCGTGAAGTTCGGCCTCTACCGGTACGTCCTCGATGTCGCCCGGCGCAGGCACTCACCCGCGCTCCGTGCGACCGCACTCGACAACCGGAACGACATCCTCGCAGCCAGCGCGGCGCTCCTGGGGGTCCTCGGCGCGAGTGCCGGCTACCCGTGGCTCGATCCCGCGGCCGCACTGGTTGTCGCCGCCGCAATCGCCTACACCGGCGTCGAGATCGTCCGCGACAACGTCACCTATCTCGTCGGCCGGGCACCCCCCGAGGACCTCCGCGCCGATATCGTCCGTCGTGCGCTCTACCACCCCGACGTGGAGGGTGCCCACGATGTCATCGCCCACTACGTCGGTCCGGAGGTGGATGTCTCGCTCCACATCGAGGTGGCTGGCGACCGCACCCTCCACGAGGCCCACGACATCGAGACGGACGTGGTGAGCGCCATCCGCGACCTGCCCGAGGTCGACGACGTGTTCGTCCACGTCGACCCGAAGGAACTGGGCGAATGGAAGGACGACCCCGACGTGGACCGGCTGGCGGGCGAGGCTCCGGACGGCGCCACCGACGGTGAACCGACCCCGGCAGACGAGTGACCGCCCGGACGAGGAGCCGGCGGACCGCCGACCGGACGGAAAGCACAACCCGACGGAGCCCCTCGAATCGGGTGATGGCGTCCGAACAGGAGTCCGTCGGTGACGTCGACACGGTGCTTCGTGAGGAGCGCGAGCGGGTCGAGACTGCCCTCGTCGAGTTCGCCCCCGACCTGCTGCGCCGACTCGGTGTGGCCCCGGACGCGGTCGTCTCCGACCTGTTCACGCCGGCGTTCGTCGCCGCGGCCACGGACTTCGCCGACTTCGAGGAGTTCCTGACCGTGGCCGGGGTCGAGTCGCTCTGGGACCTCGGGCGCTGGCTGGACTGGGTGCTCGACTGGCACGTCCTCGGGAACACGCGGTTCTGGTCGTGGGAGTGGATGGTCCACGCTGCCGTGGTGGTGCAGGCGACAGCCGCCGAAATCGGCCCGGTTCGGTGTCAGTGTGGTGGCCCGGTGACGCCGGTGACGGCCTCCGATGTGGAGGAGCCGGGGCGGGCCGACAGCCGCTGGGTCGAGTACCGCTGCACGGCGTGTGACGCGACGGGCCGAGCCAGCCGCGCACCCGACGGTACCGAGACGTTCGACGGACTCGAACGGGTCTGACCGGTACTGCGCCGCCCCGTTCCGCTGTCCTGTTCCGCCCTGTCCCGCTCCACCCCGTTCCGCTGTCCTGTTCCGCCCTGTCCCGCTCCACCCCGTTCCGTTCTGTCGTGCTGCGAGCCCGCTCCCGTTCGGGGAACCCGGGCCCTTCTTGCCGGGCCGGTGAGAGCGTTCGCGCGATGGTCGATGGCCTCCCCCTCGCGGTCGCAGTCGTCGCCTTCGCGGCCGTCGCCGAACTCCTCGACCGGACAGGACGGCTTCCCGAGAGCGTCAGCGTTACGGGGCCGTTCGTCACGCTCTCGTCGACCCGCGGGCGGACGCTGCTGACCCGGCTGGCCCGCCCACGGCGCGCGTGGCGGCGCGCCGGCAACGTCGGGCTCACCGGTGTCGGTGTCGCCATGGTCCTCGCGGCGGTCGGCGTCCTCCTCGCGGGGGCTGCCGTGCTCGCAGACCCCGGGGCCTCGCCCATCGACTCGGCGAGCAGCGTCCTCGTCATCCCGGGTGTCAACCGCTTCCTGCCGGTCGCGGCCGCGCCGGAACTCCTGTTCGCCGTCCTCGTCGGGCTCCTCGTCCACGAGGGCGGACACGGTATCTACTGCCGCGTCGAGGGTATCGAGGTCGACAGCGTCGGCCTGTTCCTCCTCGGCGTGATTCCGGCCGGCGCGTACGTCCTCCCGGGCGAGGACAGCGACGAGCGCGCGAACCTGCCGGGCTGGGCGCGGATGTTCGCCGCCGGCCCGGTCAACAACGTCGTCCTCGCTGTCGTCGCGTTCCTCGCGCTGCTGGCGGTCCTCGGGAGCGTCCAGCCCGTCCCGGGCGTCGCGGTCGGCGGCGCCTTCGCCGGCGCGCCTGCCGCGGACGCCGGAATCGAGCGCGGCGACGTGCTGACCAGCCTCGACGGGCGGCCCGTGCGGTCGGCGGCGGACCTGGACGCCGCTCTGGCGAACGCCTCCGGAACGGTCCGCGTCGAGCGGGCCGACGGTCCGCCGACCCAGGTGCGGCCGGAGCCGACGGTCGTCCGGGCCGCCGACGGTGCGCCACTGACGACGCCGGAGACGGTGGTGGCGGTCAACGACACGAACGTCTCCAGCGAGCGCGCGTTCCGCGAGGCGCTCGGCCCCCGCGAGGTGGCCGCACTCCGTGTCCGCCCCGGGACCATCGACCCCGGCTTCGACCCTTCGTCGCCGACGTATGGCGACGACGGCACCCGGACGGCCGTCGCGGCGATGGGGCTCTCGGGGCAGGTCGTCGAGGGCGGGCCGCTGGCCGCGGCCGGCCTCCCGGCCGGGGAACGAGTCGTCCTCGTCCGGGTGGACGGCGACCGGACGCTCGACCTGGCGGCGCTGGAGGACGCGCTCGCGGACCGGGACCCGGGGGACCAGATTCGAGTCGTGGCGTACGCCCCCTCGGAGGACGCCCGGCACGCCGGCGCCCGTCGTGAACTGACGATATCGCTCGGCGGCGATTCTGCCCCCGTCGTCGGCGTCCTCCCTGAGGCGGGCGTCTCCGGGCTGGTCGTCTCGGACTTCGGCGTCGGCGTCTACGACACCGGGACGTACCTCACGGCGCTCCGGGGCGGTGGCATCCCGGCGGCGGGCGCGGACGGCCTGCTCGGTCGAGTTTTCGCCTTCCTCCTGCTGCCGCTCGCGGGCGTGACGGGCCTCGCGGGCTACAACTTCGCCGGATTCGTCGGGTCCGCGCGCCCGCTGTACGAACTGACGGGGCCGCTCGCGGGGCTCGGCGATGTCGGCTTCGCCGTCACGAACGGCCTGTTCTGGCTGGTCTGGTTGAACATCCAGCTCGCGGCGTTCAACTGCATCCCCGCCTACCCGCTGGACGGCGGCCGGCTCGTCCGCGTCGGCACGGAGTGGCTCGGCGTGCGCTACGACGTGGCCGACCCGGCGCGACTCGCCGAGCGCGTGATGGTCGGGACCACGCTGGTGATGCTGTCGGTGCTGGGGCTGATTCTGGTCGTGAGCGTCGCGCTGTGAGGCAGGTGCGGCGTGAAGGTCAGTTATCGGTCGTAGCCCGGGAGGTTGCACTCCCGCCCGCGGTCTCGGCCCGGACCTGCACGGTGGCCTGCTCCTCACGGTGGTAGAGGGTGTACTCGCCGGTGAGCGTCCGCTCCTCGCCGGCCGCGAAGTCGGTCGCCAGTCGAGCGCCACCCTGGCTGTAGTCCGCGATGAAGCTCTCCTTCGGGGTCTCGTGGTCCAGGAACCCGCGGAAGGTCCCCGCGCCCCCCTCGTTCCGGACGACGAGTTCGTAGTCGACGGTCGTGGTCGGGAAGTCGTCGTGGTCCGGGGTCGGCGACTGGTGCGGGGTCGGGCCGGGTGTCGTTCCGGGTTCGCCCGCGACGAACGACTCCAGCGTGAACGCGGGCGGTTGGCTCCCGAGCCGTTCCAGTGCCGACGTGGACAGCTGCCCGAGCGTCCGCTCCTCCGCGGGCCACCGCAGGGTCGCCTCGTCGGGGTCGATATCGGCCGGCACCTCGAACGCCGTCCAGGCACGTTCGGCGTCGCCGACGAGCGAGTAGTTTCGCCGGCGTGACTCCTCGTAGGTCTGCACCACGTCGCCGGCCTGTACGTCGAGCCGGAGGGCGTCACGCGCCGGATACCCCTCGGCGTTCTGGAAGGCGCGGCTGTTCCCCTCGGGCGTGTGCTCGTCGGTCCCGATGGCGACGTACACCAGCCAGCCGTCGCTCGTGCGCAGGTCGAGGAACCCGCCCATGATGTGCCGCCCCAGCGCCGAGGATTGTACCGACGTGCCGGTCAACGTCACGTCCGCGGGGTCGACGGGCGTGGGTGATTCGTTCGGACCCTTGCCGGTCGGCGTGTGCTGGTCGGTCGGCGTATCGGTGGGTGAGCCGGGGGTCGGCTCGTCGTCGTCAGAACCGCTTCCGAGGTCGATACAGCCGGCGACGCCGGCGAGCGCCCCGGCCGTCAGGCCGAGGACGGCGCGCCGCGAACGGTCACCGGTCGATGCGTCCGTGGAGGGCTCCTCTCGCATGGCGACGGCTCCGTTCGGCACTGATAAACGCTTCGTGGAGGCACAAAGAGGCCTTTGAGCGAGCTGTTATCCGATAATATCGGAGATGATGGACGAACTACTGGGTTTCGTGAAATATCTCCGTCAGTCGTCCGCGGGCGTCCGCGCGCCCTCGGACCGCTCGGTCGCCGACCGGACGGGTTCGGCGAAGCAGTAGACCGTCTCCGCCGCGGTCACCTCCACCTCCAAGAAATCGCCGGGTTCGACGCCGTGGTCGGAGGCGTTCTGGACGATGACCTGTCGATAGGCCGGGTCGCGGCACTTCACTGAGTCGCCGGTCCCCTGCTCGACACAGAGGACGCGCCGGCGCTGGCCGACCATCTCCCGGTGCGCTTCGAGGACGACCCCCCGTTTCAGTTCGCTCATCGCCTTCGAGCGCTCCTTCTTGATGGTCCCGCCGAGCCCCTTCAGGTCCGCGGCGTCCGTGCCCGGGCGCTTCGAGAACCGTGTGACGTTGACCTTCTCGGGCCGTATCTCCCGGAGTAACTCCATCGACTGCTCGTGGTCGGCCTCGTCCTCGGTGGGGAAGCCGACGATGAAGTCCGTCGAGAGGGTCCAGTGGTCCAGTCGGTCGTCGAAGGTCTCCACGATGTCGCGGAACTTCTCGACGCGGTGCTGGCGGCGCATCTCCTCGAGTACCTCGTCGCTCCCGGACTGGACGGGCAGATGGATGAAGTCGTACAGCTCCTCGTTGCGCGCGAACACGTCGGCGAGTTCCTCGCGGATGCCGTGGACGCCGCCGGGGTTGGCCATCCCCACGCGGACGCGGAACTCGCCCTCGATGTCGCAGATGCGGTCGAGCAGCTCCGGGAGCTTGCGCTCGCCCTCGTCCCAGCCGTAGACGCCGGTGTCCTGGCCGGTGACGCGGAGTTCCTTCGCGCCCGCGTGGACCAGCGCCTCGGCCTTCCGGACGTTCTCCGCGACGCTCGGGCTATCGATGCGTCCGGTCGCGAACTTCGTGATGCAGTACGAGCAGTTGCTCATGCACCCCCGCGCGATGGGGAGGATGCCGACCACGCCGTCGAGGACGGGTTCGGCGTCCGGCGTCGTCGTCGGGCACTCGCCGTTCGTGACCGCTGTCGGGACCTCCTCCCAGTGGAGGACCTGCGCGTCGATATCCGCGTCCGCGAACTCCTCGCCCTGTGCCAGCGCCATGCAGCCGGTGACGATGAGGTCCGCCACCTCGGATTCGAGTTCCTCGGCCCGCCGGAGCATGTTGCGCTCCGTCTTCTCGACGACCGTACAGGTGTTGAGGATGGCCACGTCCGCCTCGTCGGGGCCGTCGACGGGGTGGTGGCCGGCGTCGCGGAGTCGCCGCTCGATCTCGCGGCTCTCCCCCCGGTTGGACGTACACCCGTACGTCTCGATGTGGTAGCGGGCCATCGGTTCGTGTTGTGGGGGATTGCGGGTGGGTCAGCAAAAGGCCACGGGTTCGGTAGCGGGTGTGGGCTGGGTCTCGTGGCAGTGGGTTCTGGCGTGTGTCCGGTCCCGCTTACTCTCACTGTGACGATGACATCACCGATGGGGACCGTTACGAAGCCCTCGCGCTTCGAGTCCGCCAGGGCCGCATACCCGTCAGTCGGGTCCGTGAGCCTCGTGCCTCCCCAGCCGCCTGCGATGCTCGCGTTGCTGTCGTCGGACTACGTCCGACTGCAAGCGGGACGGAGTCCCGCTCTGTCGCCGAAAATCGGAGATTTTCGAGATCACGAGAGAGCGGAGCTCTCTCGGACGACGCGTCTCGGCCCTCGCGCGCTTAGAGACGGCCGACGACAGCCCGGGGGCTCGCGGCATGAAGCCGCTCGCGGGGGCTGTCGTCGGCCGCCAGCGCGCGCCGGTTGGACTGACGTGGGTCGGGTCGCTTCGTAGCTTGTTGCGCCGTCGCTACGTGCTCCGGAGACTCCCACCGTCCACGGGCAGCGCGGTCCCGTTCACGTACGACGACGCCGGGCTGGAGAGCCAGGCCACCGCCTCGCCCAGCTCCTCGGGCCGACCCATCCGCTCGAGGGGGATGCCCTCGCTCCAGGACTCGCGGCCCTCGTCGTAGTCGGCGAACTCGCCACGCTCGACGGATTGCTCGATGAGGTCGCCGATGCGGTCCGTCTCGTGGGCGCCCGGGAGGACCGCGTTCACCCGGACCTCGGGTGCGAACTCGCGGGCCTGGGTCTTCATCAGGCCGATGACCGCCCGCCGGACGCTGTTCGAGAGGACGAGGCCGTCGATGACCTCCTGCACGGAGCGGGAGGTGATGTTGACGATGGTGCTGGCGTCGACAGCGTCCGTCGCGGCCTCTGCGAGGTGCGGGTACGCCGCCCGTGTCGTCCAGACCGCGGACATGACGAGCAGGTCGTACGCGCGATACCAGTCGCCGTCGTCGGTGTCGAGGAACGGCCCCGACGGCGGGCCACCGGCCGAGGTCACGACGTGGTCGAGGCGGCCGAACTCGTCGACGGTACGCTCGACGAACCCCTCGACGGCCTCCTTCTCGGTGATGTCTGCCTCTACCGCGAGCACGTCGCCGTCCCCGGCCGCGCGCAACGCCTCACGGGCGTCGTCGAGGTGGTCCGCCGTCCGGCCACAGACCGCCACGTCAGCGCCCGCCGCAGCGAGGGCGAGGGCGCTCGCGCGCCCGAGGCCGGCGCTCCCTGCGGTCACCAGTGCTGCGTTCCCATCGAGTGCGAGGTCCATGCCGGCGGGTGGTGCGGCGGCGCGGTAAAGGTTCCCTGTCGTCGGCTACGCACGCTCGACGCCGTGGAAGGTGACCAGCAGCCCGCCGGCCTCGCTCTCCCCGAGTTCGACGGCCCAGTCGTGGGCCTCGGCGATCTCCTTGACGATGAACAGGCCCAGGCCCGTGCCGTCACTCTGGGTGCTGTACCCCGCGTCGAGCGCCTGCTCGAGGAGGTCGGAGTCCATGCCCGGCCCGTCGTCGGCGACGTGGAGGCGGTCGTCGTCGAGCCAGACGCGAACGGTGACGGTCGCGGACACGCCCCCGTCGCTCGCGGTGACCGACTGGGTGCCCTCGCTGGTTCCGTGCTCGACGGCGTTCCGGTAGAGGTTCTCGAAGACGTGGAGGAGTCGGGTGTGGTCCGACCGGATGCGCCCGAGGTCGCCGAGCTCGAGCTCGGCGTCGCCGGTCGGGACGTGGCGCCACGCCTCCAGCGCCACGCGCTCGACATCGACACCCTCCGGGTCCTCGATGGTCTGACTGCCGCGGGCCAGCACCAGCATCTCCTCGATGATCTCGTCCATCCGGTCCAGCGCCTCCTCGATGTCCGCTGCGTGAGGGACCTCCGTCTCGTCCCGTGCGATGTCGAGGTATCCCTGCGCGATACCCAGCGGGTTCCGGAGGTCGTGGCTCACGATGCTGGCGAACGCCTCGAGGTGTTCGTTGCGCCGCTCCAGCTCTCGCCGCCGCCGCTGTCGCTCCGTGATATCCGTGTAGATGAGGTAGCCGCTGGTCACCTCCTCACCCTGGAGGGCGCCGATGCCCCGGAGACGGAACACGCGCTGCTCGTCCTCGCTGTCGCTTGCGAGCTGGCCGGTCACCTCGACGTCGAGGGTCTCACCGGCCCGGAGCTCGTTCAGGAGGTCGGTCAGCTCGTCGGTATCGTGGGGCGGGACCGGCAGCTCCGTCAGCAGCGACCCGACGGCCGTCGTCGAGTTGACGCCGAACGCGTCGGCGAAGCGACCGTTCGTCCGGCGCACCACCGAGCCCTCGTCGGTGAAGGCCACCTCGACGGCCGGGTCGACCGCGTTCTCGAACAGCGAGGGCGCATCCGTGGCCGAGCGGTCGAGCCGGCGGACCCGGAGCCGGTTGCGCAACGCCCGGGCGGCAAGCGACAGTGGCGACTCGTGTGTCGAGGCGATGTGGTCACACACCTCCAGCGCCTCGTCGACGGCGTAGTCGCTTTGCTGGCCGAGGTCCACAGCCACGACCGCCTCCTCGACCACCTCTCGTGCCCGCCGGTAGCCGACCGTCTCGCTCAGCCCGGTCACCAGTTCGCCGAAGTCGACCCTGCTCATCGTGGGAGGAGGTAGATGACCGTGGTCGTGTTGTGATAGCCACTCAACTGGTCGCGGTCCATCGCGATCTCGCCGTACGTCTCGAACCCGAGCAACGGGCTGTCGAGTTCGTCAGCCATCGCGTCGACCGCGGCGGAGAACCCGTCACCGAGGGCGGTCGACCGGCAGATGCAGTCGAACACGAGCGCGCCGGCCGCCTCGCCGTCGAGCGACTCGCGCGCCTCCCGGGCTGCCCGGCGCGCCGACGCTATCTGGGCCTCCCGGGACCCCGCTGTCACCCGGAGGACCACCCCCTCGGGCATCGAACAGGCGAACCGGAGCGACCCCCCGGGGGCGGTCGTGAGCCCCGGCCAGCGGATTTTCAGCCCGTCCCCGGTCACGAGGCCGAACGCGTAGTTCGTGAGCGCCATCGAGAGGTCCTCGCTGCCGGCCTCGAACGCGTCCACGTCGATACCGTCATCGGCTGCGCGCTCGCGAATCTGCTCGCGCCACACCTCGAACGCCGGCTCGCCGTCGAGTTCGTGGACCACCGGTCCCTCGCTCTCGGTCACCCGAAGCGGCGGCGAGATGGGGCTGTGGCCGTGTGCGACGCTGACGACGGGCGCGGTGCGTGACTCGACCAGTCCCAGCGCGACCCCGTCGGTCGTCACCGCGTCGTCGGCGATCACGTACGTCGCCTCCAGTTCGAGGTCGTCACCGGCCGACCCGCCTGCGATACGGACGTCCGGCCCCAGCTCGACCTTGCTCGCCAGCGTCACCTCCTCGCCCTTCCCGGCCAGCCCGTCGTGGAGGTTGAGCACCGAGCGGTGCGGGTGTGTCGTCGGGTCGGACGGGCTGTTCGGGAACCCCGCAATCGCCTCTCTGACGGCTGCCTCCTCGTCGTCACTCACGCCGTGGCCCAGCCCCGTGTGGAGCCGGTGGGTGTCACCCATCGAGAGCGCGACCCCCACGGACCCCGACGCCCACGTTCGGTGCGTGAACTCGCCGGCGGACGTACAGCCGAGCAGCGGTGCCTCCGTGGCTTCGCGAACGGTCGCCGCCACCACCTCCGGGTCGTACACCGGGGACGCGACCACGACGGCGAAAGACGCGTCGCCCGGTTCCACATCGATACCGTCGACAGCACGGCTCAATGCCCTCCGGGCCGCCACCTGCCCGTCGTCGCCGTTGGCCAGTCCCACCACGAACTGGTCGCTCATCTGCTCCGATGTTAACGTGGCACCGAATAACTCCACCGGCGGTTTACAGCCTCTGAGAGAACCTTCCGAAACCAGTTTCGGCCTCAGGACCGGCGGACCGTAACCTGTCCACTACCGGTGACGGCGACGGTGATGTCCGTCCGGACCTGCCGGCCCTGCACGGCGTCGCCCGCGGCGTCGCCGACGAGCTTCATCAGCTCCGGCGCGGTGCGGGTCACCTTGACCCCGGCGTCGTCGCAGGCGGAGTAGACCCGGTTGGGAACGTCGTAGAGGTCGGTCCCGGCCTCGACGGTGACACGGACGGGCGCGTCGAGTGTCTCGGCGAACGCGACCGTCTCTTTGGCTTTGGCGACGTTCTCGCGGGCGCTGGCCTCGACGGAGGAGACGTTCGCTCGTGAGGTCCCCAGCTCCTCCGCGATGTCGGCCTGTGCGATGCCTCGCTCGCGGTAGACCAGTACCTCCGCCTGTCGGCGCGTGAGGACACTCGTTTCCGGGTCGAACCCGACCTCGCCGAGTATCCCGTCGACGTCGGGAAGGCCGTCGTCGCTCACGTCAGTCGTCCTTGCCCCAGAAGTTGTCACGGCTGCCCAGCCGCTCACGCTTGGCGCGCCGGTTGCTCTCCCCGTCGGCCTCTCCGTCGGCCTCCTCGTCAGCCTCCGCATCCTGGGACGCGGGGTCGGCCTCGTCGAGGTCGCGTCCCTCGTCGTCGCCCTCGTCGTCCTCGTCGTCCTCCATCGGGAGACGTTCGACCTCCTCGGCCCAGGCGAGGCTGGAACGGACGGTGTCGATGCGGACCTTCGCCCGCGCGTCCGGGAGCACGCCGTCGACCAGAACGATGAACCCGTCCTCCGTGCGGCCGACGCCGGCGCCGCTCTCGTGGATGTCCTCGACGGTGACGACGATCTCCTCACCGGGCTTGACCGGCTGGGACTTCAGGTCGCGGATCGGCTGATTGTAGTGCTGACACCACTCGGCGCCACCCCGGTCGCCGTAGTGCTGACAGCCCATCCCCTCGATACGCTCCGAGAAACTGGGGCAATCGTCCGCGAGTGGGCAGTCCGACATACACGATGGGTTTGCCGGGACGGGTTATAACGGTCCCGGGTGGACCGCTCGTCCGTCACAGCGACCCACAGCGGAAGCCTCGGGGAGCCGCGGAGCGACCTCACAGCGAACCGCAGAACGACGCGACGAGCTGCTCCCCGGCGTCCGTCAGAATCGACTCGGGGTGGAACTGCACGCCCGCGTGCGGTCGCTCCCGGTGCCGGACTCCCATCACCACCCGCCGCTCGTCATCGGTCCACGCGGTCTCGACCAGCGAATCGGGCAGTTCCCCACGCTCCACCGCCAGCGAGTGATACCGCCCCACGTCGAATCGGTCCGGCAGTCCCGCGAACACGCCGGAACCGTCGTGACGAACGGTCGAGGGCTTGCCGTGGACGACCTCCGGGGCGTGGCCCACCTCGGCGCCGTGTGCGGCACATAGCGCCTGATGGCCGAGACAGACGCCGAGTGTCGGGTACGAGAGGTCACGGAACACCGGAATCGAGACGCCCGCCTCCGCCGGCGTCCCCGGTCCCGGCGAGACGACGATGCCGTCCGGGTCCAGTGCCCGGATGTCGTCGGTGTCGACCGCGTCGTTCCGACGGACCACCACGTCCGCGTGCGTCCCGACGTACTGGACGAGGTTGTACGCGAAGGAGTCGTAGTTGTCCACCACGAGCACCGTGGGACACGACCTGTCAGCCGCGGACCAGTCCCGGGCGTCGGCATCCGCGCTCAATCCGCCGACACCTCCTCGACCGCGAGGTCCGCGTCGGCCAGCGCCTCGTCCACGGCGGTCACCAGGGCCCGGCCCTTGTCCAGCGTCTCGTCGTACTCGGCGTCCGGGTCCGAATCGTGGACGATGCCCGCACCCACCCGGAGCCCGTACTCCTCGCCCGTGCGTACGAGCGTCCGGATGACGATGTTGCAGGTCGCGCGCCCGTCGAAGCCGAAGATGCCGACGCTCCCCGTGTAGGGCCCCCGCCGCGTGGCCTCGACCTCGTCGATGAGCGCCATCGTCTTCGGCTTCGGCGCGCCCGTAATGGTGCCGCCCGGGAACGTCGCGGCGAGCGCGTCGGCCACGTCGTACCCCTCGCGGAGTCGCCCCTCGACCAGCGAGACGAGATGCATCACCTCGGCGTAGCGGTCGACGCGGCGGTACTCTCGCACGTCGACGGACCCGTACTCGGAGACCTTCCCGAGGTCGTTCCGTTCGAGGTCGACCAGCATCGCGTGCTCGGCACGCTCCTTCTCGTCGCCGGTGAGGTTACGTTCCAGTTCGCGGTCCTCGGCGTCGGTCTCCCCGCGCGGCCGCGTGCCGGCGATTGGCTCGGTGAGCAGGCGGCTGCCGTCGCCCGCCGGGGCCGGCGCCACGTCGAGCAGCAGTTCGGGCGATGCGCTCACCAGGTCGGCGCCCGGGAACTCCAGCAGCGAGGAGTACGGCGCCGGGTTCACGCGTCGGAGCGCGGCGTAGGCCTCGACGGGATGGACGGCGGCGGGCGCGACCAGTCGCTGGGAGACGTTGGCCTGGAAGGTGTCGCCGTCGCGGACGTGGCGCTTGATGCGCCGGACGCGCTGCTGGAAGGCCGCACGGCCGCACTCGCTCTCGAAGGTCGCGTGCTCGGCGCGCACGGGTGCCGGGCCCACCGAGGGGTCGCCGTGCTCGATGCGCTCGACGAGATTCACCGCGCGTTCCCGGCCGCGTTCGTACGCGGCGCTCGCGTCCGCGTGAGTGTCCAGCCGTGGGCACGCGGTCACGCGGAGGGTCGTCCGTTCACCGCGGGGCGCCTCCCAGGCCGCCGCACGGTCGAAGACGGCCAGCTGCATCCGGGGCAGTCCCCGCTCTTCGGTCGTCGTCTCGGGCAGCGACTCCAGTTCCCGGGCCACGTCGTAGGAGAGCCAGCCGACCGCGCCGCAGGGGTACGGCACGTCGCAGTCGCCACGGGCGAGCGTCTCGGCGTCGAGTACCGACCGAAGTGTCTCGAGTGTCGGGGAGTCCGGCGGGTCGAACGGCCCCGGCGGGTCGTCGTCGCTGGTGTCGTCACGCTGCTGTCCGTCGTCACGCGGTTGGACCGTCATCGCGTCCGGGCCCACCTGCACGCGTGTCACGGGGTCGACGGCGAAGTAGCCCCAGCCGTCCTGCCCGCCGGTGGTCTCGAGGTAGACGCCGCCCGGGCCGTCGCGGGCCCGGCGGTAGGCGTCGAAGGGGTCGGCCACCGTGGCCCGGACCTCGACCGGGACGCGAGCGTGGGCGGGCGCCGAGCGGGCGACCCGCTCGAACGCCGCCCGGTCGGTGACGACGGTCGTCATTGGGTGGTCGGTAGCGACCGGTGGCTAACCGTCTTGCGGTCCCCACAGCGGGGCTGTCGGGTGTGTCGCTCTCGGGGCTCGGCAGCAGGATTATGGCCGTCGGCCGTCGAGTGGGCCCCAGAAAGCATGGCGGACGACGACGACCCGCACGACCTGCAGCGCTTCGTCGAGGCACAGGACTCGGTCAAGGAGACGGTCGAGCGTGAACTGCGGGCGGGTCACAAGCGGAATCACTGGATCTGGTTCGTCTTCCCGCAGGTCGCCGGCCTCGGCAGCAGCCCCACGACGCGGCGCTACGCCATCTCGTCGCGGGCGGAGGCCGAGGCCTACCTCGAACACCCGGTGCTGGGCCGGCGCCTTCGCGAGTGGACGGAGCTAGTCAACGATGTCGAGGGGCGCTCGGCGAACGAGATATTCGACCACCCGGACGACCTGAAGTTCTGCTCGTCGATGACGCTGTTCGAGGCGGTCGCGGACGACCCGGAGCCGTTCAGGACGGCCATCGAACGGTACTACGACGGCGAGCGGGACTCCAAAACGCTCGCGTTCCTCGAGGACGACTGACCCCGGCCGCGGTCGGGCGGCCGCCCGGCTCACTCCGACTCCGTCCCGGCCAGCGCCCCGTCCAGCCCCGGAACCGGCTCGTACTCGGTTTCGCAGGGCTTGCCGTCGGCGTACTCGAAGACGGCGCCCTCCGGGCCGATGCGGAGGAGCGACGAGGACTGGGTGCCGAAGCCGTCACCGTGGATGCAGCGCCCGTACTCGTGGTCGCCGAGGACGGCCCGGGCCCGGTCGATGAACTCGCGGGCGTTCTCTCCGGGCTCGGGGCGCAGTTCCTCGCGGACACGGTCGGTATCCTCGGCCTGCTGGAGGCCGACCTCCGGGCGGTTCTCGGGGACGAAGTAGCTCCCGTCCCAGCCGACGTTGACGACGGCGTGGATACCGGGGTCGAGGGTCCGGACAGCGAGACGACCCTCCCACGAGAGGAGGATGGCGGCGTTCGCGTCGGCGACGACGAGGTGGAACGGGTTGTAGCCGCCCTTCTCGACCGTCCGCTCGACGAAGCGGGCGGCGTCCTCGGCCGTCTCGTGGCCGAGCGCGTCCTGTACCAGCAGTCCCCGGGAGCGCTCGCCGTCGCGGAGTGGTTTCCACCGGTTCGTGATGCCGACGAACAGGCCCGCCTCGTTGTATCCGATCCAGGTGCCACCCGCCTCCTCGTCGCGCGGGGCGACGTACCGCAGTGGCCCGTGGCGCACGGCTGGGGGACTGCTGGGCCGGCCGTCAGCCTCGTCTCGGTTCGCCGCGACCGTCACCGGCGCGTCCGCGAACGTCTGCCAGGCGAGGATGAGGGTACACACGCCGTGCCGTAGGCCACCTGGTCGCATAAATCCGCGTGGCGGTCGGCGCGTCGGGGACCACTTCCACCGTGCGGCGAACGGTAATACGGGGGGCCGCACCACCGTGCCCGCATGACCGATTCCGATTCGGACCTCGGCGACTTCGCCAGTTTCACGCCCGACGACGAGGGCGACGGGGCCGACGACACGGATGCCGGCGGGGGGTCGGCAGGAGCGGAGAACGGCGCGGCCACGGAGGCCGACGCTGGAAGCGGTACGGGCGACGACGCCGAGCGGTTCGACGAGATGGCCGCGACCCCTGCCGGGTCGGACGAGGGGCTCGGCACCCTCTCGGCGTCGGAGGGGCTGGTCATCAGCGAGGACGAGCGCGACACGCGGATGAAGGCGTACGTCACTGTGAACAACCGCTCCCGGGTCCGAATCGGGAAGTACCTCGTCGCGCCGTATCCCGACGGCGAGTTGCTGTTCTCGCGCATCACCGCGCTCGAGTACGCCCAGGAGTTCCGCTCGGACGACGCGACCGAGATTCACGCCCGGCGGGCGATGCGACAGGACGCCGCCGACGAGCGCGACTACAAGTTCATGGCCACGCTCGAACCCCTCTCGGTCCTGTACCGGGAGGCCGGCGAACTCCGGCGGCGGATGGCCGACCGCGTGCCACGGCCGGAGACGGTCGTCCGCGAGGCCACTGACGAGACCGAAATCAAGACCGGCCTGAAGATTCCGGAGGACGGCGTCTTCCTCGGCCACCTCGCCGTCGGTGGCGAGAAGGTCCGGACCGGGGCCTCCCCGCCGACGGTCGACTACCGGCTCTCGGACTCGTACGAGTCGGGTGACCCACTCGTCTTCCGGCACGCGCTCGTCGCTGGCGGGACCGGCTCCGGGAAGACCCACGCCACGAAGAACGTCCTCCGGCAGTACCTCGGGCGCACGTACGAGATGGACGACGACCGCACGCCCGGCGTGGCGGTCGTGCAGTTCGACCCGCAGGACGAGTACGCCCAGATGCACGACGACAACGACGCCATCACCGACGAGGATGCGCGTCGGTACGAGCGCGAGGGGCTGCAGTTCGGCGGCTACGACGACACGAAGGCGTTCGTCCCGCAGGTCGGGTCCGCCGGCTACTCCGGTGGCCACCACCGCGCCGAGCAGGTCCCGTTCACGGTGCCGTTCTCGATGGTCCGGGAGCGCCCGTGGCTGGTCGCCTCCGCCGGGCTCAACGACAACCAGTATCCCGCGCTCCAGCGTCTGCTCGAGCGGTTCTTCCAGCAACACGGCGATAGCGGTACGTACGACGAGTTCACCACCTTCCTCGACGACCCGGCGCTCCGCGAGGAACTCCACGAGTCCGGCCAGGTCCACGAGGCCACCTTCGACGCCGTCCGTCGGCGGGCCTACGGCTTCGGGAGCGTCTTCGACCAGGACGCCCAGCCCATCACCGACCTCGTCAACGAGTTCGTCCGGCCCGGCGGGCTCTCGACGGTGCCGACCTACCACATCAACTCCTCGCGGGAGGCGACGACGGTGGTGCTGGCGGTGGCCTCGCTGCTCGTCGACCAGAAGCTCTCGAACGACCCGACGTACGACCGTATCAAGGAGACGCCGCTCGTCCTCGGGATGGACGAGGCCCACAACTTCCTCACCGACGCCGACAGCGTGCAGGCCCGGAAGGTCGTCTCGAAGTTCTCCGAGGCCGCCAAGCAGGGCCGCAAGGAACGGCTCGGCCTCTTCCTCATCACGCAGGACCCCCAGGACATCGCGGACCCCATCTTCAAGCAGGTGAACACGCGCCTCGTGCTGAACCTCGGCGACGAGGACGCCGTTTCCGCCGTCAACCTCCCCAGCGCGCTGGAGGGGAAGGTCCCCTACTTCGAGAAGGGACAGCTGGCGGTCTACTCGCCGGACAACTCCGAGCCCGTCGAGCTCATCGGGCTGTCGAACTGTCTCACCAAGCACGGCCGGGACTGAAGCATGGCCAGGGCCGGCCCACCGTCCGCGTCGCCATCCGGCGACACCCACGCAGTGCGGCGATTCGGGCTCCCCGCCCGGTACGCATCTTTATATGTGGTCCGTTCACAGGGAAGTGGTATGAGCGACGATGACGCCCCTCGCTTCGACTTCCCCGGGGCGTTCGACCTGTCGGGCGAGGTGGCGGTCGTCACCGGTGGGTCACGCGGTATCGGGCGAGCTATCGCCCACGGACTCGCGTCGGCGGGCGCGGCCGTGGCGCCGGTCTCTCGGACGGAATCCGATGTCGAGGAGGTCACAGCCGAACTCGGAGAGTACGGGGCCGAGACGTGCGTGGCCACCGCGGACGTGGCCGACGAGGCGGACGTACTGGACTGCTTCGATACCGTCGCGGCGGAGCTCGGGCGGCCGTCCGTCGTCGTCAACAACGCGGGAGTCAACCCCGAGGCCGCACTCGGCACCCCCGACCGCGTCGACACCGACGGGTTCGATAAGGTTAACAACGTTAATCTCAGGGGGGCCTACGCCTGCGCCCACGCGGCGGCCGACCATCTGGAAGCGACGGGGGGGTCACTGGTCAACGTGGCCAGCGTCGGTGGGCTCGTCGGACTGCCGCGTCAGCACCCCTACGTGGCCTCGAAGCACGGGCTGGTCGGCCTCACGAAGAGCCTCGCGCTGGACTGGGCGCCGGACGTCCGGGCGAACTGTCTGGCCCCCGGCTACGTCGCGACGGACCTGACCGAGGACCTGACCGGAAACGAGGAGCTCGCAGCCTCTATCCGGGAGCGAACGCCGCTCGACCGGTTCGCCGACCCGGCGGAGGTTGCCGGCCCGGCGGTCTTCCTCGCGTCGCCGGCAGCGAGCTATCTCACCGGCGCCACGATCTCCGTCGACGGCGGCTGGACGGCCCGATAGCGGAGGCGGGACTTCGTTCACGCCACCGGGGCCTGGTATTCTCGTTCCTGTGCCCATTATATTGTAACCGGCATACGACGGCCCCACACATTTATCTGTGAGGTGGGCTAACGTGCCACCGGTATGGCTAACGATGGAAACCGAGATGACGCGAACGAGGGCAAGACACCGGAACACGCCGACTCCGACCGGCGGGACTTCCTGAAGGTAACGGGGCTCGGAGCGGCAGGTGTCGCGGCGGGGCTGGCCGGCTGTACGGGCCCGTCCGATGGCGGTGATGGTGGCGACGGTGGCGGTGGTGATGGTGGCGACGGTGGAAGTGGTGGCCTCCCGGATACCATCCGTGTCGGTGCGCTCGGCCCGGCCGAGCAGTCGTTCGGGAGTTCGATCATCAAAAGCGTCGAGCTGGCCGCCGATGAGATCAACAACGACGGTGGTATCGGTGAGAGCGGCGCCACGGTCGAGGTCGTCAGCGGCGATACGAAGGACCAGCCCAGCGTCGCTCGGCAGCGATACGAGGAAATGACTGCCGGTGGGAACGCGGTCGACGCGACCATCGGTATCTTCGGCTCCGAGCAGCTGCTGGCGCTGATGCAGAACATCGCCCAGAAGGAGACCGTCCACCTGACCGCCGGCTCGGCGACGCCCGAGGCCCCGGCGCAGGTCAAATCCGACTACGACAAGTACAAGTACTGGTTCCGGGTTGGACCGGTCAACTCCTCGTTCCTGGGCGACAGCCTGCTCCAGTACGCGGAGGACAGGTTCGCCGATATGGGCTGGGAGCGGGTCGCTTTCGTCGCCGAGCAGTACAAGTGGACGGAGCCGGTCACCCGGAAGATCAAGAACAACCTCGAGGACCGGGCCGACGTGACACTCACCTCCGCTCGCCGTGTCTCGGAGGGGACCGAGGACTTCTCGCCGGTGTACGACCAGCTGGAGAGCGAGAACGTCGACGGCTGCTTCACGGCTCTGGCACACACCGGTGTCAACGCGCTGGGCCAGTGGGCCGGCCAGCAGCGCCCGTTCGGCTTCGGTGGCATCCACGTCCCGACGCAGCTCCCGTCGTTCTACGAGGCGACCAGCGGGGCCGCCATCGCCACCTTCAGTCAGACGACCGCGACCCCGAACGCGGCGGTCACCGAGAAGACCATCCCGTACGCGGAGGCCTACAACGAGGCCAACGACGCCTTCCCGGTGTACAGCGGGTACAGCGCCTACGACGCGATGTACCTCCTGAAGGAGGCGATCGAGTCAGCCGGAACCCTCAACAGCGACGACCTGGTCACGGAACTGGAGGCCACGTCCTACACCGGCACCTCCGGACAGATCGAGTTCTACGGGGAGGACAAGAAGTACCCGCACGACGTCCGGTACGGTGCGGAGTACGCCCGTGGCGTCTACTTCCAGTGGCAGCAGGAGAACGGCGAGGGCGTCCAGAAGACCATCTGGCCGGACAACCTGGCCGATGCAGAGTACAAGAAGCCGCCCTGGGTCTGAACCGTCCCACCAGCAAGTCCCTACTATAGATAAATGGCAGTAAGTCCAATCACGGTCGGCATCAACGTCCTCATGCTGGGGGCGCTGTATGCACTGATCGCTGTCGGGTTCACGCTCATCTTCGGGGTCGGAGGTATCCTGAACCTCGCCCACGGGGCGTTCCTGACCATCGGTGGATACGTCGCCTTCTACATCGTCGATGCCGGTCAGAACGTTGCCCTCGCGATACCCATCGCGGCGGTCGTTGCCGGCGTCGCCGGCGTCGCCCTCTACAAGGGTGTCCTCAAGAAGGTCTCCGACAATCCAGTGTCCGTGCTCATCCTCTCGCTGGTCGCGGGACTCCTCGTCGAACAGGTGTTCCTCATCCTCGAGGGCGGTGAACCGAAGATCCTCCCCGGCATCGTCGAGGGGAGCCTCGCGCTGGGGGGTGCCTCGGTCCAGTCGAATCGCCTCCTCGTGTTCATCGCCAGCTGGGTCGTCATCGGCGCCCTGTTCTACTTCGTCAACCGGACGAAGACCGGGCAGGCCATCCTCGCGACCTCGATGTCCCGGAAGGGGGCCGCCATCGTCGGCATCGATGCCGACCGGGTGTTCACTCTGACCTGGATCCTGGCCGCCGCGCTGGCGGGCATCGCCGGCGTGTTCCTGGCGACGTTCCAGTCGGTCAACCCGCTGATGGGCCGGAACCCGCTCCTGCTGTCCTTCTCGATCGTCGTCCTCGGCGGTCTGGGTTCGATCCGCGGGAGCATCGTCGGCGCCTACGTCATCAGCTTCCTCGACCAGATCACCGTCCAGTACATCGACTCACAGCTCGCCGGTGTCTCCGGCCTCATCGTGCTGGTCGCAGTGCTCATCCTCCGGCCGGAGGGGCTGTTCGGCCGGGAACTCACGGAGGGCTAACATGGCAGGAGAAACTACCGACGCGCCGACCGCCGACGAGTACGAGGAGCAGAGCCTCCTCGAGCTGTTCGACCCACGCGGGTTCGGATGGCCCACCCGGTTCGGGCTGTTCGGTCTGCTGCTGCTGGCGATACTCCCGTTGCTCCGGGGGTACGGCGTCGCCGTCCCCGGGCTCGGTATCGTCAGAGTGAACAGCCTGCTCCTGGGCAACTTCACCGGAGCGCTGTTCTTCGCCATCTTCGCGATGTCCTGGGACGTGGTCTCGGGGTACACCGGCGAGATATCGTTCGGTCACGGTCTCTTCTTCGGGGTCGGCGGGTTCACCAGTGCTATCCTCAACGCCGACTTCGGCCTGGGACTGATGATGAGCATCCCTCTGGGGATGGTCGCGGCGGCCATCGCCGGCCTGCTCATCGGTGTTCCGTCGCTGCGACTCCAGGGGCCGTACTTCTCGCTCATCACGCTGGTCACTCCGATCATCGTGCTGGGCCTGTTCAAGTTCGCGCCCGAACTCACGGGCGGAGCGACGGGGAAGTTCACCGGGACCCTCAGCGTCGACCCCGCGATGAACTACGCCTACGCGTTCCTCCTGTTCGTCTTCACGCTGGGGCTGTTCCTGGCTATCACCCGCTCGGACGCGGGAATCGTCCTGACGGCCATCCGCGAGGACGAACTGGCGGTCGAGGCCGCGGGCCTCAACCCGGCGAAGTTCAAGCTGTTCGCCTTTATCCTCTCGGGGAGCGTGGGCGGCCTCGCCGGCGCCATGTACGTCCACACGTACCTCGGTGGCATCGCCACGCCCAGCGACCTGCTGGCACTGGTCATCAGCATCGAGGTCATCATCGCCGCCATCCTCGGCGGCATCGGGACCATCGTCGGGGCCGCGGTCGCGGGGCTCGTCCTGTTCCTGTTCCGCATCTACATCGCCAACATCAACGCGACCGTCCCCGTGCTCGGCGTCGATATCGCGGAGATCTACTTCTTCCTCTTCCTCGCCGCCACGTTCCTCTTCCTGTTCTACATCCCGGAGGGGATGGTGCCCCGCATCCTGCGGGCCGTCCGCAGTCGGGAGGAGAGCGCCGACGACGGCACCGGTGGGTCCGGTGGCGACGGCGGCGAGGAACAGGAGGTCGCGGCCGACGGTGCGGGCCCCGGCTGGACCGAGGGCGGCTCGACGACCCTCGAGCGCATCGTCGCGAAGTTCACCCGCGAACTCCGCGAACTGACGGGCGGAGGTGACGACCGATGAGTGCCGAATCAGAGGGAGGCGACACTCCCACCGACCTGGAGGACGGTGCGGCCGGCGAGTCGACCGACCACGCGTCCGAGAGCTACGGCCCCGACGACGGCGTGCTGGTCGTCGACAGTCTCACCAAGCGGTTCGGTGGGCTCGTCGCCGTCGACGACCTCTCCTTCGCGGTCGAGAAACAGGAGATACTCGGCTTCATCGGCCCGAACGGTGCCGGGAAGTCGACCACGTTCAACTGCATCACCGGCGTCTACCCGCCCAGCGAGGGGACCGTCTACTACAACGGCCAGGAGGTCACGGGCTCTGCGTTCTATCGGATGGTCCAGAACGGGATGGCCCGCACCTTCCAGGAGTTCAGGCCCCTGGAGGACCGCACGGTCGTCGGTAACGTCCAGATATCGCTGGTCCCGGACAAGCTGTTCTCGACCTCCGGGCTGCGCGGGCGGACCAAGGCGAAGGCCGTCGAGCTCTGCGAGCGGGTCGGCCTCGGCGAGCGACTCCACCAGCTCCCCGACGAACTCCCGCACGCGGACATGATCCGCCTGGAACTCGCCCGTGCGATGGCGACCGACCCGGACCTCCTGCTGGTCGACGAGCCGTTCGCCGGCCTCGCCGAGGAGGACGTAAAGGGTCTGTCGGACCTCATCCGGAGCCTCCGCGACGAGGGCACGACGTTCATCGTCGTCGACCACAACATGCGCGGTCTGCTCCAGCTCATCGACCGCGCCATCGTCATCAACTTCGGGGAGAAAATCGCCGACGGCACCCCCGAGGAGATCACGAACGACCCGGCGGTCCGGAAGGCCTACCTCGGGTCCGAGGACTGAGCGCAGGGCGCCGCTAGATATTCTCTATATATCTAGTTTATTCGGTAAGTTCCTTTCATTTCTTGCTTGTATTCGCCACTGCGAGTTTATACTCCTTGTAGTACTTAATATCGATGAAATACTCCTCGGAGGTGTAGCTCTTGTAGAACATGACGACTCGTCCGAGAGTGGCTCTCACGCCGACTCAGTCGCGCCGCCGGAGCGTGAGCGCGGCTGTCAACAGCCCGCCCAGCAGGGCCGCGAGGACGCCGAAACCGGGACCGGACCCGGCGGTCGGCGTCTGGTTGTCGCCGCTGCTGCTATCGGTGTCACCACCGACGGTGGCGGTCGGAGTCGCGGTACTGCCGCTGCCGTTGCCGGCTGCGGTCGCGGTTGCGGTCGCCGTCCCCCCGGTGCCACCGCCGCCGCCGGTGGCGGTCGGGGTCGCGGTCGCCGTTGCGGTGGTGCTCCCGCTCCCTCCACCGCTCGCGGGCGTCGGCGTCGCAGTCGGCGTCTGAGTCGGCGTTGCGGTGGCGGTATCGCCCCCCTCTCCGCCGCTCTCGGGTGTCGCCGTCGCGGTCTCTACCGGAGTCGCCGTGGCCGTCGCGGTACCGGGGTCGCCACCGCCCTCGCTCGGCGGCGGGCCGAGTTTCTCGCGGGCCTGCGCGCGAGAATCGCAGTCGCAGACGTAGACCCACTGCGAGAGGTCCCGGATCTTGTAGTCTGTGTCCGTTCCGCTATCGTCGGAGTCGACGTGGCCGGTGATGGTGCCGTTGATGCGGTACCAGCCGGGCTCGGAGGGGTTGTCGTAGCAGTTGCTCTGTGCCGCGACGATCTGGTCGTGGACGCTCCCTCGGACCGGTTCGCCGGCCAGCTGTGATTCCCGGTAGTAGACGATGTCGATGAAGTTCTCCTCGGAGGTGTAGCTCTTGTAGGCCGTCAGTAGGGACTTGTCGGTGGTCGTCCCGGGGTCGTCGTTGCCGCGGTCGATACCGAACGCGCTGGCGTCACTCGGTTCGCAGTTCCCGAATCCGAAGTCGTCCGAGACCAGTTTGATGCGGTAGAGGGTCCCGTTCTCGGTCAGGCCCACGGCGTAGTGCTTCGCCGCGCCGTCGGTGACGCCGGGCTGGTGGTTCTCGAGGCGGAAGGTGTAGTTGACCTCGTAGATCTGGTCATCGTTGTCTTCCGCTGCTCTCAGCTCCTCGCCGTTGGAGACATCGCCGTCGGTGGCGCTTGCGAGGTCCTCGGCTGCGACGAGCCCCGCACCCACCGCGGATGCGAGGACGAGCGACGCCACCACGAGGAGCGTGGTCGTGTGTTTCGGTCGCATATCTCAGTCGTCTATGAACGGGCTCTCCCACATCCGGGTTGGGCGACAGAACTGCGGCTTTTTAAATTCGCCCGTACCTGTTCGACAGAAATCGTGCTGGGCCGAGTTACCGGCGCGCCAGCAGGAGTGCGACGAGTCCGCCCAGAAGCGCCGCCCCGGCACCGAACCCGGGTCCGGAACCGATTGTGGGGGTCCCGACCGTCCCGGAGTCCGGGGCGTCTCCCTGCGCGGGTTGGCGCGCCGCGGTCGCCGTGTCGGTGTTCGCACTCCCGCCGTCGCTGCCGCCACTCGCGGCCGTCGCCGTCGGGGTGTCCGTGCGCTCGTCTCCCTCGTTATCGTCGCTGTCCGGGGTTGCCGTTGCGGTCGTGGATGCCGTCGCGGTCGCGGTCGCGGATGCCGTGGCCGTTGCGGTCGCGGATGCCGTCGCAGTCGCGGTCGCCGTAGCCGTCGAACCGTCGCTGCCCGACGGGGTCGCGGTCGCCGCCGCAGTCGCAGTCGCCGTCGGCGTGCTGGCGTCGCCGCCGTCGCTACCACCGTCCTCGTTCGGCGGCGGGCCGAGCGTCGACTCGGCCTCGGCGCGCGAGGAACAGTCACAGACGTAGAAGTACCCGGACAGGTCACGGACCTTGTAGTCGGTCGTCGTGTCGCCGTTGGTACTCCCGGTGATGGTACCGTTGATGCGGTACCAGCCCGGTTCGGACGGATTGTCGTAACAGCCGTTCTGTGCGGCCACGACCTGGTCGTCCACGTACGCCTGGATGGGGCCGCCCGCGAGTTTCTCCTCCTTGTAGTACTTGATGTCGATGAAGTCCTCCTCGGAGGTGTAGCTCTTGAAGGAGGTCAGCAGCGAGACGTCCGTGTTCGTGCCGGGGTTGTCGTTGCCGCGGTCGATACCGAACGCCGCCGTATTGTCCGGCTCGCAGTTGCTGTAGCCGATATCCTCGCTGTACAGCTTGATGCGGTGGAGCGTGATCTCCTCGGTCAACCCGACGGCGAAGTGCCGGGCGTCGCCCTCCGCACCAGGCTGTGGGTTATCGATGACGAACGTGTAGTTCGTATCGAGGACCTGGTCCTCGTCGTCCTCCGCGGACTTCAACTCTTCACCGTTCGTTACGTCACCGTCCGTCGCGCTAGGTTTGTCGGCTGCCGCGGCGAGGCCGATTCCGACGACGGCCATGACTACCACCAGTGCGACCGTCCCCAGCACCACGTTCCGCCCTGTCGCAACACTCATCTATGCGCCGAGTCGACGGGCAGGAACTTTTTGAACGTTCTGTTCATATTTGAAGGGAGAGTTATCAGTCGCCGTCCTCGACCGCCGGGGGGGAGGCCGCTCGGGCGTCAGTCGCGCCGCAGTGCGAGCACCCCGGCCAGCAGTGCGCCGACGAGTGCGGCTACCACACCGAAGCCGGGGCCGTCGCCGACCGTCGGCGTCGAGGGCTGCCCGGCGCCGGCGTCGCCCTGTGCGGGCTGCTGGGTCGCCGTCGCCGCGCTCGAATCGTCACCGGCTTCGCCTCCACCGTCGGTGCCCGGTGTGGCGGTCGCGGTGCTCGTCGGTGCGTTCCCACCGCCATCACTGCCATCACCGCCACCGTCGCTCGGCGCGGCGGTCGCGGTTTCCGTCGCGGTGGCCGTCGCCGTCGCGGTCGCCTCCGGAGTCGCGGTGGCCGTCACGGTGGCGGTCGCCGTAGCCGTCGACTCGCCCGGCGCGGCGGTCGCGGTTTCCGTCGCGGTGGCCGTCGCCGTCGGAGTGCTGTCCCCGGACCCGCTGTCGCCGCTATCGGAGCCGTCCTGTCCTGGCGGCGGGCCGAGTTGCTGCTCGGCCTCGGCACGCGAGGAACAGTCACAGATGTAGATCCACTGCGAGAGGTCGCGGATCTTGTAGTCGGTCGTCGTATCGCCGTTGGTACTCCCGGTGATGGTGCCGTTGATGCGGTACCAGCCCGGCTCGGAGGGGTTGTCGTAACAGCCGTTCTGGGCCGCGACGATCTGGTCGTAGACGGAGCCACCGATGGGTGAGCCGGCGAGTTTCTCCTCCTTGTAGTACTTGATATCGATGAAGTCCTCCTCGGAGGTGTAGCTCTTGAAGGAGGTCAGCAGCGAGACGTCCGTGTTGGTGCCGGGGTCGTCGTCGTTCCGGTCGATGCCGAACGCCGCCGTGTTATCCGGTTCGCAGTTGCTGTACCCGAAGTCCTCGCTGTACAGTTTGATGCGGTGGAGTGTCGCGTTCTCGGTCAACCCGACCGCGAAGTGCCGGGCGTCGACCTCCTTGCCCGGGGTGTGGTCCGCGATGACGAACGTGTAGTTGATGTCCTTGACCTGGTCGTCGTCGTCCTCTCCGACCTTGATGACCTCGCCGTTGGTGAGGTCGCCGTCGGAGGAACTGGCGAAGTCCTCGGCCGCGACGAGTCCAGCCCCTGCAATGGAGCCCAGCAGGAGCAACGCTACCACCAATACCGTGCCGGCGTCAGTTCCGTCCATTCGCTGTATCCGTCGGTGGTCGGTCCGGGAGAAAACGTTTTGACCGCCGATATGCGGCGCTATTTAATAGCGGTCGGCCAGGAAAGTAAACAACGGGCCGAAGCCGGTCGGCACCGGTGGCTGAGAACTGCGTGGAGTGGGGCGATGCGGCCCCCGATATCGGGCGACCGCTCGTCCCGGGTCGGTGAGCTACTCCTCCTCGTCGTCGATCTCGACGTCGTCGAGCGACTCCTCGATCTCCTCGAGGTCCTCTTCGACTTCGTCCTGAAGCTCCTCGAAACGGTCCTGGACCTCCTGCAGGCGGTCGAGACGCTGCTCGAACTGGTCCTGGAACCGGTCGAGCTGGTCCTCGAACTGGTTCTGGAACTCCTCGCCCTGGTTCTCGTACTCGTCCTGGAGCTCCTCGAGCCGGTCGAGGACCTCCTCGAAGGTGTCGACGGTGGCGCCCTCGAGCTCCTCGTTGGCGTCGATGAGGAAGTCGAGCTGCTCGTTGAGCGCGTCGAGGAACTCCTCGCTCAGCGGGCGGACGTCCTCCTCGTCGGGGTCGTAGCGCTCGGAGAGCGACTCGAACAGCTCACCCTGCTGCTCCTGGATGTCCTCGAACCCCTCGTCGACGGCGTCGCGGATATCCTGGACCGTGTCCTCGGACCCGTCGACGTTCTCCTCGATGGCGTCGAGCAGGCTGTCGATTGACTCCTGACTGAACTCGAGCGTGCGCTTCTGTGCCTCCTCCTGGGTCTCCAGCCCGCCGATGACGAGGTCGTTGAAGCTGCGCCGCGTCTCCGCGGTCTGCTCCAGCGCGCGCTGGCCGAGCTTGAGTGTGTTCCGCTGTAGTTCGAACGCCGTACCGATGACTGTGTTCTCGTTATCGTCGCTCATGATGGGTCACTTCGGTTGCGGCACGGGCTCGCCGGGCCCCCGGCGGAGTGTGCCGTCTAGGTTCATCTCCGGCGGCGAACCACTTAATCATTGGGTGGTTTGGTCCATATCTACTCTGAAAACCATTCAGTACCATCTTTGGATGGTGGGTGCCATGTTACACCGTCTCTCGGCGCCACGCAGTCGGGCGGTTTCACCGCGTGAGGCGGGAATCGGCCCGAGGGAGACTGACCACCTGCTTAACCGTGGTATTAAGTTAATGCAGTCGGAATCCCGGTTCAACCACCCGAGGGCGTCCCCCCGAACCCGGTGGGCGCCGGGCGGACCCTCGACCGCGCGGGCGGTATCTCACTGCGCCCAGTCGCGCCAGCCACCGACGCCAGCCAGCAATGATTCCACCCCTGCCGATCGAACCACGGCTCCTGCTCATCCCCCTCATCTCGGGGATAATCGGCTACATCACCAACTGGTTCGGCATCAAGATGCTGTTCTACCCGATAAACCACCTCGGATTCCGCGTGCCCGGACTGCAGGATGTGGTGGTCAAGCTCCCGAACCGGATCCAGCAGATTCCGGGCCTCCTGCAGGGGCGGGTCGGCTGGCAGGGCATCATTCCCGCACGCGCGGACAAGATGGCCAGTATCTCCGTCGACACCGGCATCTCGAAGCTGGCCACACAGCGCGAGTTCTACGAGACGTTCGACCCCGACCGCATCGCACAGCATATCCTCACCGAATCCGGCGACGAGATCCACGAACTCGTCGACGATGTCATCCGGCAGGAACATCCCGACCTCTGGAACAACATGCCCGAGCCGATGTACGAACTGGTACATCGGCGCGTCGAATCCCGGCTCCCGCAGATCGTCGACACCGTCACCGAGGAGCTCGGAGAGAACATCGACGAGCTGCTGGACGTGAAGACGATGGTCATCCGGAACATGGAGCGGAATCCGGAGCTCATCAACCGCCTGTTCTTCGAAGCTGGGGACAAGGAGCTCCGGTTCGTCATCAACTCCGGGTTCCTCATCGGCGGCTTCCTCGGCTTCTTCACAATCCCGCTGTTCCTCCTCATCGATGCCTGGTGGGTCCTGCCGGTCGTCGGTGCCACGGTCGGCTACGTCACGAACTGGATCGCTCTGAAGGTCATCTTCAACCCCGTCGAGAAGAAGACGCTCGGCCCCTTCGAACTGCAGGGCCTGTTCATCCAGCGCCAGCCCGAGGTCGCGCGCGCCTACGGCCGCGAGGTCGCACAGAACACCATCACGCTGGAGAACGTCGCCAGAGACATGCTCCACGGCCGAAAGTCCGACCGGACCCGTCGGATGCTCCGGGACCTCCTCCGTCCGGAGGTGGACCGCGCCATGGGTGTCGCCGGGCCGGCGGTCCGGGTGGCGACGGGGACCAGCGAGTACGAGGCGATGCGTGAACGGATGGCGGCGGAAGCGGCCGAGATCTCCATCGAACCCATGACAGACCCCGAGTTCAACGAGGAACGCGCCGTGGCTATCGAGGAACTCATCGCCAGCCGGCTGGCGGAGATGCCGCCGGACCAGTACGTCGAGACCCTCCGAACGGCCTTCGAGGAGGACGAGTGGATGCTCATCGGACTGGGTGCCGTCCTCGGCTTCGTCGCCGGCTGGATCCAGCTTCTGGTGGTGACCGCCGCATGACGACGCGGGACCCCGGCAACGACCCCAGCCCCGGGGGCTCATCCCCCGAACCGGGAGCTCCCGGGACCGGCCCACGCGCGTCGGATGACCCGTCCGACCCGTCCCCGGACGGTACCGGTACCGATAAGCAGCGGAACGGGGACGCGACGGACAACGGCACCGACATGTCCTCGTCGAACGACGACCCGTCCGGAGATGACACTGCCCCGACGGCAGCCGACGGCACGGCGACTCCGGGTGACGGAGACGACACTGCGGCTGGCCGAGACCGTCACCAGGAGGACGATTCCGGGGACGGTGCAAGTCCCGGCCGCCGGGGTGACGGCCGCGGGAGTGGTGACTCCGGCCCCGACCCGCTCGACGTGACCGAGAAGGACCTCGACACGTCGGACGTGGACGAGGAGGACCTCGACCGGCTCGTCGAGCTGCTCGAGGAGGCTCGGGACGACCCGGATACCGTCCAGGACCGCGACTTCGAGGACATGCTGACGGTCTTCGACGACGCCGGCATCGACACCACCGACCTCGATGTCGAGGACCTGGAGGAGCGGTTCGACGAGTCGCTGAAGGTGGCTCGGATGCTCGTGACGGCGGCCGCCAACACCGGCGAGTACGCCGGACTCGCGGGGCTGCGGGCCGGCGGACGGATGGCCGAGGCTGCGTTCACCTCCGAATCGCCACGAGACCTGCTCGAGGAGACGACCGACATCGCCCGGGACGAACTGGGGCGGCTGGGGCTCCCGTTCGGCAGCCTCGGACGCAACCGGGCGAACGGCAGTTCGGACCAGCGGGGCAGCCGGCGCCCCGACACCGACGATGCGGACGGGCCGGTGACCGTCGCCGACCTCCGGGACCGTGGCCAGCGGCTCCTCGAACTCTCCGCGGATGTCGACCACGAGGAGCCGTTCCATCCCGCGTACGTCCGGGTCATCGAGCAGCTGTCAGCCGACGAGGCGCGCATCCTCCGCCTCCTCGCGACGGAGGGACCCCAGCCCGCGCTCGACGTCTACGACAAGGGACTCATCCCGGTCGGCGAGGGGTCGCTCGTCGCCGACGGACTGACCATGCTGGATACGGACGCTGGCCTGCGATACGAGGACCGTGCGGATGTCTACATCGACAACCTCGAACGGCTCGGGCTCCTCAGCATCGAGCGTAGCGCCCTCGACGACCTCGGGCAGTACCGCGTCCTCCAGGCCCAGCCGAACGTCGAGCGCGCTGAGGAGGCCGCCCGCCGCCCGGCCGTCAGACGCGGGAGCGTCCGCCTCACGCCCATGGGTATCGATTTCTGTCGGACGGTGTTCCCGTTCGAGGTCGCCGACCGGTACGACAGCACCGGGGAGCCCAGCTAGGGGAGTACGGCCGCCGCCTCCACGGGAAGGTTTACGTTGTAAGGCCCGGACCACACGGTCGCATGAGCGAGCCCGTGCTGTACGACGTCGACGACGGCGTCGCGACACTGACGCTGAACCGGCCCGACAACCGCAACGCCCTGACCGGGGACATGTCCAACGCCATCATCGACGCGGTGGACCGTGCCGAGGAGGACCCGGACGTCCGGGCGCTCGTCATCACGGGGACGGAGGGAACCTTCTGCGCCGGTGGTGATGTCAACTCAATGATGGAGATGATGTCCGGGGCGGCCGAACTCCACGAGGCCGTCGAGCGCATCCAGCACAACACCCACCGCGCCATCATGCGTGTCGCGCAGTTCCACCTCCCGACTATCGCGAAGGTCGACGGCGTGGCCTACGGTGCCGGCGCCAACCTCGCCATCGCGACGGACGTGCCGCTGGCGAGCACGGACGCGAGCATCAGCTTCGGCTTCCGCCAGGTCGGCCTCGCGGTCGACTCCGGGACCTCGTACCTGCTGCCGCGCATCGTGGGAGAGAACAAGGCCAAGGAGCTGGTGTTCACGGGCGAACTCCTCCCGGCCGAGGAGGCCGGCGAGGAGGGTATCTTCAACCACGTCTACGACGCCGACGAGTTCGAGGCCGAGGCCGACGAACTCATCCAGAGTATCGCCTCGGGTCCGACCATCGCCCTGCGTACCTCGAAGCAGGCAATCAGCCAGGGGCTCAACATGTCGCTGAAGGACGCCCTCGACAACGAGGCCGCGCTGCAGGCGCAGGTGTTCGCCACGCAGGACCACGAGGAGGGGGCTACCGCGTTCATGGAGGGACGCTCTCCGGAGTTCCAGGGGGAGTGAGTCCGCCTCTCGGTGGAGCCCGTATTTGACTTCCCCGGCCACTGCCGGGTGCCGGTCGCCACGCTTTAACAACTTCCAGCCAGTAGGGAATATCTTTTAACACCGGAAACCCAAATGCGGAGTATGTCGTTCACCACGACCGGCGAGCACGAGGCGATTCGGAAGGCCGTCCGGGACTTCGGCGAGGAGGAACTGAAACCCGTCGCGCGCGAACACGACGAGGAGCAGATCTATCCGGAGGACCTCCGCCGCAAGGCTGCGGACCTTGACTTCGTCGCACCCCACATCCCCGAGGAGTACGGGGGTGCCGGGATGGACATGCTCGCTCGCTGTATCGTCACGGAGGAGCTGTGGCGCGCGGACCCTGGGCTGGGCAGCGCCATCGGCTCGGCTGGCTTCGGCTCCTCGATGATTCTGAAGTACGGCGACGAGTGGATGAAAGAGGAGTGGCTCACCCGCATCGCTGCCGGCGAGTCGGCGTCCTGTTCCTGCATCTCCGAGCCCGCACACGGGTCCAACGTGGCGGGTATCGAGACCCACGCCGAGAAGGATGGCGACGAGTGGGTCCTCAACGGCAACAAGATGTGGATCACCAACGGGACCGTCGCGGACGTGGGCGTCGTGATGGCCAAGACGACCCGGGACGCGGGGCACAAGGGCATCACCGCCTTCCTCGTCCCGACGGACCTGGACGGGTTCCAGCCCACCAAGATCGACAACAAGCTCGGTATCCGCGCGTCGGACCTCGCGGAGGTCGTCATCGACGACGCCCGCATCCCCGAGCAGAACGTCATCGGCGAGGTCGACAAGGGGTTCTACCAGCTGATGGACTTCTTCGCATCCGGCCGGACGGGCGTCGCCGCGCAGGCCGTCGGCGCCGCACAGGGTGCGTTCGACGCCGCCCTCGACTACGCCGGCGAGCGCGAGCAGTTCGACCAGAAGATCGGTGAGTTCCAGGCCATCCGGCACAAGCTCGCAGACATGGCGACCGACATCGAGGCCGCCCGCTCGCTCGTCTACCGTGCCGCCGCCAACGTCGAGGAGGGGAACCCCGACCAGGCCGCGAAGTTCGCCTCGATGGCGAAGCTGTTCGCCTCCGAGCACGCCGTCGAGGTGGCCGACGAGGCCCTCCAGGTGTTCGGTGGCGCCGGCTACGTGAGCGACCACCCCGCCGAGCGGTACTACCGCGACGCCCGCATCACGAAGATCTACGAGGGGACCTCCGAGATACAGAAGAACATCATCGCGGACCGGCTGCTGTAGCACTACAGCAGTTCCGCTATCCAGTCACACCAGGCTTCGAACTCATCGGCACCGCACTGGTCGGCGATAGACTGCAACGTCCCGGTGTCGATTTCCCCGTGTATCGGGACGGTGACGTTGCGCACCTCGTCGGTTTCGGGGTGGACGTACCGAAGCTTCAGGTGACTCCCGGCTCGATCGACGGGCCGGTATCCCATCTCCGTGAGGGCTGTCGCGACATCCTGGCCGGTGAACGTGCGCCGCGTCACTCGTCGTCGAACCAGGGTGCGTCCGGCTCTCTCGGCTCGTCGGGAACCGAATCGGGGTCGATACCCAGTTTCCGGAGATCCTCATCCGTGACCGGGCGCCCGGTCTCCCCCTCGTGGAGTGCGACCGCCTCGTCCAGCATCGCCAGTGCCTCCTCGCGGGTGTCTCCCTGGCTGGCGACACCGGTCTCGACATCCTTCGCGACCCACGTTTCCTCCTCACGCCAGAGGTGAACCTCGTCGGCCCGCGAAGCATCCTCGGGTCGGGTGGAACTCGCCATCATCACCGATTGGTCCGCTATCGTCCAAAAGGATTCGGCCCGCAGGAACATCGTCATCAGGACAGCAGTGTGGTACCATGCCCAGCAGTCACCGACCCGTTCGCCCCGCTTCGGACACGCTTAAGCGGGGCCGACCGCACCCTTCGAGTATGCAACCGCGGGACCTGTCGGCGCTCACGCCCTACGAGGCCGGCCGAGGTATCGAGGAGGTCGCCCGCGAGGTCGGTATCGACCCCGACGACCTCGTCAAACTCTCGTCGAACGAGAACCCGCACGGCCCCTCGCCGGCCGCCGTCGAGACCATGCGCGAACACGCCGACGGCGTCCACCACTACCCGAAGGCCGCCCACGCCGACCTGCAGGACGCGCTCGCCGAGCGCTGGGACCTCGCGCCCGAGCAGGTCTGGCTCGCCAACGGCGGCGACGGCGCGCTCGATTACCTCGCGCGGGCGATGCTGGAGCCGGATGACTCGGTCCTCGTCCCGGACCCCGGCTTCGCCTACTACGCGATGTCCGTGCGCTACCATCACGGCCGCGTGAACACGTATCCGCTCTACAAGGAGGAGGACTTCGAACAGCGACCGGAGAACGTCCTCGACGCGTACGACGGGGAGCGGGTCGTCTACCTCATCAGCCCGCACTCGCCGACAGGTCGGGAGATTCCACGCGAAGCCATCCTCGAGGTCGCCGACGGCGTGGCCGACGACACGGTCGTCCTGGTCGACGAGGCGTACGGCGCGTTCTCGGAGGCGCCCTCGAAGGTCGACCTCGTGCGCGAGCGCGACGACGTCGCAGTGTTGCGGACGTTCTCGAAATCCCACGGATTAGCCGGCGTACGGCTGGGCTACCTGCTCGCACCCGAGTCGTGGGGCGACGCCTACGCCCGCATCAACACGCCGTTCGCCGTGAACGAACTCGCGCTCCGGGCGGGCCTCGCGGCGCTGGAAGACGACGACCACGTCGAGACGACCGTCGAGTCCGCGACCTGGGCCCGCGAGTTCGTCCACGACAACCTCGCCGCGAAGACCTGGCCCAGCCAGGGGAACTTCGTCCTCGCGGAGGTCGGCGATGCCGAGGCGGTGTTCGAGGCCGCGAAGGGGCGCGGCGTCATCGTCCGCGACGCGTCGAGCTTCGGCCTGCCGGGGTGCATCCGCATCACCTGCGGGACGAAGGCCGAGACGACCCGGGCGGTCGAGGTGCTGAACGAGGTGCTCGCGATGCAGGACCCGCACGGGGCGACCGGCGGCGCTCCCCCGGACGCGGCGGGCGGGGGCTTCGGGATGGACGGCCCCCGACCACCGACCGACGGACCTGATGACGTGGGGGACGAGTGATGCGGGTCGCCGTCACCGGGACGCCGGGCACCGGGAAGACCACCGCGACCCGGCTGCTGGCCGAGCGCGACGGGTTCGACTTCGATGTGGTCCACCTGAACGACATCGTCCGCGAGGAGGGGCTCGTGGAGTCGACCGACGAGGCCCGCGACTCGCTCGTCGTCGACCTCGACGCCGTCCGCGAGTGGCTGGTGGACGAGTACGACGACGCCGACCTGGTGCTCGACTCGCACCTCGCGCACCTGCTTGACGTGGACCGGGTGGTCGTCCTGCGCGCGCATCCAGAGCGCATCCTCGAACGGCTCCGCGAGCGCGGCGAAACCGAGGCCTCGGCCGCGGAGAATGCCGAAAGCGAGGCGCTCGATGTCGTGCTCTCCGAATCCGTCGACCGCCACGGCACGACCGCCGTCCACGAGGTCGACACCACCGACCGGGACCCCGATGCGGTCGCTGACGAGGTCGCGGCGGTCGTGGCCGGCGAGCGCGACCCGGCGGTCGGTATCGTCGACTTCACGGACTACCTCGTCGGCTCGACGCTCCCGGAGCCGGGAGCGGAGGCCCCGCCAGAGGATGGAGGTGACGGCGCGTGACGCTCGACCAGTACCGCTCGACCGCGAAGCGCGTGGCGGACCCGTTCGTCTCGCTGTTCGTTCGCCTCGGCCTGACGCCGAATCAGGTGAGCGTCCTCGCGGTCGTGCTGGCGGGTGCCGCCGGGGTCGCGTTCGCGCTCGGCGGGTCGAACCCCCTGTTCTACCTGCTCGGCGCCGTGTTCGTCTTCTTCAACGGCGCGCTGGACGTGCTGGACGGTGAACTCGCACGCGAACTCGGAACCGACTCCCCGGCGGGCGACCTGCTGGACCACGTCCTCGACCGGTACGCCGACATCCTCCTGCTCGTGGGGCTGGCCGCCGGGAGCGGCCGGTACGCGCTCGGCCTCGCGGCCGTCACGGGCGTCCTGATGACCTCCTACCTCGGGACACAGGCCCAGGCCGTCGGGCTCGACCGCGTCTACGGCGGACTCGTCGGTCGGGCCGACCGCCTCGTCATCATCGGGCTCGGCGCGACGGTCGCGGCGTTCGTCACCGGCACCGTCGCGGCCGGCCCGCTCGGGCAACTGGGGGTCGTCGGTGGCCTGCTCGTGTTCTTCGCCGTCGTCGGCCATCTGACCGCACTCCAGCGGTTCTACTACTCCTATCGGGAGCTGGCATAAGTCCCATCAGGGTCAACCTTCGAGAGATACACGGCATCTTTGGCGAAAAAACCGAGGGTATCTTGAAGATCCGTTCCGCTCAGCCTCAACGATAGAGTCTCAGCTGGCGCCCGAGTTCGGCCGCGGCGGCGTGTCTGAGCGCCGTGTGGTCGCGGTCACTGACAGCCGCCGTGATATCCACGTCGGTGTCGAGGGCGTCGAATACGGCCTCGGCGGCGTCGTAGCCTGCCATCGCACCGGTGACGAGCGCGGCCGTCGCGTCCGGGAGGTCGGTGTCGGTCAGTCGCTCGCGGAGACGTGGCACGTCCGCCGAAACCTCGTCGTCGGGGCCGTATCCGGCGGCCCCGCGGATGGCGTCACCGGCCACGACCAGGGCTGCAGCGTCGACCCAGGGGTCGGTCACCTCGGCGGCGTCGCCGAGTGCTCGTTCCGCGAGCGCCGTCCCACGCCACACGTCACGCCCGGCGACTGCGAGGAAGGCGGCCCGGACCCGGTGTGTCGCCGCCGTCTCGCCTTCGGTGACCTCGCCGAGTTCGACTAGCACCCGGAGGCCGTGGTCCGGTAGCTCGTCGGCCCGGTCGAGCGCGGCCTCGTAGTCGGTAGCGGCGGCGTCCTCGTCGCCCAGTCGCCGGTTCGCGTTCCCGCGGTTGAAGTACGCTCGCGCGGCGTCGGTGCGGTCGATGGCGCGCGTGAAGTCCTCGCGGGCGTACTCGTCGGCGCCCGCCTCCGCGTACGTGTTCCCGCGCACGAGGAACGGGTGTCCGGTTCCGGCGTCGGCCGCGCGTTCGAGGTCGGCGGTGGAGGCCTCGCGCCTCCCGAGGCGGGCGCGGGCGAGGCCACGGTTGAACAGGGCTTCCCCGTTCTCGGGGTCGGCATCGAGCGCGGCGGTGTAATCAGCGACGGCGGCCTCGATGGCCGTCCGGACCTCGTCGGCGTCCGGTTCGGCCCGTGGGTCCCCCTCGTCGGAATCGGCCCGCTCCACCCGGACGTTGCCGCGGTCGGTCAGCACGCCCGCCACGAGCGCGTCGTTCCCGTCCTCGCGCGCGAGTCCGAGGGCCTCGTCGAGGTGGTCGAGGGCGCTCTCCACGTCGTCCGCGCCGAGCGCGCGGCGGGCCGCCTGCCGATGCTCGACAGTCGTCTCGGGCTCCGGGTCGGGAGCGCGGTCCGTCCCGGACCCGACCGGAGTGCCGTCGGGACCGAGCTGGTAGCTCTCGCGCTCGCCGTCGGCGTTTCCGGTCTCGTCGTCCATCGTGCCGGCGGGTCGGGGCCGGAGAGAAAGAGCGTTCCGGCGTTCCGGCAGACCGCAGATATTGCCAGATATTGACATACACTGTCTGAAACGGCAAATTTCGCACGATTTTTGGGGTCCCCCTCGATACAGCGGGTCATGAGTGACCGCGAGACGTGGACGACGCGGCTGGGATTCATCCTGGCGTCCGTCGGGAGTGCAGTGGGCCTGGGCAACATCTGGCGCTTCCCCTTCCAGACAGCGACGAACGGTGGCGCAGCCTTCCTGTTCGTCTACCTCGTCGCCGTGGTGGTCATCGGACTTCCGGCGATTCTCGCCGAGTTCGTCGTCGGCCGTCGGGCCGAGATGGATGCCATCGGCGCGTTCGACGAACTCGGCCATCCCGGCTGGCGAGCGGTCGGCGCGCTGGGGGTCTTCGCGGGCTTCTGGACCCTCTCGTACTACAGCGTCGTCGGCGGCTGGGTGATCCGGTACATCGGCCAGGCCGCGATGGGGAGCTACGGGTCGAACCCGAAGGTGTTCTTCGGCAACGTCTCGGCTGGGCCCGAGGCCGTCGCGCTCCACGCGCTGTTCATGCTGTTGGCGGTCGGTATCGTGGCCTTCGGCATCGAGGGGGGAATCGAGCGAGCGACCAAGGTGATGGTTCCGGCTATCATCCTCATCCTCGTCGGGCTCGTGGGCTACGGGGCCTCGCTCTCGGGAGCCGGCGAGGCGTACGACTACTTCCTCACGCCGGATTTCGGCGTCATCGTCGCGAACGCGCCCAGCGTGATCCCCGCAGCGGTCGGGCAGGCGCTGTTCTCGCTCTCGCTGGGCTTCGCGGTCATGATAACCTACGCCTCCTACATCGACGGTGACGAGAGCCTCCCCGTCGACGGCCTCTCCATCGCCGTGACGAACACCGCCATCGGTATCCTCGCGGGACTGGTCGTCTTCCCGCTCCTGTTCACGCAGGGCGTGGGCCCGGATACCTCCGGCCCCGGCGCCGTGTTCATCGCGCTCCCCACCGCTCTGGCCGACTTCGGAGCAGCCGGACGGGTCGTCGGTGTCGCCTTCTTCGTCGTCATCCTCATCGCCGCGCTCTCCTCGGCCATCTCGCTGCTGGAGGTCGCGGTGTCGTATCTCGTCGACACGCACGGGTTCGAGCGCAAGCGGACGACTGCCGTACTCGGTGTGCTCCTCTTCCTCCTCGGCATCCCGTCTGCCTGGGACACCGCCTGGCTGAGCTGGTTCGACAGCATCGCCGTGAACCTGCTCCTGCCCGTCGCAGTGCTCCTGCTCGTCCTGTTCGTCGGATGGGTGCTCGCTCCCGATGCCGTTGACGAACTCCGAATCGGTTCGGGAGATTCGTTCGACGACCTCGCCCCGCTGTGGCTCTGGTCGCTCCGGACCGTCGTTCTCCTCGCGGTACTGGTGACGGTCGCACTCAGCGTCACCGACCTCACCGGCGCACCGGTCTGAGCTCTCCACTGGCGGACTGGCGCACCCGGCCGTCGCCCACCGGCAGCCGCCGGACGCTCGGCGCGTCGAGCCGCGGTCCTGTCGCCGTCTGTGATATCCGTAGCCGTTCTGGTGCGGCCGTGGGCCGTACCTCGGCTGGACCGACACGAGTCCACTGGCTGACGGGTCTCCCCCAGTGCATCCCGGAACGCATTTGCGGGGGCCGGTCGTTCGCCCGCCCATGGTTCGCGTTGGCACGCATACGGCGCCAGTGACAGGGTGGTCGTCGTGGTAGACGAGGAGGACATCGAGGAGTTGCGCGAGCGCAAGCGCGAGGCCGAACTCGGCGGCGGTGAGGACCGCATCGAGAAGCAACACGAGAAGGGGAAGATGACCGCGCGCGAGCGGGTCGAGTACTTCCTCGACGACGACAGCTTCCGCGAGGTCGACACGCTCCGCGAGCACCGTTCGACCAACTTCGATATGGCCGAGAAGAAGTTCCCCGGCGATGGCGTCGTCGTCGGCTACGGGACCGTCGAGGGGCGACAGGTCGCCGTCTTCGCCCACGACTTCACCGTCCTCGGTGGCTCGCTCGGCGAGGTGTTCGCCCAGAAGGTCTGCAAGGTGATGGACCAGGCGATGGACACGGGTATCCCCATCATCGGCCTGAACGATTCGGCCGGCGCGCGCATCCAGGAGGGAATCGACTCGCTGGCCGGCTACGCCGACATCTTCCACCGCAACCAGCAGGCCTCGGGCGTCGTCCCGCAGATTTCGGCCATCATGGGTCCCTGCGCAGGCGGCGCGGTCTACTCCCCCGCCATCACGGACTTCATCCTGATGGTCGAGGAGAGCAGCCACATGTTCATCACCGGGCCGGACGTCATCGAGACGGTCACCGGTGAGGAGGTCACCTTCGACGAACTCGGTGGCACGGGCGTCCACTCCTCCGAGTCGGGCGTCGCGCACTTCACCCGGGCGGACGAGGAGGCCGCGCTCGACGACCTCCGCTACCTCCTCTCGTACCTCCCGCAGAACAACATGGAGGACCCGCCCCGCGTCGAGCCGTGGGATGACCCCGACCGCGCTGACGAGGGCCTCAACGACGTGGTCCCGTCCTCGCCACAGAAGCCGTACGACATGCACGATGTCATCGGGCGTGTCGTCGACGAGGATTCGTTCTTCGAGGTGGCCGACCGCTTCGCCCGGAACCTGCTCACCGGGTTCGCGCGCCTCGACGGGCGCTCCATCGGTGTCGTCGCCAACCAGCCCCGCGTCAACGCGGGGACGCTGGACATCGACGCCTCGGTGAAGGGCGCGCGCTTCGTCCGCTTCTGCGACGCGTTCAACATCCCCATCCTCACGTTCGTCGACGTGCCCGGCTTCATGCCCGGCAAGGACCAGGAGCACGGCGGAATCATCAAGCACGGGGCCAAACTGCTGTACGCGTTCAGCGAGGCGACCGTTCCCCTGATGACCGTCATCACGCGGAAGGCGTACGGGGGCGCGTACGACGTGATGTCCTCGAAGCACATCGGCGCCGATGTCAACTACGCGTGGCCGACCGCCGAGATCGCGGTGATGGGGCCGCAGGGCGCCGTCAACGTCCTCTACCGGAAGGAGCTCTCCGAGGCCGACGACCCCGAGGCGCGCCGGCAGGAGCTCATCGACGACTACCGCGAGACGTTCGCGAACCCGTACAAGGCGGCCGAGCGCGGCTTCGTCGACGACGTCATCGAACCCCCCGAGACGCGCCCGCGGCTGGTGCAGGACCTCGAGATGCTATCCCGCAAGCGTGCGGACACGCCCGACCGCAAGCACGGGAACATCCCGCTCTGAAATCGCTTCGACCTCCCTCTCACCTCACCGCTCTGAAGCCGTTCCGAACCATCTCTCAACGGCCATACCACCCGCTAGACGGGCGTCGGCGCCGCTCCAGCGGACGTGGTCACCGTGACATCGTCAACAACCAGACGACAGTTGGTAAACATACAACGCGTTGTTCCTGGCCGGAACCGGTACACTAAGGGGGAAGGCACTGGCACCGTCGCCTGATAATGTTCGACAAGGTTCTCGTCGCCAATCGGGGTGAAATCGCGGTTCGCGTGATGCGGGCCTGCGAGGACCTCGGTGTTGGGACGGTCGCCGTCTACAGCGAGGCCGACAAGCACTCCGGGCACGTGCGGTTCGCCGACGAAGCGTACAACGTCGGGCCCGCGCGAGCGGCCGACTCGTACCTGGACCAGGAGGCCATCGTCGAGGCCGCGCAGAAGGCCGACGCCGATGCCATCCACCCGGGCTACGGCTTCCTCGCGGAGAACGCATCGTTCGCCGAGCGCGTGGAGAACACCGACGGCATCACCTGGGTCGGCCCCGCTTCCGAGTCGATGGAGCAGCTGGGCGAGAAGACCCACGCCCGGAAGACGATGCGCGATGCCGACGTGCCCATCGTCCCGGGGACGACCGACCCCGTGGAGGACCCCGCGGAGGTCGAGGAGTTCGGCGAGGAGTACGGCTACCCCATCGCCATCAAGGCCGAGGGCGGCGGCGGCGGCCGCGGGATGAAGGTAGTCCGCGGCCCCGACGAGGCAGAGGAGAAGCTGGAGACCGCCATGCGCGAGGGGGAGGCCTACTTCGACAACGACAACGTCTACATGGAGCGGTACCTCCAGGACCCCCGCCACATCGAGGTGCAGATCATCGCGGACCACCACGGCAACGTTCGTCACATCGGCGAGCGTGACTGCTCGCTCCAGCGACGCTACCAGAAAGTCATCGAGGAGGGGCCCTCGCCGGCGCTGTCCGACGAGCTCCGCGAGGAGATCACCGAGGCCGCCCGCCGGGGCGCCGACGAGGCCGGCTACTACAACGCCGGCACGTTCGAGTTCCTCGTCGAGGAGGAGGACGACCGCGACGGCCCCGACGAGCTGCTGGGTCCGGACACGGACTTCTACTTCCTGGAGGTGAACACCCGCATCCAGGTCGAGCACTGCGTCTCCGAGGAGCTGACCGGCATCGACCTCGTGAAGTGGCAGCTTCGCGTGGCGGCCGACGAGGAGATCACCTTCGACCAGGAGGACGTGGAGCTGGACGGCCACGCCATCGAGTACCGCATCAACGCGGAGAACGCGGCCGACGATTTCGCGCCCGCCAGCGGCGGCGAACTGGAGACGTACGACACGCCGGGCGGCATCGGTGTCCGACTGGACGACGCCTCCCGGCAGGGTGACGACCTCGTCACCGACTACGACTCGATGATCGCGAAGCTCATCGTCCACGGGTCGGACCGCGAGGAGTGTATCGCCCGTTCGCGGCGCGCGCTCGCCGAGTACGACATCGAGGGCATCCCGACCATCATCCCGTTCCACCGGCTCATGCTGGAGGACGAGGCGTTCCTGAATGGGACCCACACCACGAAGTACCTCGACGAGCATATCGACCGCTCGCGCTTCGAGGAGGCCCAGGAGAAGTGGGGAACCGGGGACGCCAGCACGAGCAGCGACGAGGAGACCGTCGAGCGCGAGTTCACGGTCGAGGTCAACGGCAAGCGCTTCCAGGTCAACTTAGAGGAGAGCGCTGACGCGCTCGTCGCGGCCGGTGCCCAGGGTGGCGGCGGTGGCGGTCGCCCGTCGGGCGGCGGTGGAGGCGGCGGAGGCGGTGGTGGCTCCGGTGGCGGCGGCCAGCAGGTCACCGCCGAGGGCGAGACCATCAACGCCGAGATGCAGGGCACGGTGCTGGAGGTCAACGTCGCCGAGGGCGACGAGGTCGAAGCCGGCGACGTGGTCGTCGTGCTGGAGGCGATGAAGATGGAGAACGACATCGTCGCCGAGTTCGGCGGGACCGTCGCACAGGTCCCCGTCGAGGAGGGTCAGTCCGTCGACCAGGGTGACGTGCTGCTCGTCCTGGACTAGCGGACGGCCCTGGCTTCTGCATTATTCCCGGTTCTGTTGAGCTGTGGCACGTCTCTAGTGGATATGCTCGGAGTATGGGCTCTGAATCGGAGATAGCAGGATTAGCACAACGGTGGCCGTACGGCTCGGGACTCAGTTACCGCGTTCCCCGGACCCCGTGTCGACCGCGTCGGTCGCCTTCCGGAGTCCCTTCTCGGCCTGTTCCTTGCTCACACTGGTCCGCTTGCTGACCGTTGCCGCGAGTTCCTCCTCGTGGCCCTCGACGAGTCCGAGCAGCCGCTTGAGTTTCGTCGTGATGCCCATGACGTGCCCGATGTGGGTTCCGGAGGCACGAAAGCGTGATGGCTGTCCCGTGGCCTGCCGGTCGACTCACGCGACGGATGGGCGCCCCTACTACCGCAGTCACTCCCATTCCGTCGACGGGACGGCCTCGCCGTACTCGATGGTGATCCACTCGGTGGTGAGGTTCGGCCGTTCCGGGCTGAAGATGGTGAGTTCCTCGGGGTCGTCCGGGTCGTCGGTCCCGTACTCCAGGTCGTGGGCGCCCCAGGACGCTTCAGACAGGGATTCCCCCGTGCTCACGGGCGACCACCCTCCGGGTCGGTGCACTCCGGACAGTACGGGCCGCCCTCCCCTCGACCGCCAGCGATCGGCCCGCTGCAGGCGAGACAGTGACCCCAGTTCTGACTCCCTCCCGTCTCCTTCCGTCCATCGTTCCGATTCATATCTCCGGGTACCGGACAGAGTGACTAATATCTATTGGTATTCGTAAGGATTGTAGTCGAAAATGGCGACAAACGAATGGGTATTGGTCGTAGAACAGTCCAAACGTTTCTCGCGTTCCGGTCGGTGGGGGGTGTCCGAGCGTGAGAGTCGAGTCCGGCTGAGGAAGGCCGCCCGTTCTCGCGAGCGGCGCGACGGCCTACAGGTCCTCGTCGAGGTGGCTCGCACACTTCAGCGCGAGCGCCGCGATGGTCAGGGTCGGGTTCATCGCACCGCTGGTCGCGAACACGGAGGAACCCACGAGCGACAGGTTCGAGATGTCGTGTGTTCGCAGTCGGCCGTCCACGACCCCCTTCGACGGGTCGACGTGCATCCGCGTGGCGCCCATCTGGTGGTACGCCGGGCCGGTGGTGTCGTGGCCGATGGTCACTTCGACCGTCGCGCCCAGTTCACGCAGGATGCGTGTCTGGATGTCCAGGGCACGCTCGATGGTGCGCTCGGTGCGGTCGTCGAGCGCCCACTGGACATCGGGCACGGGGTTCCCGTGGTCGTCCGTGCGCGAGGGGTCCAGCGTGACGCGGTTCTCCTTCCGGGGGAGCTGTCCGACGAGCCCGCCCATCGCGATGTGGGTGCCGTAGTCGGCGCGCAGCCGTTCGAGCAGGTCGTCGCCGAACTCCCCGGCGTCCATCGCCACCTCCACGGGGGAGGGGCCGGCGTAGTTGAGGAACTCCAGTTTGATGGGCCCGAGGTCGGCGTCGCTCCCGGGGATGGCGCCGCCGGTCCCCTCGGTGGCGCGCCCCGGCTCGTCGTAGAACGCGTGGCTCTCGCTCGTGAGGAAGCCGATGTGGTTCTGCCGGGTTCGCCGGTCGAGTCGTCCCCCGGTGCCGACGAACAGGTGGTCCATGAATCCCCGCCCGACCCAGCCCGACGAGTTCGCCAGACCGTCCGGGTGGCCGCGGTCGGTATCCTCGGACAGCAGGAGGAGCCGGGGGGTCTCGACGCCACCGGCCGCGACGACGAACTGGCGTGCCTCCTGGCGGTGTTCGCGCCCGTCCGGCGTGGCGTAGACGGCGGCCTCGACCGTCGAGCCGTCACGCGACGGGACGAGTCGCTGGACCGGCGCGCGGTCGATGATGCGCGCGCCCGCCTCCTCGGCGGCCTCGGCGGTGTAGTCGGCGCTGTACTTCGCGCCCGACGGACAGACGGGCTTGCAGGTGCCGTAGCCGACGCAGGCCGAGCGGTCGTCGTTGGGCTCGGAGTTCCGGGCGTTCGGGACCGTGTGGGTGGCGACACCGAGTCGCTCGCAGGCCTCCGCGAACAGCGCATCGGAGTAGGAGGGCTCGAACGCCGGCAGCGGGAACGGCTCCTCGCGCGGCGGCGCGAACGGGTTGTCGCTCGCGCCCGCCACGCCCATCGCGGACTCCGCCGCCGCGTAGTACGGCCGCAGGTCATCGTACGCGATGGGCCAGTCGACGCCGACGCCGTCGACGCTCCGCCGGCGGAAGTCGTCCTCGTGAAGCCGCATCACCATCCCCTGCCAGTGGAGCGTCGACCCGCCGACACCCTTCACCCGAGCCTGATTGAGTGGGTAGTAGCGGGGGCCCGTAGAACTGAACGCGTCGCGCTCGCCGCCCATCTCCCACACGTCCTCGGGCCCCCACGCGGGGCGGATGGCGCGTTCCATCCGCTCGAGTCGCTCGCCGCGGTCGAAACGCGGGCCGGCCTCCAGCACGACGACGGCGTAGCCGGCGCTAGCGAGGTCCCGGGCGACGAGCGCGCCGGCCGGGCCGCTCCCGACGACGCAGACATCGACCCGCTCGCTGGGTGTCCGGTCGCGGCCGTCGTTCCGGGTCACGCGACCCGATTAGGCGAACCTAAATTTATGTCTTGGCTTCCGGACTCGACCCCCGGAGTGCCAGACAATCAGGTGGACGGCGAGTCCCTTCCGCCCCGTTCCCGTCGCCGGTAGACGACGAACGAGTACGCTGCCGGCACCAGCGCAGCGATGGCGGCCGCGACCCCGACGACGAACTCCGTCGGGACCGGGAGGAAGGCACCGACGACCATGAGCGCGCCGGCGAGGACGTACAGTGGTGCGGCGACGCGATGGGTCCGGCGCCACACCTCGTCGTCGGAGAGGGTCCACGGCGTCCGGATACCGACGAACCAGTTCGGCTCCGCATGGCGGAACAGAACGCCGAGACCGGCGAACAGCAGACCAACGCCACCCAGGACGAGCGCGTTCTGCGGGTAGTCGATACCGAGGTTGTACGCCAGCAGGAGTCCCTGGACGAAGGCGAGGAACACGAGTGTCAGCAGCACGATAGCGTCGTACGTCGCCCGGAACTTCCGGAAGTTCTCGCCCCGCGGGTCGATGACCGGCAGGACGCGGAACATGGCGTACATGACGACGCTGATGGCCGGAACGAGGGTAGCGCCGAGTGCCCGGCCGTAGAACGAGTCCGGCGTCCCGGTCGCGTCGAAGTGGACCGCGAACTGCTCGGGAAGCGACGGGTAGACCATCGCCGTGCCGCCCGCTGTCACGGCCAGGACCAGCAGTGCGGCGGCATCGCTCCACCGGAGGGGAGGGCTATCCATATGTCAAATTCGAAACTTACCGAATATAATCCTTGTGCCGCTTACCGGTCCGTCGCCGCTCAGGGGATGTGGACCTCGTTGCGGAGCGTTCCGATCCCCTCGACCTCGACCTCGACGGTGTCGCCGTCGGCCAGTGGGCCCACGCCGGCCGGTGTCCCCGTCGAGATGACATCGCCGGGTTCGAGCGTCAGGTAGGTCGTGATCTCCGCCACGAGCTCCGGGACGGAGAAGATGAACTCCTCGCGGCTGGAGGCCTGCCGCGTCTCCCCGTTCACGCGACATTCGACGCTCGCGTCGACGGGCACCTCGTCGGGTGTGGCGACGACCGGGCCGAGCGGGCAGGCGTCGTCGAAGGCCTTCCCTCGGACCCAGTTCTGCTCGACCGCCTGGTCGTCGCGGTTCGAGAGGTCGTTGACGCAGGTGAAGCCGGCGACGTGGGCCATCGCCTCGTCGACGTCCACGCCGCTCGCGCGCTCGCCGATGACGACGCCGAGTTCTGCCTCGTGGTCGATGCGCTCCTTGTCGGCGGGCAGGTCCACCGTCTCGCCGTGGCCCGTCACGGTGTTCTGCGTCTTGAGGAACAGCAGCGGGCGGTCGGGCACGTCCTTGCCCTGCTCGTCGGCGTGGTCGGCGTAGTTCAGGCCCACGCAGACGACCTTCGACGGGTCGCAGGGTGGGAGGATGTCGACGTCGGTGGCGGCGAGCGGTTCCGGTTCGAGGTCGAGACGGGACACGGAGTCGGGATACGGGTCGATTTCGGCACCCGTGTCGCCGGTCCACTCGCCGGTCCTGATGTCGCCAGTCGCATCGCGAAAACGGACGTATCGCATGGTCGACGGCTCGTCCGGCCGTGGATTAGGCGTTGTGTTGTCGGAAGTGCGAGGCCCTGGCCCAGTGGGGACAGTCGGTGCCGCGAGTTCAGCTCCTGACCTCTTCGGGTGGCTTGTCGTAGATATCCGCGATGGCCTCGCGGTTCTCGTCGACGATGTTGCGGCGTTTCTTCTTCATCGACGGGGTGAGCAGGTCGTTGTCGGCAGTCCACTCGCGGGGGACGAGCCGGAACTCCTTGATGGTCTCGTGGTGGCCGAGGCGTTCGTTGACCTCGTCGATCTCCTCCTGGATCCACTCGCGAACGCGGTCGTCCTGGCACGCCTCGGCCTCGTCCTCGGAGATGTCGTACCCCTGGTCCTCGGCCCAGTCCTGCAACTGCTCGAAGTTCGGCACGACGACCGCGCCGATGAACTTCTCGTCCTGCCCGACGACCATTATCTGGTCGACGCGCGCGGAGGTGGCGAACTCGTCCTCGATGGGCTCGGGGGCGATGTTCTTCCCGGTGTCGAGGACGATGAGCTGCTTCACACGGTCGACGAAGGTGAAGTAGCCATCGTCGTCGACGGCGACCACGTCGCCGGTCCGGAAGTACCCGTCCTCGGTGAACGCCTCCTCGGTCTTGTCGGGCTTGTTCCAGTAGCCCTCCGTGATGTTGGGGCCCTTGACGAGCAGTTCGCCGACCTCGCCCTCCTCGGACTCCTTCTGTTCCGGACCGACCACCGAGCCGTCGAGACGGTAGTCGACCGACGAGAGCGCCGGGCCCATCGTCCCGACGCGGATGTCCTCCGGCGGGTTCAGCGAGATGACGGGTGCGGACTCGGTCATCCCGTACCCCTCCAGGATGGTGAGCCCCATCGCACGGTACATTTTCGCCAGTCCTTTCGAGAGCGACCCACCGCCGCTGATGAACAGCTCGATGTTGCCGCCCAGCTTCTCGCGGACCTTCGAGAAGACGAGTCGGTCGGCGAGCTTCATCTTCAGCCGGAGGCCGACGCCCGGCGACTCGGCATCGTCGTAGTCCTGTGCGGTGTCGACCGCCCACTCGAAGATGCGCTTGCCGATGTCGGACTCGGAGGCCTGGTTGCGCATCTGGTCGAAGATGCGCTCGTAGACGCGGGGGACCGACGCTGCGCCGTGGGGCTGGACCTGTGCCATGTCGTCGCCGACCGTGTCCGGCGACTCGGCGTAGGCGATGGTGAGGCCGCCGCCCAGCTGGACGAAGTGGTTGAACCGCTCGAAGACGTGTGCGAGCGGGAGGAAGGAGAGAACGGTCATCCCGTGTTCCATCGTCGGGATATCGTCGGGCTTGTCCGGGCGCGGGCCAACGCGGCGCCAGACGGTGTTGATGGATGAACGGAAGTTCTCGTGACTCAACTCGACGCCCTTGGGGTCGCCCGTCGTCCCGGAGGTGTAGACGAGCGAGGCCAGGGACTCGAACTCGCGGTCGTCGACCCACCCGTCGACCTGTCCCTCGGAGCGCTCGGTGGTCCCCATCGCGTGGACCTCCGCGAGCGTGTACACGTCGTCACGGTCGGCGTACTCGCCGGCCTCGTCCATCGTGACGATGAACTCCAGGTCGAGGTCGTCCTCAACCTCGACGACGGTGTCGACGAGGTCGGTCGTGCCCACCACGACTCCGGATGCGCCGGGGTCGTCCAGCAGGTACTGGACCTGCGGGGCCGACGACTCCGTGTAGACGGTCGTGATGACGCCGCCCGCCGACTGGACGGCGAGGTCCGTCTGGATCCACTCCGGGCGTGTGTCGGCGTACAGGCCGATACGGTCGTCCGGGCCGACACCGAGTTCGCGGAATCCCACGGCGAGGTTCCGGACGATGCGGCCGACCTCCTCGTAGCTGAGCGAGCCGTACTCCCCGTCCGCCGGTTCGGGCATCACGCCCGGCGTCATCGAGCGGTCGCCCAGTCCACCCTTGTACATCTGACAGGTCGTGTCACGGTGCCGGTCGACGGAGTCGAAGAACAGCGCCGGAATCGTGTTCTCCCCGATGACCTCGTCGTCGTACTCCAGTTCGGCCTGTCGCCAGTCCCCGGTCATGGCTCCGGCTGCGAACGATTCTCACTTAACCCTGACCAATCGTCGCAACTGAACACGCGTTCATCGTGTGTCCGCCCCCGACCCGCCGGTCGAGTGGCCGCGCCGCCCCCGGAGCGCTCCCACAGCTTCAGGTGCGTGGCACGCCCGCCTCCGGTATGGAACGACGCATTCGACGGCTCACCGTCGGCGGCCTCCGGCTCTTCGAGGACGACACCATCGCCTTCGGCGACGGCGGGCCGGGGCCGGACCTGCATCTCGTGGTCGGGGACAGCGGCACCGGGAAGACCACGCTCTGTCACGCGCTCCGGCTGGCCCTCTACGGCACCACGCCCTGGGTCTCGGCGGCGAACGTTTCGCTTCCGCGCCACATGGCTACTGACGGGCCGGTGTCGGCTACCGTCGCCGCGACGGTCGAGACCGACGACGCCCGCCACCAGGTCGAACGGACACTCACCGAGGAGACCGCCGACGGCCAGGGTGACGCGACGGTCGGACCGCCTCGTGTCGACCGGTGGACCGGGGAGGACTGGACGGCCGTCGACGACCCGTCGGCATCGGCACGGCGACTCGCCCCGCCGGAGACCGAGGCCATCCTCGTCAACGACCCCGGGCTACAGCGGGGCGCCCAGCCGGCCGGCTGGGCGCCGGTCGCGCAGGAGCTCCTCACCGCAGCGGCGGCCGGCCGGAGCGCGTCCGAGACGGACACCGTCACGCCGCCGGGGCTCTGGGACGAGTTCCAGCAACGGGTATCGGCCTACGTCGATATCGTCGGCCCGGCGCCGCGCCACGCGGTCGAACTCGACGCGGAGCCGTTCGGTCTCCGGGTCTCCGCGACCGGGGACTCGGACGCCGCAGTGGGGGGACTGCCGACGGGTGCGTCGATCCAACTGGGGCTCGCGATGACGCTCGCTGCGGGTGACTGCGCGAGGCTCCCCCAGTGGTTCGACGTGCCCTTCGGGCGGCTGGACGGTGACGCGGCGGCCCGTGCCATCGAGGGGTTCGAGGTGGCCGCACGACGGCGGCAGGTCGTGCTCCTCCCGCATCAGGGCACGTTCGTCGAACAGCAGGGGCTGGCGCGGAACGCTGCGACCGCGCACCGACTCGAACTGGTCGCGGACCACCGGGCACGGATTTCGGGGCTGGAGCCGAACTGAACCGGAGTCTCGTCGCGACGTGGCTTCCGAACGACCCTTGTCCGGTGACGCATTACCGACCGATATGAGCAAAGTGAGTATCGGCCTGCGCGGCTGGCGGTTCGACGAGGAGGAGGTCTTCACCGAGGATGGCGACCTCCGCTCTATCGACGAGGTGTCGCCGGACACGCGGGACCGCCTCGTGCGGCTGTCGGTCGTCGCGGGCCAGCCCTGCAACGCCTGCTGGCTCATCCACGGTGACGAGAACATCCAGGAGTGCAACGTCGCGCGCGTCGTCTACGGCGAACCGCTCCACGAGGTACTGCTGTGCAACGAGCACGAACCCGATTTCCTCTACTGGTACCAGGAGGAGGGCGGCTCGCAGTACCGGGGCGAGGCCGAGGCGTTCGAGGCGGCCTTCCAGGAGTGGTTCGCCGCAGGGAACCGTGCCCCCGAGGGCTTCCGCGGGGTCGAGCACGTCGAGACGGACCCCGACAGCGTCCCTCAGCCCGAACCGGATGTCGAACAGGACACGCTGGAGGAGGCTATCGCCGAACTCGACGACGAGGAACGCGAGGCGCTGGAGACCGACTTCAGCGACCTGGATATCTGAGCGACAGTTCCACCCGTCCGCGAGCCATATCCTTTTGCCATCCCCGCGCCACGCCCGGGTATGCATCCGACCGAGGGCGACGACGCGCCCCGATTCGAGACACTGCTCTGCGACGGCGAGACGTTCCGCGGAACGACGCTCGAAGCGGCGGCGGGCGACCGTGGGACCGTTCTCGTCTTCTTCGGCTTCGTCTTCTCGGCCATCTCGGACAACTGGTGGCGCCGCTACGAGGCCGGCGACTGGCACGAGTTCGACGACGTGCCCGTCTACGGCGTCTGCCGCGACGGCCCGTACGGCATCAACGCCTTCCTCCGTGGTATCGACTCCCCGTTCTCCGTCTTCGCCGACGTGGACGGCGAGGTGGCCGACGCCTACGACCTGCTCGTCGAGCGCGAGGGGATGGCCGGGACGAAGACGCCCCGGCGCGCGGTGTTCGTCCTCGACGACGAGGGGACCGTCCAGCACGCGTGGAGCACGGACGAGTGGATTCATCCGGTCCCGGTCGAGGAGCTGGAGGAGAGTATCGAGGCGCTGTAGGTAGAGGCACCTGCATACGCGCGCCGCAGGCGCGCGTTTCACCGACCGGAGCGAGCGAAGCGAGCGGAGGTCGGCAGAGGTTTTCCGCAAGTTCTTGCGAGGAGTGGTTCGTCGGCTTTGCCGACGAACCCGACGAGTAAAACGTGCGTGTTAATTGACGCCCATCTGCTTCGCGATGGTGTTGAGCTGGATCTCGTCGGTGCCCTCGACGATGCGGAGCAGTTTGGCCGTCTCCAGTTCCGTCATGAAGTCGTTGTCCTCGGCGAGGCCGTTGCCGCCGTGGACCTGCACCACGTCGTCGGCCACGTCGAACATGACGTTCGTGGAGAGGTACTTGACGATGGAGGAGTCCTCGATGGCCTGCTCGCCGTTGTCCATCTTCCAGGCGAGCTGGAGGCCGGCGGCGTCGGCGGCGTACATCCGGGCCTTCCCCTCGGCCAGTTTGTGGGAGATGCCCTGGAACTTGCCGATGGGGCGGCCGAACGCCTCGCGGTCGTTGGCGTACTGGGTGCCCTGCTCGAGGAGGTACTGGGTGTGGCCGACCGCGCGGCCACCGATCTCCAGCCGGCCCAGCGAGAGGAAGTCCATCGCGTCGTAGAACGCCGTGTCCACGTCGCCGAGGACGCGGTCCTCCGGGACGCGCACGTCGTCGAGGGCGATCTCGCCCTGCCGGCCGATGGCCGAATGGGCGTTGTTGAGCGAGGCGATCTCGAACTCGTCGGCCTCGACGATGAAGCAGGTGATACCCCCGTACCGGCCCATCTCCTCCTGGGGGCTCGTGCGGGCGAACACCTGCACGAAGTCGGCGTACGGGGCGTTCGTGATCCACTGCTTGCGCCCGTTGATGACCCACTCGTCGCCGTCCTTCTCGGCGCTGGTCTTCATCGCCGGGGAGTCCGAGCCGGCACCGGGCTCGGTCTGGGCGAACGCCGTGGACTTCTCACCCCGGACCGCGGGCTTGAGGTACTTCTCGACCTGGTCGCCCTCGGCCTGCATCAGGAGCGGCTTCGGGCCCTCCGGCCCGGCGAGCATCGCCGAGTGGAGGCCTGGCCCGCGCGAGGCGACGTGCTTCATCGCACGGTACCAGGTCACGTTGGAGACGCCCTCGCCGCCGACCTCCTCGGGGAGGTTCATCGCGTAGAAGCCGGCGTCGGCCGAGCGCTTGCGGACCTCCTGCAGTGTCTCGACGACCTCGGGCACCATCCGGCCGTCGTCCTCGTGGCGTTTGCGTGGGTTCGACCAGGTGTCGCCCAGCTCGTCCTCCAGCGGCTCGACCTCCTGCTCGATGAAGTCGTCGATGGACTGGAGGATGAGCCGTGTCTCCTCGTCGGTGTCGAAGCTGACGCCCGCGGGGGCGGCGTCCTGTGTTGCCATACCTCGCCCTACGGCGGCGGCCTCTTAATCCCTGCGCGCGGGGTACACGGGACGTTTAAACGGACGGCGCGTGGTTCGTTGTCGGCGGGGCGCGCGGGGCTCACTCCTCGATGGCGAGGGTCACGTCGAGGTCGGACAGCGCGAGATTCAGGTTCCGCCGATGCGCGCGGAACGCCACGTCGAACAGGTCACCGACGACGGGGACGGAGCCGATGGCCGCGTCGACGAGGATGTTGAGCAGCATCCTGGCGATGGTCCAGTAGGAGACGCCCTGCCGGGCCGATTCGACCACGATGTAGAGCCCGACGACGGCCATCGCCGTGTCGCCGGCGACCGGGAGCACCCCGAGAATCGGGTCCAGACCGATACGGACCCCGACCACGGGGAGTCTGATGCCGTCGTCGAGCAGCTGCGCGACCGCGTGCATCCGCCGGATGGCAGCCTCGTCGATATCGGTCGCCGCATCCACCTCCGCAATCGCATCCTGCGACACGTCGGCAGGGAGTTCGTCGTTCACGGTCTGCTCTGGGCCGGGCGGCCGTGAAAGGATTATGGGGCGGATAGCGGACTGTCACTCTCTGTTATGCGACAGTCAAGCCGTTCAGCCCCTGGTGCGAGTGGACGGAGAGCAGCCGGTCAGTCGGCGTGCTCCTCGCTGAGCGTCAGCTCGTCGAACCGGTCGCGCAGCACCTTCTTGTCGAACTTACCGGTCGAGGTGCGCGGGATGGCGTCGACGATCTCGTAGTGGTCCGGGAGCCACCACGCGGGGAACCGCTCGCCGAGGAACTCGTCGAGTTCGTCCTCGGTCACCTCGTGCCCTTCCCGGAGGACGATGCAGGCCATCGGCCGCTCCTGCCACTTCTCGTGGTCGACCGCGATGACGGTCGCCTCCGAGACGGCCTCGTGGGCCATCAGCTCGTTCTCCAGTTCCACGCTCGATATCCACTCCCCGCCGGACTTGATGACGTCCTTCGTCCGGTCGACGATATCGAGGTAGCCCTGCTCGTCCATCGTCGCGATGTCGCCGGTCTTCAGCCACCGCCCCTCGTCGTCCTCGGCGAACGACTCCGCGTTCGCCTCGGGCCGGTTGTGGTACTCATCGACGACCCAGGGACCGCGGACCTGGAGTTCGCCGAACGCCTCGCCGTCGTGTGCCACCTGCTCCCCGTCGTCGTCGACGATTCGCGTGTCGATGGCCGGGACCGGCATGCCGGCCTTGGCGCGGTACTCGTATCGGGTCTCGGGGTCGGCGTCGGCCACCTCCTTGCGGAGGATCGACAGCGAACCGAGCGGGCTCATCTCTGTCATCCCCCAGCCCTGGATGATGGGCGCGTCGAAGTCCTCGTCGTAGCGCCTGATGAGCGACTCCGGCGGGGCCGAGCCACCGACGGTCAGGCGGTCGATACTGGAGATGTCCGCCTCGGGGTTCTCGTCGAGGTACTCGGCCATCTCCAGCCAGATGGTCGGGACGGCGGCCGACAGCGTCACGTCCTCCTCGTCGATGAGTTCGGCGATGGGGCCGGGGTCGGTGTGGACGTTGGGGAGGACCTGCTTCGCGCCGACCAGCGTCGAGGCGTAGGGGATACCCCAGCCGTTGGCGTGGAACATCGGAACGACCGGCAACACCGTGTCGTCCTGCCCGACGGCGTTCGCGTCGACGTGCCCGCACATCAGCGTGTGGAGGTAGACGCCCCGGTGTGAGTAGGCGACACCCTTCGGCTTACCCGTCGTCCCGGAGGTGTAGCACATCCCGCACTCGTCGTCCTCGTCGATGTCGGGCCACTCGTAGTTGGTCGACTGCTCGGCGAGCAGGTCCTCGTAGGAGACCACGGGCTCCAGCGACGTGTCAGGGACGGCCTCGCCGAGGACCACGTACTGCTCGACGGTGTCGAGTTCCGCCGCGTTGGCCTCGACCTTCTCGATGAACGCCGGGTCCACGAACAGCACCCTGTCCTCGGCATCGTTGACGATGTACTGGAAGTGCTCGTCGGGCAGCCGCATGTTGCACATGTGGATGGAGCGCCCGGAGGCCGGCGGGCCGAAGTAGAGCTCCAGATGCCGGTGGTTGTTGAGCGCGACCGTGGCGACCCGCTCTCCGTCCTCTACGCCGAGGTCGTCCAGCGCGTTCGCCAGCTGGGCGACGCGGTCGCCCATCTCGGCGTAGGTGTAGCGATGCTTCGAGCCGTCGGGTCTGACGCTCACGATCTCCCGGTCCGGGTAGAGCGATGTCGCGCGGTCGAGTATCTTCTCGAGCGTCAACTGGTAGTCCATCATGGCGTGTGCCGGTTGTTGGCAGGTAGCGTAATCGTTCTTTCGCCGACGGCGGGTCGGTTCGGCCGGCGCCGAGTGGCCGGCACGACGTGGGGCCGGTCGGCAATCGGTGGGGGAGCCTGTCCCGGCAGCGTCGCCGCGACCGTGTGGAACGACTCCTCCGGGACGGACGGTCCCGCGAGGAGTGGTGCCGGCATCCGGCGGGACGCCGGAGCCACGGAACGGGTAGGGAACCGTCCATTCGCCGCAGGGGATTTAAGCCGGGCCAGTGGCAGGCAGGTCCATGGACCTCGACAGACGGACCGTGCTCCGGCGCGCCGGCGCGGTCGGCCTCGCTGCCCTCGCTGGCTGTACAGGCGGCGACGGTGGCGACGGCAGCGACGGCAGCGACGGCAGCGACGGGGCGAGCGGTCCGGGTGGTGAATCCCCGTCGGACTCCCCCACCGGCGTATCGAGCCCGTCACCGACGCCGGCCTGTGGCGACTCCAACTACATCGACGAGGGTGAGTTCTCGTTCGAGTACGGCGTCGTCACCCACAACGACCCGAACAACTACGAGGGCACCGTGCGCATCTACCACATCCGGACGCCGGTCTGCAACTTCCCGGAGGCGGACCCGACGCCGGCGTTCCCGGGAGCGGGGACGCCGACGCCGACGGTGTCCTCGGCGAACTGCGAGGGCGCCTCCGAGACGCTACTCAAGGAGCAGACCTACCGGGTCACGAGCGATCTCACCTACGACATCGTGGATGCGCCGGTCACGCCGGATGTCGACACCTACCGGCTGGAGTGGGAGGCCGCCGGCGGGAAGGACATCAAGTTCGGGGTCGAGGAGGGGGCCCGAGCGTTCGTGGATACCGACCTCAAGTACGAGTTCTTCGTCTGCAACCCCGGCGCTCGCCGGTTCGGGTTCGCCGTCGCGGACGGGAAGCCGCGTATCGTGCGGTCGCCGACGGCGGATTCGGAGTGAGGCGTATATTTGCGTATAAACTGTCTTGTAATGTGTGGGGTGCGTAAACATCTCAATAATTTTGAACCCTTGTCAGTAATGAAGGGGATAGTTCATTTTTCCACTGGTGCTATCATATCGAAACGCCCTGGTAGCTCTCACCGCGACGGCTACGACCGTGATGATCGAGTCCTGTTGAAAGCCCCCGGCCGCTCGACCCGCCGGGCCTCGCTGCGCTCCTCACTCCGGTCGCTCCGCTCCCTCCGTTGCGGTGCTTGCTTCGTCCGGGCGGGGTCGACCGGCCGGCCCCTTTCAGTCCCACCCTGTTGCCTGTTTCACTAAGCGTTCGTACGTGATGGTTCCAGACGAGCAGGGAGAGACCCCACACCTCTCCGCGCGAGCGCCGGCGTGTTCCAGCACGCTCGCTGACGCTCACGGCTTCGCCGTTCGCTCGGGGGAGCTTCGCTCCCCCGCTGCTCGCGGCTTCCACGGGAGGGCGCTCGCGCGCTTCCTGTTCGTGGAACCGGCCACCGAGCAACTGTTCTCCGGCCGGGAGCGCGTGGTGAGTGCGGACGCGCGAATCCGCGCGACCTGGGGAAGGGCAGGGGAGCCGCGACCCTCGACGGGCCATGTTCCTGGCGGAATCGAAGGGCGAGCGCTCCCGACCCGGCCCGGACGACGTAAGCACCGCAGGGTGAGCGAAGCGAACCCGAGGAGCGCAGCGAGTCCCGGCCGGTCGAGAGCGCGAGGGCTTCGTAGGTGGTTCACCCGTTGCTGTTGGAGTTGTGAGGGAGTGCGAGGGCTTCGTAATGGGTTCGATTCATCTCGTCGCCATCCCCACCGAACCACGCGACATCCTGCCTGCCATCCGAGCGGGAGTCTTCAAGTGTGCCCCCCGACAGCGGTGGGTATGCGACTCGACGACGTGCGGGTGCTCGACCTGACCCGCCTCCTGCCGGGACCGTACGCCACCCAACTGCTCGCCGACATGGGCGCCGACGTGGTCAAGATCGAAGACACCGGCGCCGGCGACTACGCCCGCCACACCCCGCCGGTCACCGACCGCGGGACAGGCGCGCTGTTCGACTCGGTCAACCGGGGCAAGCGCTCGGTCGCCATCGACCTCAAGAGCGACGAGGGGCGCGAGGCGTTCCTCGACCTCGCCGCCGACGCGGATGTCGTCTTCGAGCAGTTCCGCCCGGGCGTCGTGGACCGACTCGGCGTCGATTACGAGAGCGTCCGCGAGGTGAACGACGAGGTCGTCTACTGCTCGCTCTCGGGCTACGGCAACAGCGGACCGTACCGCGAGCGCGCCGGCCACGACCTCAACTACATCGGTGTCGCCGGCCTGCTCGACATGACCCGGAACGGCGAGGACGACGCGCCCCGGGTGCCGGGCTACCAGATCGGCGACCTCGGCGGCGGCCTGTTCGCCGCGTTCAGCATCGTCTCGGCGCTCCTCTCCCGCGAACTCGGGAACACCGGGGGTGAGTACATCGACGTCTCGATGACTGACGTGGTGGCCTCGTTCTCCCAGTCCATCGCGTACGAGGCGCTCGCGGGCGACGACCCGCGTCCCGGCGAGACGGCGCTGACCGGCCTCTACCCGTGGTACGACGTGTACGAGTGTGCCGACGGCCAGTATCTCACGCTGGGGGCGCTCGAACCCGAGTTCTGGCAGGCGTTCTGCGAGGAGGTCGGCAAGGAGGAGTGGGTCGGCGAGCACATGACCGGCGACCCGGACCGGCGGGCCGCGCTGCGGGAGGCGCTGGAGGAGCTGTTCGTCGAGAAGTCCCGAGACGCGTGGCTCGAAGAGCTCAGCGACCAGACGATGACCGGGCCGGTCCTCTCGCCGGCGGAGGCGTTCGAGCACGAGCAACTCGCCGAGCGGGTCGTGAAGCGACCCGACGACGCGCCGCCGCGGGTCGGCTTCCCCGCGGCCGGGACCGACGCCCCGGAGGACACCGACGAGTCCGTCCCCGGCCACGGCGAGCACACGGCGGCCGTCCTCAGCGAGGCCGGACTGGACGATGACGAGGTCGAGGCGCTCCGTGACGCGGGTGCCATCAACTGATGCCGGGCGCCGACGCGGCCGACAACGTCGGCTTCCTGCTCCCGCAACTGGGCCGGGACCCGGCGGACGTGGCGGCCCGGGCCGAGGACCTGGGCTACGATTCGGTGTGGCTCGGGGAACTCTGGTTCACCGCGTCGCCCGTGAAGCTGGCGCAGATCGTCGAGCGCACGGAGACGGTCGACGTGGGCTCGGCCATCCTGAACACGTACTCCCGGTCGCCCGCGGTGCTGGCGATGACCGCCGCGACGCTCCATCGGGACTCGGGTGGCCGCTTCAATCTCGGCCTCGGCACGAGTACGCCGAAGGCCGTCGAGGACCTCCACGGGATGGAGTTCGACGACCCGAACCCGGCCCGGCGGCTCCACGAGTGCGTGGAACTCTGCCGCGAGTTCTTCACCGGCGCGGGACGGGTCGACTACGACGGGCAGGTCTTCCACGCTGCTGACTTCCCCGCGCTCGGGTCGGACGTGCCCATCTACGCCGCCGCGCTCGGGACGGCCAACCGCCGGGTCGTCGCGCGGCTCTGCGACGGCTGGATTCCGCACAACGTCCCGTTCCCGGACCTCGCGGAGTCGTTCGACTACATCCGCGAGCATACGCCCGACGAGCGCGACGCCGAGGACATCTCCGTCGCGCCGTACGTCCCGGCGGCCGTCGACGAGGACCCCACAGAGGCCCGGGACGCGATTCGCGGCCACGTCGCGTACTACGTCGGCAACGGCGACGGGTACCGGCGCGCGGTCGCCTCGCGGTTCCCGGACGGCGCGGAGGCGGTGTCCGAGGCGTGGCGGTCGGGCGAGCGTGCCGCGGCCCGCGAGGCCGTCACCGACGAGATGGTCGACGCCCTCGGAATCGCCGGCACGCCCGAAGAGGCCCGCGAGCAGTTCGACGAGCTCTGTGCGATGGACGTGCTCGACCAGCCGCTGGTGACGATTCCACAGGACGCCTCCGGCGTGCTGGACGCGACCATCGAGGCGCTCGCACCGGCGAACCGCTGAGGCGTCCCCCTTCTCGCTCAGTCGCCAGGCCGGACCACCGCGTCCTCGTAGCCCAGCAGGTCCGCCAGCTGGCGTCGCTTCAGCAGCGCGAAGCCCAGGAAGACGATGGCGAAGCCGCCGATGGTCGCCAGCGTGATGGACTCGTCCAGCAGGACGACACCCGCGACGGTCGCCACGACCGGAACGAGGTAGGCGACGAGGCTGGTCTCCAGGGCACCGTAGCGTTCGAGGATGGTGAAGTAGATGACGAACGCCAGGGCCGTCGAGAAGACGCCGAGGTAGACGATGGCGCCGACGGCGGTCGGTGTGAACGTCGCGCCCGCCAGTCCCTCGCCGGCGGCGAGGCTCCCCAGATGAAGCAGGATTCCGCCCAGTGCCATCGACCAGCCCGTGAGCGCGCTGCTTGCCATCGTCGGCTTCGCCCGGTCGACCAGCACGCCCCCGAGCGCGACGAACAGCACCTGCCCGAGGATGATGACCTTCCCGACGAGGTCTGTGGCCAGCAGGTTCGACGGGTCCGGCCGGACGATGAGGCCGACGCCGAGAAAGCCCAGCAGGATACCGGCTGCACCGGCGGGCGTCAGCTGCTGGTCGAGCAACAGGAGCGCCCACAGCGTCGTGAGGATGGGCACGAGCCCCTGGAGGATGGCCGCGACGCCGCTTGGGACGGTCTGCTGGCCGACGAACAGGAGCGCGTTCGCCGCGACGAGGAAGGTCCCGCCCGCGAGGACGGCACTCACGTCGCGGCGCTCGGTCGGCCGGCGGTCGCCCGGAGCCGCCGTCAGGGCGACGTACGCCAGCAACAGAACGCCCGCCACGTCGTAGCGGAACGCGGCGAACAGGATGGGCGGGAGGTCACGCAGGCCGACCGTGATAGCGGGGAACGACAGGCCCCACATCGTCGCGAGAGCGCCGAACAGGAGGACTGCAGAGCGGCGGGACACGTCGGCTCGACGAGGCCGAATCCCATGAGTCCGTCGAAGCCCGGGTCGAACGACCCCCGGGCTGGTAGTCCGCTGTCGTCCGGGGCCGTCTCACGTCCCGGCTACAGCCCGTCGACGATGCGCTCGCCCGTCTCCAGCCCGTTCCGGAGCGCGGCGTGGAGGCGCGCCTCGCCAGCGACCCAGTCTCCCGTGAAGTGGAGGCCGTACTCTTCGGCCTCGTCCAGCAGGTCCGTGTCCGCTCCTTCGTCCGGGAGCGCGTAGCGCCACCCCTGATGGTCGGTCCAGTCCGGGTCCGTGAGATGGGGCTCGCCGAGCAGGTCGGCCGTCGCGTCCGCGACCGACGTACAGACCGATTCCGTGTCGTCGTCGTACTGTTCGTGAGACCATTCCGGCGACAGCTGGACCACCAGCAGCGATTCCCCGTCCGGGACGTGGCCGTCCTTGCACTCCTCGCGCGCGAGCCAGCCGATGTCGTGGTCCTTGTCGACGTTCACGAGCGCGTACCACTCGCGGTCGAGCGTCGTGTCGTAGCCGAGGACGGCCGTGACGATGGTCCGGTAGGAGACAGAGGCGGCCTCGCTCGCCAGGTCCGTCCGGAGGTCCCGGTCCCACTCGGCGTCACGCAGGAGTTCGGCGGTCTGTGGCGCCGGCGGGTTCAGTACCAGCCGGTCGAACGGGCCGTACGACTCGCCCTCGTCGTCGAGGAGTGTCCACGTGCGGTCGGTGTTCCGCCGGACGGTCTCTACGCGGGTCCGCCGGTGGACCGTCGCGTCCGTGGTCCCGAGCAGGCGTTTCGCGATCTGCGTGAGGCCGCGCTCGTAGCTCCACTTGTGCTCGTCGGCGTCCTGTCCCTCCGAGATTGTTCCCTCGGCGTCGAACGTCCACACCGGTTCCGTCACGTCCACCAGTCCCTCGCTGTCGAGGCCCTCGGTCAGGAGTCGGTTGACCCGTTCGTCGTTGGATTTCACGTAGTTGGCTCCGTAATCGTAGACGTACTCGTAGTCGCCGCGCCGGCGGGTCGCCGCGCGGCCGCAGACGCCACCCGACTTCTCGACGACGGTCAGGTCGGCGTCCGCGTTCCGGAGCGCGTAGGCCGCGGCGGCGGCCCCGGCCCCTGCCCCCACGAACCCGATTCGTGTCATGCGATCCGCTAGGGGCGGACGGCGGGAAAACGTTCCTCCCGCGGCGAAGGAGGTGAGGATGACGGTGACGGACCCGAGAAATCCGGAAACCGGAGGCGTCGCCGACCGGGGGACAAGGGGGGCGCCCTGCTCGTCGCGTACCCGTTCCGTTCAAGTGTGGAAGTCGCATATCCCCTGGCAACGAGATGAGCGAGGACTTCTACGAGGTACTGGGGGTCTCACGCGACGCGAGCGAGGACGAGATCAAGCAGGCCTACCGGAAGAAGGCGGCCGAGTATCACCCGGACGTGAGCGACGACCCGAACGCCGAGGAGAAGTTCAAGCAGGTCAAGAAGGCAAAGGAGGTGCTCACGGACGAGGAACAGCGACGCGCGTACGACCAGATGGGCCACGAGCGCTTCGAGCAGGCCGAGAAGCGCGGCGGCTTCGACGGCGGCGCGGGCGGTGCCGGCGGCGGCCCCTTCGGCGGTGGCGCCGGTGGCGACCCGTTCGGCGGCGCCGGCGGGATGGGCGACATCTTCGAGCAGTTCTTCGGCGGCGGTGGTGGCGGCGGCGGCCGCGGCGGTGCCCGGCAGGGGGCCGACCTCCGCACGTCGCTGACCATCACACTCGAAGAGGCCTACCACGGTGTCACGAAGCAGCTGAACATCACGCGGCCCGAACGGTGCCCGGACTGTGACGGCTCCGGCCATCCGCCGGGCGCTGACTCGGAGACCTGTCCCCAGTGTAACGGCCGCGGGCAGGAGACGACGGTCCGGCAGACGCCGCTCGGGCGCGTCCAGCAGACCCGGACCTGCAGCCGTTGTGAGGGCGAGGGGACGCTGTACGACGAGACCTGCTCGACCTGTGGTGGCGAGGGCGTCACGCGCGAGGACGCGAGTCTGGAGGTGGAGATTCCAGGCGGTATCGACAGCGGGCAGACCCTCCGCATGGAGCGCGAGGGCGCGCCCGGCGAGGGCGGCGGGCCGAACGGCGACCTGCTCGTCGAGATCCAGGTCGAGGAGCACCCGGACTTCGACCGCGACGGTGCCGACCTCCACTACACGCTCCCGGTCTCCTTCCCGCAGGCCGTCTTCGGCGACACCGTCGAGATACCGACGCTCGACGGCAAGGTCGAGATGGACCTCGACGCGGGCGTCCAGTCCGGCGAGACCCGGCGGCTCCGCGGCAAGGGGATGCCCCGACTCCAGCGCCGCGGCCAGGGCGACCTCCTGGTCCACGTGCAGGTCGTCACGCCCCAGAAGCTGAACGAGGAGCAACAGGAAGCACTGGAGGCGTTCGCCGAGGCCTCCGACGAGGACCTCTCGGTGGACCAGAGCTTCTTCGAGAAGATCAAGAGCAGCTTCTGAGACGCCCGGGCCCCCAGCGCTTCACTTCCACCCCGCACTGCCCGCGAATTTAAACGTGATGCGGCCCACATATCCGGTGAGTGGGCCCATGAGCGAGCAGTCGGACGCCGACCCGGACCTGTCGTTCTCGACCGCGGCCGACCTCCGGGAGGCGTCTGGCGATGGCCCCGGAAGCGAGTCCGACGACGCGTTCGCTGACCTGCACCACCCCGAGCGGACCTTCCCTCGCGCCGGTGGGATGCGCTACGAGGGTGCGACGGTCATCGAACTCACACCCCGGGACGGACCGGTCGACGAGGCCGAACTGGTCGCGCTGACCGACACGGTGCTGTCGGCCGACCGCTACCGGGTCGGTGACTGGTTCGACCTGCCGCTCCCGGTCTTCCTCGTCCACGACGACGAGACCGGAGACACGTTCCGCCTGGCCGTTCGCGAGGCGGCCATCGAACTCCACGTCCGGTCGGAGACGGGCGCCGAGGGCCTGCGCGCGTTCCACGACCGCCTCGTCGAGGTCGCCGAACACGACGCTGCTGGCGCCTCCCTCGACTGGCGGGTGACCCGCCGGACGGATTGAACGCCCGAATCGGCGAGTCTCGCCCACGTTTGGACGGTTTCTCGAGTTCCTTCATAAGGACGTATCGGCTCTGTACGGACACGCGATGACCGAACTGAACAGGCGGAGTTTCGTACGGGCCGCGGGGGTTGCCGGTGCCGGGGCCGCGTTCGCCGGGCCGGCGGGCGCACGCACCGTCGCGGACGCGCTGGACACGGACGGGGGGCGACAGGAGGTCGTCGTCGTCTTCCGTGACACCGACGACCAGTCGGTCCTCGACGAGTTCGACCTGCCGGTCGGGCGCTTCGACTACGGGGTGCTCCCGATGTCGTGGACGGAGCTCGACGGGGACGGGATTGCCGACCTCGCCGGGCGCGAGGAGGTCCGCTACGTCAGCGATACGTTCGAACTGGAGTACTACAACGACGTCGAGTCCCGCGAGTCGATGCACGTCGAGGCGGTGAACGCCGCGGCCGACTTCGCCAGCGCAGAATTCAACGGCGAGGGCATCGACACCGTCGTCATCGATTCGGGCATCGACGGGGCGCATCCGGACTTCCAGGGCCGCATCGTCGGCAACTACGAGTACGTCGACGAGCCGTTCGGCGACCGTGACCCCGAGATGTGGGTCGATATCGGTCCCGGTGACTCCGACGACATCGGGCACGGCCAGCACTGCTGTGGCACCGTCGCCGGCGACGGGTTCGCCTCCAAGACGGAGGGAACCGGCCCGTACGTCGGGATGGCACCTGCGGCGCGCCTCTCGGCGTACTCGGTGAGCCAGGCAGTCTACCTCCCGTACGCGGTCGGCGCGTGGGACCACATGCTCGCACGGAAGCGCGACGAGAGCGACGACTTCGACCCGGTCGTCTGCTCGAACTCCTACGGCGTGGCCCGCGGCAACCGCTACAACCCGCTCGACCCGCTGAACGTGGCCACGTGGGAGGCGTTCCAGGAGGGGATACTCCCGGTGTTCGCCCTGGGGAACAGCGGGCCCAGCGAGGGTACCGCCTCCCGGTACGCGAAGGCACCCCACGTCCTCGGCGTCGCCGCCAGCCGGAAGGACGAGACGGTCACGGAGTTCTCCTCGCGTGGACGGAGCGTCGGCACCGAACTGCCGAACGCCGAGGAGACGGTGTCCCCCGCGCATCACGACCGGCAGTCGCTTCTCGAGAACATGGAGGGGTTCCACGCCCTCACGCGCGACGGCCGCCTCATCGTCGACCGGGGGACCCTCTCGGGGACCCTCGGTCCCGGGGTCAAGGACCCGGCCGGCGGCACGGGTGTCGACCAGGACAGCGGCGTCGTCACGCACCACCTGAAGATGCCCGACGGCGACGAGGACCTGCTCGCGGGGACGCTGTCGCTGACGCCCGACGGTCAGCAGGTGACCGTCTCCTTCTACACGGACTACGGCGAGCCCGACGAGGAACTGCTCGCACGGATGGGAGAGGAGCCGGTCAAGGTCCACGAGGACATCGCGCTCGATGTCCCCGGTGGCGAGCCGGTCACCGTCGAGTTCGACCCGCAGGTGACCGCTGCCCTTCGGTACGAGTTCGACTACCGGGTGTACGACCTCATCGAGTCCGACGGTGACTCGTTCGAGCAGACGTCTCTCGATTCGTTCCGCCCGCTCACGCTCTACCGGCCGGGCATCCTGACCCACGGGAACAGCGTCATGTCGACGTTCGACCCCGAGGACGCGCTGGCGCCGCTCTCGACCGGCGACGGCGAACCGTTCTACGGCCGCATCTCCGGCACCTCGATGGCGTGCCCGGCCGCGGCGGGCATCGCGGCGCTCGTCATCGAGGCCGGCCGCTCGCACACGACGGACGCCGCCCCCGATGGCCTGGCGTTCGTCGGCCACGAGGACGCCGGCGAGCCCGGTACCTTCGGCCCGATGGACGTCATCCGGACCATCGAAGCGACGGCGAACCACGACGCCGACGGCTACACCGTCGCCAACGCCGGTCCGGGGCACGTGAACGCCGCCGCCGCCGTCGAGCGAGCGAGGTACGGGGCGTTCGCGACACCCAGCGAGGCACACGACTCCCTCGTCTCGGGCACGGGCGACGGCGGAGACGGTGGGGACGGCGACGCGACCGTGACCGCGGGCGGGAGCCGCGCCGATGACGGGCAGGTGTTCACCGCTGGCGGGACCAATCAGGTCGATATCACTGTCGCGAACCCGTCGGCGGACGTGACCGTGTACGACGAGATTCCGTCCTCGTGGTCGGTGGTCTCCGGCGAGTCGACACAGTCGACCGACGACGGCCGACAGCGCGTGGAACTCGGGACGGTCCCGTCCGGCGAGACGCGGACGCTGACCTACTTCGTCGAGGCCCCCGACGGTCCGGCGGCGACCAACCAGTACACCTTCGGGCCTGCGACGGCGGAGACGGAGGCCGCCACGACGCAGGTCGCAGGCACCGAGACGAACTACGTCGTCGGCGTCGGTACCAGCCCGTCGCTCTGACCCTCGTGTCGCGACGGCCGGCCGGTCCCCGTGACCGGGGTCGGTCCGCCGGTCCTTCGACGGCAGTCTGGCGCAGCCGCTGCCTGGTAGCTGAACCGAGAACGGGACAGCGCGGAGCCTACTCACCAAGCGCGAAGCCGACACCGAGGAAGACGACGGCCAGCGCGAGATGCAGGACGTTGTCGGCCGTGTTCAGCGCGATGAGGTCCGCGAGCAGGTCGAACAGGACGAACCCGAGGAGCGTCACCAGCAGGTAGACCACGCCGAGGGCCTTGTTGTACTCCGATGCGTACTGGCCGCCGGCGTAGTAGCCCGCCGCGAGGCCAGCCAGCCCCGAGAGGAGATGGATGCCGTCGTGCAGGTAGTTACGCCCGAAGATGATGAGTTCGCCGCTTGCGCCGCCCAGTACCGGGCCGAGCACGCCGACGAGGGCGAGGACTGCGCCGAACAGGACCGCAACGATGGTCTGTGGACTATCACCGATTCCGCCTGTGGTGGCTGCCTCCGTTGCTTGTGCCATTGCGTCTGTAGAGGTCCGATACTGGTTAATTACGGTTTTCCGGACTGTTACGGAACTGGGTCCCACATCACGCCCAAATTGCCGCAAGTCAGGTTCTTATATATCTCTGGTGGTCCCCGTATCCGGTGCGTTTAGGGGGGAGGCCCGCGCGGTGAGGAACAGATGGAGGGCGTTCTCTGGTACGTGCTGACGGGGACGCGGGGTGGGTCCAACCGGGCCCGCATCCTCAGAGCCATCGACGAACGTCCCCGCAACGCGAACAAGCTCGCCGAGGAACTCGACCTCGACTACAAGACCGTCCGTCACCACCTCGACGTGCTCAAGGAGAACGATATCGTCCGCGACACGGGCGACGACTACGGCGCCGTCTACCTGCCGACGGACCGCGCACGGCAGAACTGGGACACTGTGGAGGAGATCATCCAGAATGCACTCTAGTACCGTCTCGGCGGGTCAGATGCCGCCCAGCGTGGTTGGGGTAGTCGGGCCGGATTTGGGAAAACGTATACCCGGCGACATGGACAAGCAACGGTAGACATAGAGAATGGCCTCAACACTCGTCGACGTGGTTCGCCTGCTAACCGTACTGAACCTGTTCGTACTTCTGGGTCTCGCCGCAGTCTGGGGCCGAAACTGGTGGGACCTGCGCTCGAAGCACGCCTTCGGGCTCCTGCTGTTCGCACTTCTGCTCATCGGCGAGAACGCACTCGGCGCCTACCTGTTCCTGCTGGACCCCACCGTCTCGGCGTGGATCGGCAACCCCGAGCAGGTGCCGCCGCCGGCACAGACCGCGATGGCCGCGTTCCGTGCGCTGGAGTTCGCCGGCCTCGCGTTCCTCTCCTGGGTCACGTACGACTGAACCGCTCCCGACCGAGGCCATTCTCCCTTCTGCCGCCGGGATTCCGCACCCGCAAGCGACTTGCCACCAGCCCCTGTCCCACGGCGCATGACGGTCTCTCGTGAGGTCGAACTGGAGGGCCACATCATCGACTCGGGGATGATGCAGTCGGCCTTCGGTATCATCATGGACATGGGTGGGTCGTTCGACGTCGAGGAGTTCGATATCGGCCGCTCGAAGACCGAGACCTCCTACGCGCTCCTCACCGTCAGCGCCGACGACCCCGGGACGCTGCAGGCCATCGTCCACGAACTCCACCAGAACGGTGCCAATCCCGCCGACCCGGACGACGTCGAACTGACGCCTGCACCCGACGACCAGGTCGTTCCGACCGGCTTCTACTCCACCACCAACCACCCGACGGAGGTCCGCGTCGACGGCGAATGGCTCGCCGTGGACGACATCGAGATGGACTGTGCGGTCGTCGTCGAGGGGGTGGCGCGTGGCGCCACCGACGCGAGCGGCGAGGCGGCCGAGCCGCGAGCGGATTCGGAGCCACGTGCGTACACGAAGGTGCTCAACGCTATCGACGAGGGCGACCTCGTCGTCACCGACGAGGCCGGTATCCGAGTCCGACCCCCCGAGCGCCCCCGCGGGAGCGAGGGCGCCTTCGGCTTCATGCAGGGCGGCGTCTCCTCGGAACGCCCGTCCGAGTCGACCATCGAGAAGGTGGCTGACGCCATCACCGAGACCAAACGCGAGGGTGGGAAGGTGCTCGCGGTCTGTGGGCCGGCACTCATCCACTCGGGCGCGCGCGAGGAGCTCGCTCGCCTCGTCCGCGAGGGGTATATCGACATGTTGTCGGCCGGCAACGGCTTCGCCGTCCACGACATCGAGCGCGACCTCTACGGCACCTCGCTCGGGATGAACACGGAGACGCTCGACCACGCACGGAAGGGCCACAAACACCATATCTACACCATCTCCGAGGTCATCCGCGCGGGCGGCATCGAGCAGGCCGTCGAGGACGGCCTCATCGAGTCCGGCGTGATGTACGAGTGCGTCGAGAACGACCGACCCTACGTGCTGGCGGGTTCCATCCGTGACGACGGTCCGCTGCCCGACACCATCACGGACGCCGTCGAGGCACAGAACGCCATCCGCGAACAGGCCCACGAGGCCGACATGGTGCTGATGCTGTCGACGCTGCTGCACTCGGTCGCCGTCGGGAACTGCCTCCCCTCCACGACGCGGGTGGTCTGTGTCGACATCAACCCCGCCACCGTCACCCAGCTGCTCGACCGCGGCTCCGCGCAGGCCGTCGGGATGGTCACCGACATCGGGACGTTCGTCCCCATCCTCGCCGAGAAGATTCTCGACGGGGAGTGAGCGGTTCCGAGCGGGGCAAGGACCCACGGCTTCCGAGCAGGGCAAGGACCCACGGCTTCCGAGCAGGGCAAGGACCCACGGCTTCCGAGCAGGGCAAGGACCCACGGCTTCCGAGCGGGGAGCAGCGACCCAGAGGGGGAACGGCAGCGAGCGACGCGAGACACCCGCTGTTCGAGCGGCGGTCGACGGGACGCCGGGAAGATGTTCGCGGCCAGCCTTTTGCGTTCGCGGGTCCTCGGCGGAGACGATGCCAACCGAAGGCGACACCGCCCCGACGTTCACCGCGACGTACGGCACCAGCGACCACGAACCGTTCGACCTCGACGACGTCCTCGGCCATGGACCTGTCGTGCTGGCGTTCTTCCCCGGCGCGTTCACGCCGCCGTGTCGCAACGAGATGGTCGCGCTTCAGAACCACCTCGACGACTTCGAGGCCGCGGGGGCGACGCTGCTCGGCGTCAGCGCCGATTCACCCTTCTCACAGGGTGCGTTCCGCGAGGAGCACGGGCTGGAGTTCGACCTCGTGAGTGACATGGCCCGGGAGGCCATCGGCGCGTACGACCTCGAGATCGACATCGGTGACCTGGGCCTGCACGGCATCGCCAACCGGGCCGTCTACGTCCTCGACGACGAGGGCACCGTCACGTTCGCGTGGGAGGCCGACGACCCGACGAACGAGCCGGACTACGAGGCGGTGCTGGACGCCGTCGCAGCGGCGTAGGGCCGTCCAGGGGCGACCGGGTTGCACATATAATCATCGAATAATCTGTACATCTGGCTTATGGCGCGCGTCTATCGCAGAAATAGCGATTATGGGTGTTTTTCGGTTGCTTCAGACGCCACCGACGGTCTTGCGGAACTCGGTGATCTCCGAGCGGGCCGTCTGGATGGTCTCGGCCGCGTCGCCGCCCACCTCGTCGGCCAGGTCGTCGAGTTTGAGCAGGATGTTGGCGAGGGCGCCGTGGTCCGGGCCGTTCTCCTGGTCGGCCCAGCCCTCGACGCGCTCGGCGAACCCGGACAGTCGGTCGGCCGTGTCGCCCTCGGCGGCCTCGGCGGCCTCGGCGATACGGTCGCTGGCGGTGCGCAGGTGCTCTCGGGGGTCGTCGCTCATGGACTGCGGTTCCGCCGAGGGTGATAAAACGGTGTCGCTCGCCTCAGACCGGTTCCGTCAGCGGCACGACCACGGTCGGGCGCGTGGTCTCGAGGAGGAGGTCCTGTGCCGTCGAGCCGAACACGAGCTTGCCCGTCGGCGACCGCTTCCGGATGCCGATGACGAGTTCGTCCACCGCGTGCTCGTCGGCGAACTGGACGAGGTCCTCCTGCGGACTGTTGCCGCGGATGAGCTGGTGGGCCTCCGCGTTGGGGAGCTCGCCCTCGGCGTACTCCGTAGCCTCACGCCCCTCGATGACGTCCTTGTCGCTCGTCTCCTCGCCGCCGGGCAACGAGTTCACGATGAACACCGTGTCCTCGTCCGTCAGGGTACCCGTGAGGTAGTCGACCAGCTGCTCTGCAGTCTCTCTGGAGTCCACGCCGACCAGATAGCGCGTCATACCTCGGGTGACTCGCGGCTGGTATATAAAAACGGGCGATGATTGACCGGCCTCGGGACCGACCCGGGCCAACCCGGGCCGACGCGCCCCGTGGATGCGCACCGAGCATACGGCAACGTATTTGTATATCTGGCAGGAATTGCCGCCCGATATGCGCCCCACACCGGGCGGGTGGCCAGCGTGACCGCGACGCGGCGGCGACTGGCGCAGGAACTCGGCGTCGTCACGGGGTTCGAGGACCCCGTGGCGGCGCTGGAGCAGTACCACACGCCGCCGGACCTGGCCGCACACATCGTCCACGTCGCGGACCTGCAGGGCGACATCGAGGACGAGACCGTGCTGGACCTGGGCTGTGGAACCGGGATGCTGTCGCTGGGTGCGGCGTTGCGCTCGCCGGCGCGCGTCGTCGGCGTGGAACTCGACGCGGACGCGCTCGTGACCGCTCGCGAGAACGAGCGCCGGGTGGGTGCCCGCGCGGACGTGGCGTGGGTGCGCGGGGACGCGACCCGCCTCCCGCTCTGCCCGCCGGACTGTACGGTGCTGATGAACCCGCCGTTCGGCGCGCAGGACGGCAACGAACACGCCGACCGCGCGTTCCTCGAGACCGCCGCCGAGGTGGCACGCGTCTCCTACTCGGTCCACAACGCCGGGAGCGAGTCGTTCGTCGAGTCGTTCGTCGCTGACAACGACGGCGAGGTCACCCACGCGTTCCAGGCCGAGCTGGAGCTCCCACACCAGTTCGACCACCACGAGACGGAGGCCGGCGTCGTCGACGCCGAGGTGTTCCGCATCCGCTGGCGCGACGGGGCGTGACAGCCGCCGCCCCCCGCCAAGCCGGCTCAGTTGTAGTTCTCTCGACGCGCGACCTGCACACGGGTCCCGTCCCGTGCGACGTACAGTCCGCGGTTCTCTCGGATGACCCGGAGGCCGCCGACCTCGACGCGGGTCCCGTTCGCCGGGATGGGGGCGCGCCCGAGCCGTTCGCCGTCCCGCGTGACGTTGACCGCGAACGCGTTCGGGTCGTCCGCCCGCCCGGGGAGCGGGTGGATGGAGACGTTCCGCCCGGCGACGGTCGGGCCGGCCCGGGCAGGGTCGGACCGGTGGGCGAACTGCCACGGCTCGCCCGCGACCCGCAGGCGGACGCGGTAGGTCGTCGGGCCGCCGACGGCCGACCACCCGGTCCGGTTCACGACGACCGTCTGCCGGTAGGTGGGGCCACCGAGGACGACCCGTCGGGTCCCGTCGAACGCGAGCCGGCGTTCGCTGACGGTCTCCCACCAGATGTTGCGTTGCTCGCTGACCACGATGGCGCCGGAGACGGTGACGTTCGAGGTCTGCACGCCGGGCACGTCGAAGGCGGTGACGAACCGGTCCGGTGCATCCTCGGCGTAGTAGACAGTGTAGTCGCCGGCCTCGACGCCGGTATCGTCCTCGAAGCCGCTTCCGCCGTCGGCGATGGCGAGCAGGTTGTACGGCACCGCGACGGCCGAGAGCGCGACGAGGACGCTCAGGAGTAGTCCGAGCGCTGCCTCCCGTCGCGAGAGGTCGATACTGGAGATCAGGTCACGGGCGGTCGCGCCGGCCCCGCTGGCGACGAGCGCCGCGATGAGGAACAGGAGCGCCACGCCGCCGGCGCGGTAGAGGACGAAGCTCCCGCCCTCGCCGTAGGTGTAGACGGCCCACAGGCCGCGGTCGACGGCGAACAGGAGCGCCGCGGCCCAGACGAGCGCTGGGGAGGCCCCCTGCCGGCGGCGAGCGACCACGAGTGCGCCGAGCAGGACGCCGAGGAAGAACCCGATGGCGTGGCCCTGGATGGCGATCTCGGCCCAGAACGGCGACGAGAAGGAGGGCCCCGGCGTCGCGGTCGACGTGGGGCTGCGGAGCGCCCGATAGACGAGACCGAGCAGGTCACCTGCGAGGAGGATGCCGATGGTGCCGACCGGGTAGCGGACGATGGCGAACCCGGCGTACGCGAAGACGACGCCGGAGAAGCCGATGACCGGCCCGAGCGAGAACGCCCCCATGAAGACGCCCGCGAACAGCGTCACGGCGACGAAGGCGGCGATACGGGCCCGCGGGTCCTCGCGGAGCGACCGGAACGACTGGCTCCCCCGGGCCGTGGGGAAGTGGCTCCACGCGTACTCCGCGAGGACGCCGAACGTGAACGTCCCGAGCAGGTTCCCGACGAGATGCCCCGGCCCGGAGTGGGCGAACCCGGCCGAGAGGATACCGAGCGGGTAGAAGTACGACCACGCGCGGTACGGGATGACCAGCGGCTGGAACCAGTGTGTCAGTCCGTCCTGTGGGACGAGATAGAACAGCAGGACCAGCGCCGCGACGACGAGCGTTCCCCAGGGGACGCCGAGGACGAACCGTGAGCGGAGGTGCCGCCCCCAGCGACCCCCGGGGCGAGCGAGCGCGTAGCAGACACCGGCGGAGCAGAGTGCGGCGACCGCGATGGCGAGGTACCAGACGACGGGCGGTACGGCGGCCATACGTGTCCTCCGGGGGCCGGCGGATTAACTGACGGGGGTTCGACCGTGGCCGCCACCCGCACGCCAACGCGCCTGCTGCCCCGATATCGAGCTCACGCCTGGTCGTAGTAGCGGACACCGTCCTCGACGGTCGCGACCACCTCGCCCTCGGATTCGAGGTGGGCCAGCGCGCTCATCGCCTCGGGGAGGAGGTAGCGGACGCTCCGGTCGTCGCCGGCGATGCCCATCGCGACGCCCGGAACCGTGCGGACGCCGTCGGCGACCTGCTCGCGGACGCCGTCGAGCCGGCGCTCCAGCGACCCGCGGTGGCGCTCGACCACGCCCGGGAGGTCGTCGTGGACGGGGCCGTGGCCGGGGTAGACACGGTCGGGCGCCGGCTTCAGGTCGTCGAGACGGTCCAGCCCGCGGACGAAGGCTGCAAACGCCCCGCGGTAGCCGTCGTCGAGCCCGTCGTGGATGACGACCGGACGGAAGGGCTGGATGCCGGCATCGCCCGAGAGGAGGGCGTCCTCGCCGTCGAGGCTGCCCGTGTAGACGAGGTGGTCGGCCTGGTGGCCGGGCGTGTGCGTCGCGGTCAGGTCGAGGTCGCCGACGGTGAAGGTCTCGCCGGGGTCGACCCAGTGGTCGACCGCGGTCGGGGGGAGGAACGAGCGGTCCCGTTCCAGTGACTCGCGCGCCATGTCGACCGCGTCCTCGAGCTGGTCGCCCGAGAGCCCTGCCATAGTGGCGTTCTCGCGGACCCGGCGGGCGAGCGCGTCGGCATCCCTCGCGAACCGCTCCCGGACGCCGGTCGGGACGTGGACCGTCGGGTCGGCCGCCTCGAGGACGGCCGGAACCTGCCCGATGTGGTCCACGTGCGGGTGCGTGACGACGAGGTGCTCGATATCCGCGACCTCGTAGCCGTGACGGGCTAGCCCCTCGCGGAACGCCTCGTCGTGGCCGCCCAGTCCACGCTCGTCCGGCATCCCCGCGTCCACGAGGACCGGGACGCCGGCGTCGACGACGTAGCAGGCGACGTGCCCGGGCGGGAACTCCACCTCGAACTCGACGCGCCCGACGGAGGCTGTCCCGGCGCGCAGGCGACTCTCGCTCATTCGTTGGAAACTGACGACGCAGTCGGATAAGCATTCGTTATTCGGAACAGGGCGCTTCTACGTCCCGGAATCGGCGCTTCGAGGGACATCTCATCTCTGCACACCCGGCGGTGCATGGCGCACCTTTATTTACGGTTGGTGAAAACACCGCACCTGCAATTACCAATGGTAAACGTCAACGAGCGGTTCTCCGTCGAGGGCAAGAACGTCATCATCACCGGGTCGAGCCAGGGTATCGGCCGGGAAACCGCCGAGCAGTTCGCCCACGAGGGCGCGAACGTCGTGGTCACGAGCCGGTCCCAGGAGACCATCGAAGAGGTCGCCGACGGTATCAACGACTCCGACGCCCCCGGTCGGGCCATCGCCGTCGAGTGCGACGTTCGGGAACGCGAGTCCGTCGAGGCGCTCGTCGAGGCCACCGTCGAGGAGTTCGGCAGCGTCGACTCCATGATAAACAACGCCGGCGCCTCGTTCATGGCCGGGTTCGACGACATCTCCGAGAACGGGTGGAAGACCATCGTCGACATCAACCTCCACGGCACCTTCCACGGCGCGCAGGTCGCGGGCCAGCAGATGCAGGAACAGGACGACGGCGGCACCATCATCAACTTCGCCTCCGTCGCCGGGACCGAGGGCTCGCAGTACATGAGCCACTACGGCGCGGCGAAGGCCGCCGTGGTCAACCTGACCGCCTCGCTGTCGGCGAACTACGCACCCCACGATATCCGGGTGAACTGCATCGCGCCGGGGCTCGTCGGCACGGCCGGCGTCGCCTCGCAGATGGGCATCAACCCCGCGGACGTGGACCGCGAGGACATCGACAAGGAGATGGGCCTGCCCGCGGAGATCGCCGACCTCACCCAGTTCCTCGCCAGCGAGGCCTCCTCCTACATCGTCGGCGAGACCATCACCGCCCAGGGTGTCCCGCCGCTCGAAGACTCGAACATCTGAGCCGGGGCGCCACATCTCGTGGCTATCGGTTTGCAGGCGCTCTGGTGGCTTGGTGGTGCGTGATTACCGACCTGGGGAGTGGATAACAGCGCCGACGACCTCCTGTTGAAAGCCCCCGCGGGCTGAGGGTCCCGCGGCTCGCTGCGGTCCTCGGGCTCCAGATGAGCCCTGCGGTCCTTACTTCGCCGGGGGACCGCTCAGCCCGCGGCCCCTTTCAGTCCCGCCCGGTGTGGTTTTCCGAGGTCGCGCCCACACCATGCTAGCTCGGTGTGTGCGCCCCGTGGAACGGACAATCTCGGGTGGGAATGGAAGGGGCTGGCCGCCTCGACCCGGCCCGGCCGACGCAAGCACCGCAACGAGCGACCGAAGGGAGCGACGTGAGGAGCGCAGCGAGGCCCGGCCGGTCGAGCGGCCAGGGGCTTCCGAGGTGGTTCCTTCCAGGGAGATATTGACTACACCTCCCTCCAACTACGTCCCCTACAGCTACCGAAACGGGCCCACTCGAACACCAGTCCGGCGTCGGATTCAAGAACCAGCCGCGAGGGGTACGGACATGGCAACCAACCGCGACGTCTTCCTGCCGGTCGCCGCCCAGCCGTCCGTCGACGCGCTCGTCGAGCAGGCCCAGTCCGCCGAGGAGATGGGCTACGACCGCGCGTGGCTTCCCGAATCCTGGGGCCGCAACGCCGCCGTCGTCCTCACCAGTATCGCCGAGCGGACCGAGGATATCGGTATCGGAACCTCCATCATGCCGGTCTACTCCCGCTCCCCGGCGCTCATCGGGATGACCGCTGCGACCTTGCAGGAGGTCGCCGAGGGGCGCCTGCGGCTCGGGCTCGGACCGTCGGGCCCCATCGTCATCGAGAACTGGCACGGGATGGACTTCGGCAACCCGCTCCGCCGGACCCGCGAGACGGTGGACGTGGTCAAGCAGGTGCTCTCCGGCGAGGAGGTCTCCTACGACGGCGAGTACTTCGACCTCGACGGCTTCCGCCTGCGCTGTGACCCGCCGGACCCGCAGCCGCCCATCGACACGGCCGCGATGGGTCCGAAAGCGGTCGAACTCGCCGGACGCTTCGCCGACGGCTGGCACGCCCTGATGCTCACCGAGGACGGCCTCGCCGAGCGCTACGAGGACTTCCGGCACGGCCGCGAACTGGCCGACAAGGACCCTGACGGCGGCCAGGTGACGCTGTCGCTGACCTGCATGGCGCTGGAGGACCGAGAACGCGCGCGAGAAGCCGTGAAACAGCACGTAGCGTTCTACGTGGGCGCGATGGGTACCTACTACCGCGACAGTCTCGCGAGGCAGGGACACGAAGAGCTCGCGCACGGTATATACGATGACTGGCAGGCAGGCAATCGGGGGGAAGCGATGTCACGAATCGGCGAAGGCTTCCTCGATACCATCGCTGTCGGTGGGACACCGGATGAGTGCCGCGAGCGCGTCAACGAGTGGGAGTCGATGGACTGTGTGGACCGTGTGTCGGTATCGTTCCCAAGGGACGCGTCGATGGACGAGATTATCGCGACCGTTGAGGCGCTGGCCCCGGAGTAACGTTCCAGTTTCACTCTGCCCGGCTTGAATTTTTAATTGATCGGGCATCCAGAACGCGTGGAGCGCGAGCGACTCGTGAGAGTCCGGTGGTGGAAGCACCGAACTCGCGCTTCTCGGAGTGAGAAGCATGTCCGGATTAGAAAGCGACGATGAAAACGGTACCGAGAGTACGATCTGTCCGACCTGCGGCCGAGACGATTTCGGCTCGGAGAGTGCAATGAAGGTTCACCACACGAAGGCACACGGTGAGAGCATCGCTGGAATGGAAGTAGAATGTGACTGGTGTGGCTCGTTGGTGCGCCGGAAACCGTACGCTATCGAAAACCGTGAACGGATTTTCAGCGATCTCGACTGTAAGGGTGCCTGGCGGCAGGAGAATTGGACGGGTTCGGCGACGCCCAAGTGGAAGGGTGGACCAGTTACTGTCTCCTGCCATCAGTGTGGTGATGAGTTCGAGCGCCGGCGTGATCAGGTCGAGAAGTACGAGCGCTCGTTCTGCAGTTCGACGTGCCTCGGTAAATGGCGGTCAGAGGCACAGCGTGGGAGCGATAATCCCGTCTGGACCGGTGGGACAGCAATCAGGTCAGCCGTGCGCCAGCAGATTGGAGACGAGCCCTGGGAGACAATTGCGGAACGCGAACGAGAGGAGTCGTGTGAGGCCTGTGGAACCACGGAGACGGGCGATGGTAGAGCACTAGCCGTACATCACATCGTCCCTGTGATGGCCGGTGGCTGCAATGCCAGTGAACTTCTGATGACACTCTGTCCGGCGTGCCACCGCCGGGTGGAAGCCTACACACGGCGAATCGTGACTCCGGTTCTGACCGACGACTGAGAGAAAAGCCTATTACTTGATGCTACCGGCGCTCGAGCGTGCCCAACCGCTCGACGGTGCTGTTCGGTCAGTCCCATGACCGCGCCGACCGGTGGCTCGCTGCTGGTGCCGGCCTCGGACTTCTCGTGGTCGCCACGGTCGCGAACTCCGCCCCTGCGGCGAGCTATCTGGTGCTTCTGGGTGCGGCGGCCACTGCCACACAGACCGCCGTTGTCGGCGGTCTGCTCCCGGGGCTGGCACTGACGGCCGCACCCGCGCTGGCGCTCCTCGCCGCGTTCCTGCCTATCGGGTCCGTGAGACAGGTACTGCTCACCGCGATGGGGCTCCTCATCGTCGGTGTGGCGCTGGGGGCCGCCGCCACGCTGGTCACGGTGGCGTTGATCGGTGGCAGCGACCGCCCCCCCGGCCGGTCACCCGCCCGGAGATCACTGGCCTCCTCGTCTGTGCGTCGTCGGGTCTAGGGTTCCTGCCCGTCTTCGGACTTCGATTCGTCCCGATAATCTGACCGGACTGTACCCAGTGAAAACGCCGAGGAAATTCAAATTCCAGATGATAACCAATATGGGGCAGAAATAAGAATATTGGACACAACAGAATTCTGGAAGATAGGCGAACCGTTGCCTGGCAATCATCCTGGCCCCGGCGAACGGAGGGTAAGACACTTGCCGTCGCTCTAGCAACGTCGCGTCGATGCCCTCCAGACGCGCCCTCCTGCGGAGCGGTGCCGTCGCCGCGGCGGCCGGTCTCGCCGGCTGTTCGGCGCTGGCCGACGACGACTCCGTCCCGCTCCCCGACGCGACGCCCGGCCCCGACGACTGGCCCACGGACGGCTACGACCAGCGGAACTCCCGGTACAACGTGGGCGCCTCCCCGCCCGCCAGCGAGCCGACCCCGCGCTGGTCCCGCGAGTTCCTGTTCTGCCACGACCCCGTCGTCCGCGGGACGCGAGTCGTCCTGAACACCGGCACCGAGAACCGCGAGTACACGGTCGGACTTCGTGCGACAGACGGCGAGACGGTCTGGCGCTCGGAATCCGAACCGTGGGGCTATCCGACACCGACGCTCGGCGCGAAGCGGGCGTACGTCACCGGTCCGGACTGCGCGTTCGGTGTCGACCTCGCCACGGGCGCGGAGACGTGGCGGGGGGACCCGTGCGAGGGCGCCAACACCGCGAGCGGGACCGTCGCCGACGGGCGCCTCTACCTGGAGTACGGTGGCTACTTCTCGGCGCTGGACGCGACGGGGAAGCGCCGGTGGGCGACCAGCCACGAGGCCCGCGCGAACCCCGCGGTCGTCGGCGACACCGCCTACGTCGCGACGGCGTTCGCCGTCGCGGCCCTGGACCTGACCGCGACCGCCCGGGAGTGGCCGTGGCAGGACCCGGACGGCGACACGCCCGCACACGCCGACCGGCAGGCCGCCCGGACGTGGCAGGAACCACCGGACTCGAGTCTCGTCGGCCCGCGCTACTACCACTCGCCGGCCGTCTCCGACTCGCTGGTGTTCGCGACGGCCACGAACAGGGACGACCGCGCGGGCGGGGCCCTCCGGGTGCTCGACCGCTCGACCGGGGAGGAGCGGTGGTCGGTGGCCTCGCCCCCGGACCGCGCCCCGGGCGAGGAGCGCCGCGAGGCGCCCGACCCCGTGAGCGAACCCGTGCCGCCGGTCGTGACCGACGACCTCGTCATCACCGGGCTGGGCGACCGGCAGGTGCTGGCGCTGGACCACGGCGGCGATATCCAGTGGACCCGGTCGCTCGACCACAGCGTGACCGAACTCGCCGGGGCGGGCGACACCGTCCTCGCCGTGACGCACGACCGCGATATCGAACGGACGGGCGCGGGTCACGGCGGTGTGGTCGCCCTCGGTCTCGAATCGGGTAGTCGGCGCTGGTCGCTCGGATTCGATGACCACGTCTCCGGACTGGTCGCCGCCGGCGGGTCGGTGTACGCGACGGTCGTCGCCGACCGACAGGCGGACGGCGATGTCGTCCGCGAGCGGCTGGTCGCGCTCTCCTGAGTACGGCGCCCGACATCACGCCGCCGTCGTGGGATAAACGTGCCCCGACCCACGGGGGTAACTACTTCAGTGCAGCGTCCCCCCAGCGGGGTATGAGCGATGACTACACCGGCGCGGACCTGTTCGTGGACGCGCTCGAACAGTACGGCGTCGAACACGTCTTCGGCAACCCCGGCACGACCGAGCTTCCGGTGATGGAGGCCCTCTCGCACAGCGACCTGGAGTACGTCCTCGGCCTGCAGGAGGATATCGCGGTCGGGATGGCGGCGGGCTACGCCCAGACGCGCCGCTACCACGCACACCACGACCCCTCGGTGAATCCGGTCGGCGTCGTCAACCTCCACATCACGCCCGGCCTCGCCCACGGGACCGGGAACATCTTCAACGCGGAGTTCTCCGGCGCGCCGCTGGTCGTCACGGCCGGCAACCACGAGCTCGACTTCCGCCACGAGGAGCCGCTGCTGGACGGTGACCTCGAGCAGCTCGTCGACCAGTTCTGCAAGGACTCGGCCGAGGTGACCGATATCGACGCACTGCCGCTGCTCCTGCGTCGCGCGATGCGGACCGCGCTGACGCCGCCGACGGGGCCGGTCTTCCTCGGCCTCCCGGTCGACGTCATGATGGAGGAGACAGACGACGACCCGCTCCAGCTGGGCGAGATTCCCGACGCCGGTGCGGGCGACCCGACGCAGATCGACAGGGCGGCCGACCAGCTCGTCGAGGCCGACGAGCCCGTGCTCGTGCTGGGTGACCACGTCGCCCGTGCCGGACGCGACGCCGTGGAGGCAGCGGTCGACCTCGCCGAGGCAAGCGGCGCGCGCGTCCACGGCGAGATTCTCGCCAGCGAAGCCAACTTCCCGACCGACCACGAACAGTGGGTCTCCTTCGTGGGCACCGGCGAGAACATCGCGAAGATGCTGATGGACACCGATACCATCGCGTTCGTCGGCTGCTCGACGCACACGACGCTGCTCAAACACGAGAGCCCACTGCTGGACGAGGACACAACGGCCATCCACGTCACGCCGGATGCCCACGAACTGGGGAAGAACTACCACGTCGACGCCGGCGTCCTGGGCGACCCCGGACGCGTGATGACCCAGCTCGCCGAGAAACTCGAGGACCGGCTCGACGAGGAGACTCGACAGGAGCGTGTCGATAACGTCGTCAACACGAAGGAGATGCTGGCGGGCACGATGCAGCAACTCGGCGAGGACCCGACGCCCGAGGGCGACACGCGCGCCTCGAAGGCCGACCTCGTGGACACGATGAGCGAGGTGCTCGACGTGGAGAACACCCACATCGTCGACGAGGGTGTCACCTCGAAGTTCGCGCTGCTGACGCGCTACGAGCTGCAGCCCGAGTCGTTCGTTGCGACGAAGGGTGGTGGGCTCGGCTACGGGCTCCCCGCCAGCGTCGGCGCCGCGCTCGCCGAGGAGCAGACCGACGACCCGCGCGACGTAATCGGCTACATCGGCGACGGCTCCTACCTCTACTACCCCAACTCGATGTACACCGCGGCGGCGCTCGACCTCGACCTGACGGTCGTCGTCCCGGACAACCGCAACTACCGCATCCTCAAGGACAACACGCTGGAGATGATGGGCGGCACGGAGGAGGACTACGAGTTCGTCGGGATGGACTTCGACCCGCACGTCGACATCCCGAAGAACGCCGAGAGCCACGGGGCTCGGGGCCGGCTGGTCGAGACGCCCGAGGAGATCGCCCCGGCGCTGGAGGCGGCGCTCGACGCCGACGGTCCGGACGTGCTGGACATCCTCGTCCACGACTGACGGCTCCCGGCTCGGTCCGACCGCGCGACAAGAACCGTCCCCGCATGGGAGGCCACAGCTTCTCGCCGCTACCCCGGAACCCGCGTCCATGCGTGCTGCACGCTTCCATCCCGGTGACGGATTACGTATCGAGGATATCGAGCGACCGGACGTCGGCCCCGGCGAGCTACTGGTCGAGGTCGCCGCCTGCGGGGTCTGTCACTCCGACCTCCACCTGCTCGACGGTGACCTGCCGATTCCCCGCCCGACGACGCTCGGGCACGAGGTCGCCGGCACGGTCGTCGAGACCGGCGACGGCGTCTCGACCGCGGAAGGGACCGATATCGCTGTTTTCGGTGGCTGGGGCTGTGGTGCCTGTGCCGTCTGTGACCGGGGCGAAGACCAGCTCTGCAACCTCTCGAACTGGCTCGGCATCGGGAACGACGGCGGCTACGCCGAGTACCTTCGGGTGCCGACCGAGAAGTACGTGCTCCCACTGGACGGGCTCGACCCGGAGACGGCCGCGCCGCTGACCGACGCCGCACTCACGCCGTACCGCGCGGTCCGGCAGGCGGGAGACCTGACGCCGGCCGATACGGTCGTCTGTATCGGCATCGGTGGACTCGGGCAGTTCGGCGTCCAGTTCGCCGCGATGACCGGTGCACAGGTCGTCGCGGTCGACGTAGACGAGACGAAACTCGACCGCGCGGTCGAACTCGGCGCGGACGCGACCGTGAACGCCAGCGAGGCGCGCGTCCCGTCGGCCATCAGCAGCGTGGCAGCCGGGGAGGTGACGGCCGTCCTCGACTTCGTCGGCGCCGACGACACCCTCCAGTGGGCCTCCAACGCGCTCGGCGTCGGCGGCCACCTCGTCCTCGCGGGTATCGGGGGCGGCGCCATTGACTTCTCGTGGAACCCGCTTGCGGGCCAGGAGCTGACCTACCGGACGGTGCAGTGGGGGAGCGTGCCCGAACTCCGCGAGGTGCTGACCGTCGCGCGCCGGGGCGACCTCGACGTACGCACCGAGCCCGTCGGCTTCGACGACCTGCAGGCGACCCTGGACCGCCTGCGCGCGGGCGATGTCGAGACCCGGGCCGTACTGAGGCCGTGACCCGCCGACCGAACGCCTGCGAGACGGTAGGTTGAAGCGTTCCCGCACGCAGGCTGGGGTATGAACCTCCAGGATTTCGACCACCCGACCTGGTTCACGGCCGCCGGGACGCTCGTCAGCTACACCGTCATCCTCCTGGCGATGTTCGTCCTGCTGTTCGTCGTGCCGTACGCCATCTTCCTCGCCATCTGAACAGTCACCAGCCGACCCGCTCGTTCTCGCCGACGCTCGCTCCCGAGCGCTGCTCGAACTCGAACCGACCGGCCAGCCACAGTCCACTCCCTACGGCAGCACCCAGCGCGACCAGCAGCCCGACCGGGAGCCGCCACGCGCCGCCGCGCCAGTCCGCCCGGAAGACGCGCCCGAAGTAGCGCGCTGCACCCTCGCTCCGTAGCGCGAGCGCGACCTCGCGGTTCTCCCGGACCGAGTGGTTGTTCCAGCAGATTCGGAATCTGTTAATATCAGAACGGGTAGATTGGGCCTCCACTTAGATCAAAGTGGAAGTGGAGGGCATTACGGACTAATTCCCTGTCGCTCGCCTTCGGGTTTGCCTCTCTTTCCATTTCGACAGCAGTAGTTTGCTTGAGTTGTTGCCATGTCTGAACGACCCTTTCCCCTGCGTCCGTTAGTTCATACTCTACATCATTGCCGACAGCAACGTTTTCAGTTTCTCGGGTAGCTAACCCACGGTCTACGAACTCGCGGTAAGCGAAGGAACCCCACGCCTCCTTATCATTAATCCGGCGTCCAGAGAGCGAGCACGGCCCATTCTCGGCAATGTGCTCCAATATCTCCGGGCCTCCTCCGTTGTTAATGATGGCCATTAGTCCCTCCTGTTGTTCTTTTCGCTTCTCAAATTCGCTCCGGATTGTATCGGCTCCAAGGCCTCTATTGTTCGCTTTAGCACGGACGACACCACTACTGAATCCGGCAGTCGCCCGGTCAACGTTTTCGTACAGGTGTGAGGTTGCGTCTTGTAGCTCCTCGTACTCCGATTGTAGATTGTCATTCTCTGCGATTTCGATTAGCGAATCTACGGCGTCTCGGAGTTGTTCTAGTTCAGATTGGACCGCGGGCAGAGTTTGTGTTGACCACTGCTTCGAGTCTATTGATTCATCTCGGAACATGAAAAGCTGGATAGCGCGGAGGTCAACAGTCATCCCAAAGAGGACACTACGCATCCCCTCGATGCTCGTCACCTCGTTCTTGATGCGAGACTTAGCCTTCGCATTTTCACCTGAAAAGTCATCAGCATATTCGACAGGATAGCAGTCACTATCCGCCAGATAGGCACGTTCATTCTTCTGCAGGAATCCGCCATCACGTTCATTACCTGTGGGAGGGGTGGCCATGTGTCCGCATATACGGACAATATCGTTATAAAGACTTTGGTGGGTATGGCGCTTAGGAATGCATAGGAAGCTCCCTGCGACGGGGTGCGACTGGCCTCAGGAAACCCCCTGGGGCAACGAGGCGGCCGGCAATGCCGAGATCAACCGGGCCACCGTCTCCGTGGCCGCCCCTCGGTCCCCGTAGGTAGTGTGCTGGTTGGTTGGTCGTCGATGAATCGCTTTTCGGAGGGTAGGGAACGAGTGTATATGCAAACGCCTGGCCAAACTAGGTTCAGTCGATGCTACCCCACAGGTGCGAGACAAACCGCGCTATGTGAGGACGGAGTGACGCCCGTGGCCGCTCGACTAAACCTTAGCAGACGTAGCCCTCGAATCCATCCGGGAGAGGGGGCTAAGTTGGTTTCGTGTTTCAGAGATTTTACGATTACAACCTAATCATGAGCACAAGAAACACTACAACGATTGAGATTAGCCGAGAGAATTGGCAACAGCTCAATTCGAGAAAGGAAAAGCCGGGCGAGTCATTCGATACGGTGGTTACTCGCCTGCTTGACGACTGAGTTTATAGAACGCCCGGCAGTGGCACCGAGCTACCAAACCGAGCCACTGTATCCGGGCGAGATTAGCGCAGGGAACGGCCCTGCGTTCTATGAATATCTGATTATACTAATGAAGCAAACGAATCAGCGAGGAGTTGCATCGAACGGTAAACCACGAGCGACGGTTCACCAGGCCGGCGGCGAGGTTGTGGGTGCTGCTCTCTTCCTCGGGAGTGAGGAGCTTCGAGAGTTGGGCGTTGCCGGTGCCGACCGCGTGCGCTATCACATTGAGAACGGCGAGGTGCAGGTGCTAGTAGAAGATGAATGAGAGAGAGGAAGACGGAGACGGTTGGGGGCCGTCTAGTCGTTATAACGATTCCGTGACGGGTAACACTTTCGGATTGTTCTGTGCCCGTGACTGGAAACAAGCGGTAGTGTATCACGACGGCGTGCCTCTCTGCCGGACCCACGCGAAAAGCTACGGGGTGATTTAGATGGCAACGACGGTAAGCGAATCCGACCGTCAGATCCTCCGGCAACGGCTGGCCGAAGTGGGCTCAGCGGACTCTCGGTTCATTCCGGTGGAGGATGGTAGCAAGGCGTCTAAGGTTAAACACACGGACGCACGCAACCGTGTGAGTAGTTTCGATTCAATCCAGGGGAACTATGGCGTCTATGCCGGCGGAAGCCCCGAGAACGACCGCTGGCTCATTGACGTAGACATTGACGACTATGATGACGACGCCGATGACGAAGCCCTCGAAGCGGTCAATGAGTTGCCGGAGACGCTAACGGTCAAGTCGCCACACACGGACGGCGTGACTGGCGGCCATCGGTACTACTGTCTCCCGGGAGAAGTGCCCGAGATCCTCACGTCATTAGTTGACCCGGATGACCCTACGGTTCCCGAGGCGATTGAGTCGGTGGCAGGTGCGAAAAACCCCAACATGAGCTGGGGCGAGATTCGCGTCAAGAATCAGTATGTGGTCGGCCCCGGCAGCCAACTGGATGGCTGTGATAAGGAGTGGTGCGACGACTGCTCGAAGCCGGATGGCGGTCGGTATGAGATTGCGGACGACCGCCCGATTGCTGAAATCTCGCTCGCGGAGTTGTTCACCGTATTGCGGGCCGATGAGAGCGACGAAGAGCCGTCACAAGCGGGTGAGGTTTCCGATGTGACCGATGGCACGCCGGAGATAGATGGCGACGAGAGCCATGCGCGTGCCGTCGCAGAACACTACTCCAACATCAGGCGGTACCTGATGCACGGAAGCGACGACCGGAGTGAATCGGATTTCCATGTCTGCTGCCGAATGATTGAGCATGGCGTGGATGAGTCCGAAGCCTACCGACTGCTGGCGAATAACTCTCAATCGAAGGTAGACACGAACGACGGAGCCGATGACTATTGGCGTCGGACATGGCAGAAGGCTAAACGAAAGGTTGGGAGTGACGAGAACACGGAAACGCTTCCGCAACGGCGTGCGGACGGTGATATGCGGGCCTCCAACCCCACCCCTGGCGGCGATAGAGGAGAGGAGTCAACTGATTCGCTTTCGCTCTCGCCAAGTGGCGTTATTCAGGCGGCATTAGCCGACCCGCATGGCCGATTAGAACGCGCTGATGACCCGAAAGATAACCCGACTGTCCATGACTTGCGAAAGTCCGAGGCTGCAACCTACGTATGGCAGGTGATGAATACTGTCGGCCGCGATGACGTGAGAGCTGTAAAAGACAACCAAGGGGCTACAACCGAACTTCGTGGGTATAACGACGGAATTTGGCGAAAGAATGGGGAGCAAAAATTACGTGAATACAGTCGGCAGGCGCTTCAGTCGGCACACTCCTCGAATATAGTAGGTGAGTTAGAAGAGGAAGTGCGATCCCGTGAACGAACGCAAGTCCGGCGAGAGGCATTAGGAGCGCCTGACGGGACGGTTGCGGTTGCGAATGGCTTACTTCACCTGCTCGAACGTGATGGGCCGCAACTGGAGGAACTTGAACGGGAGCATTACGCAATTCGGCAGATAAACGCCGAATACGACCCTGACGCGCCGGCCCCGAACCTATGGCTAGACCATCTGGAACGGTGCGTCCGTGACGAACAAGACCGAAAGCGTTTGCAGGAATATTTCGGCTATACCCTTTGGCACCACAGCCAGCCTTTTGGCAAGGCGCTATTCCTGTTAGGCCCGACTGATAGCGGGAAAGGCACCGCTATCAAAGTATTAGAGAACGTTCTCGGCACAGAGAACGTTGCACACGAAGCCTTAGGCGACTTAGTTGATGGCCGATGGGGTCCCGCAGGACTCTATGAATCAGTTGCGAACGTGCGCGACGAAGTGACCGCAGGTGCCCTCAAGAACGTCGAACGGTTCAAAGAGCTAACCGGCGGTGGTGATACCATCACGGCAGAGTTCAAGAATCAGGATAAGTTCGAGTTCCCGGTCTACCAGAAATTCGTCTATGCCACTAACACAATTCCGACCGTCAAGAACGCCGATAAAGCCTTCTACAATCGTTGCCTGTTCGTGAAATTCCCCAACACGATCCCTGAATCAGAGCAGGAGACGGATTATCACGACCGGCTGTTAGAGGAACGCAGCGGGATTCTCAACTGGATGCTTGACGGGTTGCGACGGTTGATGGACCAGGGCAAATTCACGGGTGAACGGACTATCACAGACAAGAAAGCAATCTGTGATGCCTTCGGCAACGTCACGGATCGCTTCGTTCACAATTGCCTCGAAGTAGTGGATGACTCTGACGTGATTACGCACAAGAAGGATATGCTCAATCTCGCGCAGGCGTATGCCGAACAAGTTGACATGGATAGCCCCTGGGACAGTCAACAGGGGTTTACTGAGGATCTGAAGAGCTACAGCGGGATTAGCGACAAGCAATCAAAGCGAATCACAGGCGATAACACGAGAGTCTTTAGCGGCGTTAAGCCACGGGCCGAAGCAGTTGAAGCGGCCAACGTGGATGTCCGCTACGACGACCCCCGGCAAGAATCGAATCAGGAACAGTTGGGGTAACGATGACCCTATTTGCTTAAACGCCATAAACTGGCGATTCAGGCGATAAGCGTCCAAGGTAACGACGTAACGACCTTAGTCATATCTAACGCGGGCGTGGGTATGTGCGTGCACCTGTGTAATTGGTGTCGTCAAGGCCGTTACGTCGTTACCCTGTGGATAGAGGCTTCAAAACCGGCGAAATCAATGAATCTCACACTACCCGATTTGGCACCGAGCGAGCAGTTGGTGGCATCGTTCCTGATTGGCACACTTGTCCTAATTGGTGAAGCGAACGGCACGCTGGCGATAGTGATTATTGGGGTGCTGTATACGGTGGATCTCCCGTCCCTGTTGACGGTTATCTGCCGTGAGGCACGCAAAGAGGAGTAGTTGATTGAGACGCCGATGACCCGGTAACCCGGCGAGGAACCTGATTGCGGCGATTGCTAACTCATGAGTAGCAAAACTAAGAGCGGTAAGACCGAGCAGTACCGTATCGAGTGTAAATTATCGGCTGGCAAAGTCAAGGATCCCGTTACAGGTGAGGCCCACGAGATTGAGGGCTTCGAGGACAAGCGCGGCGGGACCATTGAGGTTGCGCGTGCGGACTCGGCCCACTACATCGTGGATACCAACAGCCGGATGAGTTTCGTTGGTGAGGCACCCACGGAGAGTGAGGTTGAAGCGGCCGAACGCGAGCGGTGCGATTGGGCCACGACGGACCTTTGCCGGGAGTTTCTGGAAAGCCGGAGTAAGCGGCCCGGGGAGTACGACATGGCCCCGGAGCGAGGCTTCGATCCTGAATCGGACCAGCCGCGAAACGACAAGAAGATTCGCGCGATGCAAGTGTACGAGGCACTCCAGGCCAACGGGTACGAGGATGAAGCCGGCTTCCTGCGGGCACTCCCCAACCTATCACTTCAGGACAAGTTTGCGAAGTTCGTCCGCGACCACAGCGAGGTGACTGTATGACGGACCTTTCGGAAGCCCTCAAGAACGCGCTGGAAGAGCAAGGCCGCTTCGAGGATCTGGAGAAGGCCGAGGCTCTTGCACAGGACATTGACACGCTTCGGGACCCGCCGGAGTCACTCAAAGACGACGTGGCCGAGTTAGTCGGGGCGGACAGTTACGAGGCGGCGAAAGCGAAACTGGAGCGACTGTAACCCACCTGCCGATGACCGGGATGGACCACCCGCGAGGTAGTAAGCTCGTTCTCACTCTTTGGCCGCAGGATTGCGACTTTCATTTTTCGTGCCCCGGCAGCCGTGTTGGCCGGGATTACGACTAGGCGAGAAGCCGTAACTAAGCAACAGGCAATTTGCACAATGCGTAACGATTCAAGCACTAAGACGGTTGCAGAGCATAGTTTGAGTGATTCACCCCTGGGGGTGTGGGCATGAGTGCGGACAACGCGAGCGCAGGCGGGGGAGCCGAGTTACCCGACCGTGACGAGATCCTATCGCTGTTGGAGGATGGGATTCGAGAAGCCCACCGGAAGGTGCAAGAGGGCAGAGTGTACGATGCCGAGAATGAGAAAGTCCGAATCAAGTGGATTCGGGCATTGGCCTATGCAGCTAACGTGCATCGGCAGTTACAGAATGACCGGGACTTAGAGGAGTTATCCGAGCGACTTGAGGCTCTTGAGGAGGATCCCGATGCCCCGTAAGTCAAAGCGAGAGATAGCGACGGAGATTGAAGAGCGAACCGAGAGTCAAGCCGTACCCGATAGTGTGGGTGCGATTGAGCAGTATTTCTCGGATGAGTACCCGGACCCGCCCCAGGATGAGTTGGGGGACGCATGGCGTGACGCTCTCGCGCCGGATGAGTCATGACCCGCAAGTCCAAACGCGAGATAGCCGAAGAGGTTGATGAGTTAGAAGAGACGTATACAGGGGAGTATCCGGAGGTAGAGACGTTAGCTGGGTTCTTAACACCGAATTGGTCGGCAGTTGACGAAGAGCGGAATCTATACGAAAACGAAGCGGGCGAGATTCATCGGATTCCGCAAGTGTTCATTGACGACTTGACGGCGAAAGAGGATTAGTCCGATTCGGCTCTCCTGCCGTCACTGATTTCCGCCATAGCAAACCTTTGCTACAAAGCAAAGTATTAACTTTGCATAGGAGCCAATGTAGAAGTGGATGCCCAGGGCACCAACTCGCGTGGGACAATACCGCGCGATTATGACGACGGCAGATCGTGACCGAATCTCCGGCGAGGAGGAAGTATCCGACTCAAAACGGTATCAGACCGTCCACCGGGTACGGAGCCGGATTGCTGAATTAGAAACAGATGTGGAGGTGCTTGAGGAGCATCATCCAGAGCTGTTAGAGGAATTGAGAGAAGTGGTTTGTAATGAGTACGAATAGGCAACACGTAGCGACGTATCTCACGGAGCAACAGCATCAACAGTGGAAGCGTCGGGCCGAGGCTATGGACATGAGCCTAAGCGAATACATCCAGGCCATGACCGAAGCCGGTCACAAGAAATTCGAGGCAACGGTGGACCGTGACGAATCCGCCGATGAATTGCGGCAACAGCGGAACGATCTGAAAGAGGAGTTATCCCATGCACGGGACCGGATTGAGTCCCTGGAAGAGCAGCTATATCAATCCGAACGCCGGGAGATTGTGGACTATATTGAAGCCAACCCCGGCGCGGATATTGATGCTGTAATCCGCCATGTGATTGATACGGTGCCAGGGAGAGTCAACCAGCACATTGAGGAGTTGGAAGGCACCGAGATAGCCGTTCGTGACGGTGGGTTCCACCCGATTGAGGGAGAATCATGAGCCGTGGCTTGTCGGCTAACCCGAACGACCGGATGGGGGTATTCAAATCACTATCCGAAGTGCCCCAGCGATACCGTCTTGAGCAGAGTGCAACGGCCTTTGACGGGCGGGATGCATGGCAAGAGTATCTGGATGCCTCGCTGTATGAACGCTATCCAGATGCCTCACAGCAATTCTATGAGGGCGTAGACCGGGCGGGCCGGCGGTGGAAGGAATACATGGATTCACGGGGGCGACACCATGCCCTCGCAACGCCGGCCGACGTAGAACAGTGGTGTGAGGATCTTCACTCCAATGCGTCACTGCATACGGTGTGCCATGAGTATTGGATTCGCATTGAGGGCTTCTATACCTGGATGCAGGGCCACACCGACTATCCGCACGTTTACCACCCGTTCTGGATGGCCGTGACGGAGTATCCCCTCTCCCGAGAGATTTGGAATATGAAACTGTCCGGCGGCAACCGAAAAGGAGGGACATGGGATGAGTGAGACACCCAGCGATACCGATGCACAGCGGGAAGCGTTAGCAGCCGCGTTCGGGCAAGAGACGGACCCACTTGCCGAATACGCCGGCACCTTCGAGCGGATGGATATTGACCCGTTCGAGATCTTCATTGACGAAGTAATCCGCACGCGAGATATTGCGGATAACACGCTGGCCCACTACGAAGCCATGTTTCGGCATTGGGAGCAGCACATGGACCGAATGGGTCGGCATCCGGCGTGCCCGAATGAGTCTCACGTCAAGCAATTCGCTCGGTATGAGCTAGAGGAGAAAGACAACCACCCTGATACCGTCAAGGAGAAACTTCGGAAGTTGGCCTCTGTCTATGAGTATTGGCAGGCCGACCCGACGTTTCCCCACCCGGAGGATTACAACCCGGTGGAGTTGGCCCGGTCAAAGACCAACTTCGAGGCTCCCAAAGAGAAAGAAGTGCGCCGGATTCCGCGTGAGGAGTTGCGAGAGGTCATCCAGGGTGTGACCCACGTTCGGGACCGGGCGATTATCGTTCTGCAACTCAAGCTGGGGCTTCGGGCATCCGAGTTGGCTAACATACGGCTTTCAGAAATCGCTCTCGGCAACAGTGAGGCCAACGACCACTATACGGAGTTAGGTACGCACCGGATGCTCGAAGGCCGTCAGAACGTTGTGTATATCCCGTGCGACCGTGAGGGCAACAAGTCGCGCCGGCCGCGCGTTCTCCCGCTGGATGACGAAACCCGGCGGGTGCTGCTCCGGTATTTACTGATTCGGCCGGATACGGGAGCGGCCAATCTGTTCCTCTCGAAAGACCACAACGAACCGATGGGGAAGAAGGCCGTCAACCGGGTTTGGAAACAAGCCTTCCACCCGGAGTATGCAGAGACGGAGCAGTATCGCTCGGTCACAAGCCACTATGGCCGGCACTACTTCACCACTTTCTGGACGGTCGAAGAGGAGGCCAACCGGGAGTTGGTGAAGTATATGCGCGGGGACACAACCTCACGGAAGGCCGACGACGGCCCGCCGGGTGCGATTGAGACGTATATTCACACCTACTTCGAGGATATTGAGGATCTGTATCGGGAGAATATCTTCAAGTTGCGGGTGTGACGCTTACGATTCCAGCATATCGTGGGCGTCTTGATAGTGCCTGATTACGGCATCGGCAACGGTTTCGTCCGATTCTATGTCCACCACTTCCCCACACTCATTGCAGGGAAACTCGGTGTAACTCATGTCGGGTTCGGCCATAGATGAGTGTCCGGGGACAGTCTGTTAATAGACTCTCGCTTCTGTTCCAGTTCATCGAGCCGACCACGACGGTCTCGCCGTCGATGACGACCCCCTTCGCGTGGACCTTGCCGTAGCGCCCTCGTGGCTCCGCCAGTTTCGCTTCCAGGTCGAGCCCCTCCCCCGCGGCGCGTTCGTCGAGCGCGCGGACGACGGCCCGGTTCTCCTCGCGGGCGTACCACGCACCGTTGAGAAGGACCCGGACTCGGACGCCACGCCGGGCGGCACGCACGAGCGCACGGACGAACGGCTGGTCGGGGCTGCCGGCGGTGGCCTGCAGCACCCGGATGGACTCGTCGGCCGCGTCGATACGGTGCACGACTGCACGCTCGGCGTTGTCGGGCGCGACCAGCACCTCGACGCGGTCCACCGAAACCGACTGCGCGTGGAACCGCGTCGGGTACGAGGCGTTCGCTGGGCTCGATGGCTCGAACGACCCGTCCCGTGGTCGCACTTCCGGCCAGGGCCGTGCACCGCGTGCCCCGAAATCTGCCCGGAACGTCTCGGCCAGTGCGGCTGCCGTCTCCGCGTCGCGCGTGACGATGCCCCAGCCCCGCGAGCCGTTGCCGCCCGTCCCCGCCGGTTTCCAGTTCTCCGTCAGGACGACCGCCCGGTCGTCCGCCACGGCGTACTTCGGGTGGTGGAAGTCGTATCGGGCGCGCGGTCCCCCGACGAGCCGTACCTCGACGCCCGCGGCCCGCAGGCGATCCAGCGCGTGGGCCTCGGCGCGCGATACCCCACCCACGGGCGCCCCGTCGACCAGCACTCGCACGCGGACGCCGCGTCGGGTGGCCGCAACCAGTTCGCGCACCACGCGCTCCGAGGTGAGCGTGTAGCCCGCGAGGAGGACACGGTCGTCGGCGGCGCGCAGTGTTGCCACTGGCGGCTCCGGCGAATCTGGCAGGACGAACGCCGTCGCCGGACCGCCGTCGGTCGTCCGGACCGAGAACCGTGTCGCGCCGATTGGGCGGAATGTCCCGGTCCCGGGCCGGTACGCCTCGCCCTCCGGGGCGTCCCGATAGGTGACCGAATCGACCACGACGCCGTCGACGAGTAGCCTGAGTTCTTCCCCGCCGTTCGCGAGCGCCGGGAGGTCGACGGCGACGACGGTTCCGGGGTCGGATGTGCTGTTGCCGGTCCGGTTCGCCACGGCCTCCGGAGCGGCGGTGAGGGTCACGCGGCCACCGACCGTCCGGTTCGGGAGCACGAGCCGGTCTTCCCCGTCGTCCAGCGTGAACCGACCGAGGTTCGTCCCTGGCGGCACCGAGAGCGTGACCGCCTCCCCGCGGTCCTCGGCTGCGACGGGGTTCGGGACGACGCGAACAATCTCGGCTCCGGCGTCGGCGCCGCCGCCGCCCGCCACCGGCCAGGCGAACGTGGCGGCGGCCGCTACGAGGGTGAGTACGGTCGCTACGGCGAGGACTCCCCGGAGTACCCGCGTGGACGACGGAGCCGACTGTGGGTACCGCACAGGGACGGTGGTCCCGGCACCCTACTTGAATCTGCGCGACGGGTACGTCGTGGACCCCGTACAGAAATAGAGAGCTGGCGAGTTCGTGGAGGTGATTCTCGGAATCGTAGTGAAGCGTTCCCGTCTACGCCTTCTGCTTCTCCTTCCCGAGTGCGTCGGCGGCCCGTTCGGCCTCGTCCTGCACGATGAACGAGCGGTCGTCGGCGTAGGCGGCGGCCGACTCCAGCGCACGCTCCGTACCGATGCGGTTGAGCGCCCAGACGGCGGCAGCACGGACCGAATCGTCGTCGTCCTCGGTGATGCGGTTGGCGAGCGGGTCGATGGCACGGGTATCGCCGATCATCCCCAGTGCGCGGGCGGCGCGGGCGCGGACCTCGGGGTCCTCGGCGACCAGCCGGTCGGCCACGTCCTGGGTCGCCTGCTCGCTGCCGATCTCGCCGAGCGCCCGGAGGACCGTCCGCTGCAGCGGCGGGTTGGACTCGTCCTGGATGTACTCGACCAGCGTCTCGACCGCGCGGTCGTCGGCTATCTTCCCCAGCACCTCGATGGCCGGGCGGTCGCGCTTCTGTGCACGCTCCATCATCGCGTCGTAGGCCTCCTCGGGGCCCATCCGGCGGAAGGCCTCGATGCAGTTCTCCTCCATGAACTCGCTGGTGAGGTACTCCAGCGCCATGAGGATGCGCTCGGGGTCGTTCTCCTGCTCGGCGATGCGGACGACGCTGAGCTCCGGGGGGAAGTCCTTCCGGTTCTCGGAGGTGAGGCGGTCGTAGAAGCCCTCAGCCTCCATCTTCTGCCGAACCGAGAGGTCGTCCCACGTCTCGGCGTCGTCGACACCGGCCTCCAGCCCGTCGGCGGCCTCGACCAGTGCGGCGAGCGTCTCGGCGTCCTCGTCGGCGTCGAGGCCCGCCCCCTGGATAGCCTCGGCCGCGTGGTCGAGCGCCTCTGAGGCGTCGGCAGGCGTCTCGCCCGCGTCCGTGTCCGCGGACAGGTCCTCCTCCGCTAGCGCAGCCAGGAACGCAGCCACCGCGTCGACGGCCTCGGTCTCGCCGCGTTCGGTCCACTCGGCGTCGCTCAGGGTCCCCTGTACCGACTCGACGACTGCGACCACGTCCTCGGCGTAGGGACCGCGGGCTTCCTCGATGCCGTCCCTGAGCTCCTCGACGCGGGCCTCCAGCTCGGCGCGGGGGTCCTCAGCGTCCTCGTCGTCCTCGTCCGGTTCGGGGAGGTCGGCGGCCTCAAGGGTCGTAGCCACGTCGTCGAGGTCTGCCGCCACGGCGTCGAGGTCGACCTCCGTCTCGGCGGCCTCCAGCGCCTCGGCCACCTCGTCGAGCTGTTCGTCCAGTTCGTCCGCGCCCACGTCGACCGCGAGCGCCTCCTCCTCGGCTTCCTCGTCGGTCTCGGCATCCTCGCTCTCGGTGTCCGCGGACGCGTCGGGCGTCTCCTCGCCCTCTTCGTCCGGGCTGTCGTTCTCGAACTCGAACTCCTCTTCCTCGGCCGACTCGGCCTCGTCCGGGGAGTCCTCGGGGTCGTCGGGCGCGTCCTCGTCGCTCATGGGGGTGAGTTGTTCCATTCGCGCCAAAGGCGTTTCCGTTCGCTTCCCGGGTGACACTCAGGGCTCGCGCCAGTAGAAGCGCGGCGACAGCACGAGGTACGCGAGCGCCGCGAGCAGGAGGCTACGGGGGAACACACCCCCGAACGCGCCCGGGAACAGTACCGCGAGCGCCTGCAGTCCCCCGAGCACCAGCGCGTCGCGGGCGAACAGCTCGGGGTACGTGACCGGCGCGAGCATCAGGTAGACGAACAGGCCGGTCGCGCCTAGCAGGACCGCCGCGACAGAGGTGCCCAGTGTCGCCGCGAGCGGGCCGAGGCCGGCGAGGTAGCCGGCGGCGAGGATGGTGCCGGCGAGCGTCGTCTGGACGCCCTCGGTCGTCGCGCCGTCGACGTCCTCGGCGGTGTAGAGACCGAGCCGGAGGACGGCGGCGGCGACGAACAGTGCCGGAAGCAGGAGCGTCGCCGCGCCCGCTCCGTCGAGGGACACCCCCCACTCCGCCCGTGCGACGGCGAAGACGAACACGGCCGGCGCGACCGCGAAGGAGGCCACGTCCGCCAGCGAGTCGAGGACCTTCCCCACGTCGGTCCCGCCGTAGTGACGGGCGAGGACGCCGTCGAGGCCGTCCGCGATGGCGGCCAGAAGGAGGAGACGTGCTGCCAGCGCCGGGTCGGCCGTGGCGACCGCGGCGGCGGTGAAGCCCAGCGCCGCGTTGGCCACGGTCACCACGTCGGCGGGACCGATACGGCCGACGAAGCGGGGCTGGACGCGCATACTCTCGGCGTCGGCACTCGCGCTCTTAGTCGGTTCGCTCTCCGGTCGCTCGGCCACGCCGCGTGCCCCCGCTCGGGCCGCCCTGTTCCCGTTTCCGGCTGACGGTGGGTTTTAGCGGCTGGCCGCACTCGACTCGGCTATGGTGTTCCGGCTGGTGCTGGGCTGTGGCTCCGTCGGTCGGGATCTCGTGACCTCGATATCGGGAACCGGCGACCTGCTGGTCCTCGCCGACGAGGAGTCCCGGGTTGACTCGCTCCGGGAGGGGGGCGTCACCGCCGAGGTCGCCGACCCGACGAACGCGGATGCCATCCGTGCCCGTGCCGGCCGGGTCGACAGTATCATCGTCGGGGGGCCACGGGCCGCTCGCAACCGGGAGATGGCCCTCGCCGCGAGGGAGGCCTACCCCGACGCCTTCCTCCTGGCCTACACAGGGGTTGACCCAACGCCCGGGGACCGCGAGGCACTCGCCGCCCTCGCCGACCGGACGGTCGACCTCGGGGGGTCGGTCGCAGAGGCGCTGCTCGAACGCGTGGGCGACGCCGGCTACCGACTGCGGCGGCTCAATCGCGTTCTCAACGCCATCGACGGACGGCTCGCGGTTGTCATGCACGACAACCCGGACCCGGACGCTATCGCGTCGGCGGTGGCGCTCCGGATGCTCGCCGAACGGGCCGGAACCGAGGCCGACGCCTGCTACTACGGCGATATCACCCACCAGGAGAACCGGGCCCTGGTCAACCTGCTGGAGTTCGACCTCGTCGAACTGGACCCGGCGGCGGACCCTCGAGAGAGGTACGGCGGCTTCGCCCTGGTCGACCACTCCCGCCCGGGGGTCAACGACCAGCTCCCCGTCGACACGCCCGTCGATATCGTCATCGACCATCATCCGCCGCGGGGGCCGGTGGAGGCCTCGTTCGTCGACCTCCGGAGCGACGTGGGTGCGACCAGTACCCTGCTCACGGGCTACCTCGAGGGGTTCACCGTCGAGCCGACGGCGGCCGTCGCGACGGGGCTCCTGTTCGGTATCCGGGTCGATACCATGGACTTCTCGCGGGAGGTCTCCATCGAGGACTTCCGGGCCGCGGCCACCCTCGTGCCATACGCTGACGCCGACACGCTCGACCGCATCGAGTCGCCGTCCGTGAGCGTGGAGACGCTCGAGTGCATCGGCCGCGCCATCCGGAAGCGGGAGGTCCACGGCGAGGTGGTCGTCTCCTGCATCGGCCGGACCGGTGACCGCGACGCGCTCGCACAGGCCGCCGACACGCTGCTCGACCTCGAGGGGGTCTCCGTCACCTTCGTCTACGGCTACACCGACGACATGGTGTACGCCTCCGCGCGGGCGCGTGGGACCGACCTCGACCTCGGCCAGGCGCTTCGGGACGCATTCGGGCAGATCGGCAGCGCAGGTGGCCACGCCGACATGGCCGGCGCCCAGCTTCCCGTCGGCGCGCTGGCGGTCCGCTTCGGCGAGGACGAGGCCGAGGGCGTCGACCACGACCCCGAGGACGACCTCCGGGAGGCCATCGACGCGCGCTTCCTGGAGGCACTCGACATCACGCCGGACCTCGCGGCGACCACGGTCTACGGACAGGGCAACTCCATTGGGGCCGATTCCCCCCGTCTCGGCACCGGGCTGTCGGGGACCACCCGGGGGGACCGGACCGCCGACGGCGAGTCGCCCTCCGACCACGGGAGCGCCCCGGACGACGACGAGGCACGGGTGGACGGGGAAGGGCACGGCGGGGAGGGAGATGCCTGACCGGCTGCCCGGTCGTCGACCGTCGGTGCCATGCCGCTGGGGGAGCGCTTTTGCTTGCGCGTCCCCCACGACCAGGCAATGGTAGACCGCGTTGACGAGAAACCCCAGGTCCGGGACTACATGACGCGGGACGTCGAGACGGTGTCGCCCGACGAGACGGTCGGGGTGGTGGCACGACGGATGGCCGAGACCGATGGCCACGGCGGGTTCCCCGTCTGTGACGGCCGCCGGGTCGAGGGGTTCGTCGCCGCGCGGGACCTCCTTCTCGCCGAGGATACCGAGCCGATATTCAAAGTGATGACCCGGGACCTCGTCGTCGCGCACCCGGATATGGAGATAACCGACGTGGGGCGCGTCATCCTCCGCTCCGGTATCCAGCGGCTCCCCGTCGTGGACGACGCGGGCAACCTCGTCGGCATCATCTCGAACGCGGATGTCATCCGCTCGCACATCGAACGCGCCACGCCCGGGAAGGTGGACAAGCTCATGCAGACCCTCCAGAACATCCACGATGTCGGTGCCTCGGAGGAGCGGCGCACGGTGGAACTCGCCGACCTCCGCCCGACCCAGTCGAAGGTGTACTCGGACGAACTGGAGGGGCGGAGCTACGAGCTGGAGAACGGCCTCGCCGAGCCCCTCGTCGTCATCGACAACGTCGGCGAACTCCTGCTCGCCGACGGGCACCACCGCGTCAAGGCCGCTCACAAGCTCGGCATCGAGGAGATGGACGCCTACGTCATCGTGCTCGACGAACGGGTCCAGCTGGGGATGGCCGAGACCGCCGAGAAGGAGGACCTCCACGCTATCGACGACATCCAGGAGGTCGACTACGCCCACCATCCGCTCGTCGAGACGACCCACCGCCTGCAGGAGGGCGAACGGTAGGCCCCGGCGGCCTTTTGCTCGTGCCGCCCCAAGACGTGGCAGTGACTGATTCGACGGACGGTGACGCGACGGATGCGGGACGCTTCCGGGACGGCACCGCCGCGCCCGCCGTCGCGGTCCGGGGCCTCCGCAAGACGTACGGGAGCGGCGACGACGGTGTTGTCGCGGTCGCTGACGCCTCGTTCACGGTCGAGCGGGGCGAGGTCGTCGGGCTGCTCGGCCCGAACGGGGCTGGCAAGACGACGACGCTGAAGGCTGCGCTCGGCCTCCTCGTTCCGACCGAGGGGCGCTGCGAGGTGTTCGGTACCGACGTCCACGAGGAGACGGCCGCCGCGTACCGTCACGTCGGCGCGATGCTGGAGGGAGCCCGCAACATCTACTGGCGACTCACGCCCCGCGAGAACCTCTCCTTCTTCGCGTCCCTGCAGGGAATCGACCCCCGGACGCGACGGGAGGACCACGACCGGCTCCTCGAGTCGCTCGGCCTGCTGGACCGCGCGGACGACGCGGTCAACGATTTCTCCCGCGGCATGAAGGGGAAGGTGGCGCTGGCCGCGACGCTCGCACGTGAGACGCCCGTCGTCTTCCTCGACGAACCGACCCTGGGGCTGGACGTGGAGGCGACCCGCGACCTCCGGACGCGCATCCGTCGGCTCGCCGAGGAGGAGGGGCGAACGGTGCTGCTGTCGAGCCACGATATGGACACGGTGCAGGCGGTCTGTGACCGTGCCGTCGTGATGAACGAGGGACGTGTCGTCGCGGACGACGCCGTCGAGAACCTCGTCGGCCTGTTCCGAACCCGGGAGTACGAGGTGACGGTCGCCGGGACGCTGGAAGGGGCCCGGAGGACGCTCGAGAGCGAGTTCGACGCCGACGGGTTCCTCGAGACACCCGACGGGACCCGGTTCACCGCGACGGTCCCGGAGGGCCGGTTCTACGACCTCGTCGACGGGCTCCGGGACGCGGAGGTCGAGGTGGTCGCCGTCTCGACCCGGGAGACCGACCTCGAGGAGGCGTTCCTCCGGCTCACGCGCCGCGACGGGCGGGCGGACACGAGCGACGATGGCCGGACGGAGGTGCGTGCGGAGTGAGCGTGGACGACGACGGGCGGCCGGACGACGGGGCCGTCGCGCCCGAGACACGCTCGGCGACCACGCGCGATGGCCGCGCGAGCCTCACGGAGTCGTACGTCCTCGCGCGGGCGGTCGCGTACAAGTCGCTCATCCTCCGTGTCAGGTACGCGTTCAACACGGTGACGAACCTGTTCACCATCTACGTCTTCTTCGCGCTGCTGTTCTTCGGCGGCCGGGCCGTCGCGCCACAGGCCATCACGAACTCGCTGACAGGTATCATCGTCGGGTTCTTCCTCCTGCTGATGGCGACGGTCGCGTACTCGGACCTGTCGTGGGAACTCGTCCGCGAGGCCCAGTGGGGGACGCTCGAACAGCTCTACATGTCCCCGCTGGGCTTCCGTCGCGTCGTCTTCCTGAAGACGGCCGTCAATATCCTCGTCGCGTTCGCGTTCGGGGTCGTCCTGCTCGGCCTGATGTTGCTCACCACCGGCAAGGGTCTCGCGCTCGACCCGCTGACGGTCGTGCCACTGGGAATCCTGGCGCTGGGCCCTGCGGTCGGCGTGGGATACGTGCTGGGGGGACTGGCGCTCCTGTTCAAGCGCGTCGAGAACGTGTTCCAGATCGTCCAGTTCAGCTTCGTTGGGCTGGTGGCGGCGCCGGTCGACGCCTACCCGCTGTTGAAGCTGTTGCCGCTCGCGCTCGGCGCGGACCTCCTCCGGAGCGCGATGGGCGAGGGACTACGGCTGTGGCAACTGCCGGCCACCGACCTCGCGCTGCTGGTGGTCGAGGCGGTCGTCTACGTCGCCGTCGGGCACGTCGTCTTCGGGTGGCTCGCCCGCCGGGCACGCGCCGGTGGCAAACTGGGGAAGTACTGACCAGCCCCGGAACCGTTTCGCACTCGCTCGACACTACGAACTCGGCCGGTCGTCCGTGTAGAGGACATCGAGGCAGTCCTTCACGAAGCCGGAGAGCCGACCGCCGACGGCGTGGTCCGTCGAGATGCCGACTGCAGAGCCGTCGGGAAGCAACAGGTGGACGACCACCGCCTCCCCGAAGACATGCACCGACGCGTGCAGCGGGCCGAATTCGGGGTCGTTCTCGGTCGGCGCGCGAGCCGCCTGCTCGGCCTCGTAGAGGCGGTTGATGCGCTCGACGCGCGAGTGAACTGCTGTTTCGGAGATATCTCTGCGGGCGAAATGAAGCGTCACCCCCGACCCGTCGTAGACCACACAACTCCGGAGGCTGTCGCCGAAGCGGCTCCGCAGGTACTCGACGAGTGCTCCCACGTCGGTGGGGTGGCCACCAGCGTCACCGTCGCCGCTTGGAGGCATGGGTTTCGGTGACACTCCACGCGCTTGAATCCCCGGACGACCGGCACCGAAGCCGACCGCCTGCACGCCAACCTTCTTGCCGGGACGGCGCGAAGCCGGGCGTATGTTCGACGAGGAGGACCTCGAATCCATCCGGGAATCCCGTGAGGAGTGGGAGGCAGACACCCTGGACCCGTGGCTCGAACGGGGCGGCGAGCGCAAAGAGGAGTTCGTCACCGTCTCCAACCACGATATCGACCGCCTCTACACGCCCGACGACGTGGACGATATCGATTACGACGAGGACCTGGGGATGCCCGGGGAGCCGCCGTACACCCGCGGGCCGTACCCGACGATGTACCGCGGGCGCACCTGGACGATGCGCCAGTTCGCCGGCTTCGGGACCGCCGAGGAGACCAACGAGCGGTTCCACTACCTCATCGACGAGGGCCAGACCGGCCTCTCGACGGCGTTCGACATGCCGTCGCTGATGGGACTGGACTCGGACGACCCGATGAGCCTCGGCGAGGTCGGCAAGGAGGGCGTCGCGGTCGACACGCTCGCGGACATGGAGGTGCTGTTCGACGGCATCGACATCGGTGAGGTGAGCACGTCGTTCACCATCAACCCCTCCGCGGCGGTCATCTACGCGATGTATCTCGCGCTGGCCGACCAGCAGGGCGTCTCCCGCGAGCAGGTGCGTGGCACCCTCCAGAACGACATGCTCAAGGAGTTCATCGCGCAGAAGGAGTGGGTCATCCCGCCCGAGCCGTCGCTGGAGCTGGTCACCGACACCATCGAGTTCGCCATCGAGAACACCCCGAAGTTCTACCCCGTCTCGGTGTCGGGATACCACATCCGCGAGGCCGGTTCCACCGCGGCCCAGGAGGCCGCGTTCACCCTCGCTGACGGCTTCGCCTACGTCGAGGACACGATGGACCGCGGGCTGGCTGTCGACGAGGTGGCGCCCCAGCTGAGCTTCTTCTTCAACTCCCACAACTCCATGCTGGAGGAGGTCGCGAAGTTCCGCGCCTCGCGCCGGGTGTACGCCCGCGTCATGGACGAGTGGTACGACGCCGAAGCCGACGCCTCGAAGCGCCTGAAGTTCCACACGCAGACGGCCGGCCAGTCCCTGACCGCCCAGCAACCGCTCAACAACATCGTCCGGACGACCGTGCAGGCGATGGCCGCGGTGCTGGGCGGCACGCAGAGTCTCCACACCAACTCCTACGACGAGGCGCTCGCGCTCCCGAGCGAGGATGCGGTGCGGGTGGCGCTCCGGACCCAGCAGATTCTCGCCGAGGAGTCCGGCGTCGGCGACACGGTCGACCCGCTCGGCGGGAGCTTCGCGGTCGAGAAACTCACCGACGAGATGGAGGCCGAGATTATGGACTACCTCGAGGCCATCCGGGAGATGGGCGACGGCTCGATGCGTGATGGCGTCCTCGCAGGCATCGACCGGGGCTACTTCCACCGGGAGATACAGGAGGCCTCCTACGAGTACCAGCAGCGCGTCGACGCCGGCGAGGAGGTCGTCGTCGGGGTCAACCAGTACCAGATCGACGACGACCCTGACCTCGACATCCTCCACGTGGACGAGGACACGCGGGACCGGCAACTCGAGCGGCTCGAACGGGTGAAATCGGAGCGCGACGACGACGAGGTGGCGGCGGCGCTGGACGCGCTCGACGAGGCCATCGAGAACGACGAGAACACGATGCCGTACATCGTCGACGCGGTGAAGGCGTACGCCACGATGGGCGAGATTATGCAGGTCTTCGAGGCCCAGTACGGCGAGTACCAGGAGAAGATCGGACTGGCCTGACGCCGGCCGAACGGAGAACACCTTTACTCGGCGCCGTCGTAGCCGCTCCCGTGTCCTCCCCGGACGAATCCACGTCACTGCGCGCGGCGGGCGCCGTCGGGACCGTCGTCGCGATGCTCCCCGTTCCGGCGCTCGCCCCGGCCGTCGGCGGGGGGCTCGCTGCGGCCCTCGTCACGCGGTCACGTCGTCGCAACGCCGGCCTCGGCGCCGTCGTCGGGTCCCTCGGCGGCCTCGGCTACCTCGCCGGCTGGTCCGTCCTCGCGCTCGCGCTCTCCGGGACGTTCCCGCCCGCGCTCCCGAACGGCGGCGCGTTCGAGGGGTTCGCCGTGTTCGTGCTCGTTCTCGACATCATCGGTGGGGCCGTCGGTGGGGTGTTCGGCGGCGGTCTCGCCCACCGAGCGCGGGCACGTGGTGACGAGAGGGAGCAGACTGGGTACGAGCAGCCGGAATAATCGGTCAAACGGGTTCGTAAGGCTGGAACCCTGGAGTTCTACGAGTACTCCTCAGAGCAGGTCACGACGCCGCCACACCGCCAGCGCGACGAGCGGCACCACGACGGTCCAGACCACCAGCACGACCGCGGCGAACTCCGAGGTGACGGCGATGGAGTCGACGCTCGCCTCGACGACCACCTCCTCGGTGGCCGGATTGTAGTCCGTCGCGACGGTCCGCGTGAGTAGCGGGTGGTCCCTGGTGCCGAAGTCGGCGAACTCCGTGGTCAGCTTCACGTACGCGTTGAGGGGATTCACCCGGCCGATCCAGAAGTACCACTCCGGCGGGAACGGGTACCGGTCGACGTTCTGCACCTCGAGCAGGACCATCTGCAGGGCCGGCCAGAGCCCGCGGAAGACCGCGAAGACGCCGACGGCACCGACCACGGCCCGCGTCGAGGTGGAGACGACCGCCGAGAGCGCCATCCCCATACCGACGAACAGGAGGGCGAACAGCAGCGTCACGGCCGTCAGGCCGAGCATGGCGACGTAGGAGCCGTTCTGGAACAGCGCGCCGACGGCGACGGTACAGACCAGCAGCCCGGCCGTGAGCGGTGCGGCGACCGCCGTCAGCCGGGAGAGGAACTTGCCGGCGAAGGCGTCGAGCCGGGAGTTGGGCAGACCCAGGAGGAACCGGACGCTCCCGGACTCGCGCTCGCCGACCAGCGACGAGTAGGCGGCGAGCAACCCGACCAGCGGCACCAGCACGTGTGATATCGCCCCGATGGCGAACACCGCGGTCTGTCGGTCCGGCGGTGGACCGTAGTTGTCGAGCGCGTACATCCCCAGAACGATTCCGGCGGTGGCCAGGACCAGCAGGACCGCGACGGCCGGCACCAGCCGCGACCGGTAGGTCGACAGGAGGTCGCGCCGGAAGACGTGGTTCCAGGTCATCGGTCGCCCCCGTCGGTCGCGGGTGCCCGGTCCGTCGACGCGTCGGCCCGCTCGCCGTCCGTGTACTTCGAGAAGACCTCGCCGAGCGACGCCTCGCGTACGTCGAACTCGCCGAGGCGGCCGGCCTCCGACACCCGGTTGAGAACGCGCAGTTTGGTGTCGGCGTCGTCACAGACGGCCTCCAGTTGCCCGTTCGGGAACCGGACGTCCCTGACACCCTCGATGGCCTCGATGCCCGACAGCGGGTCCGGGTCGCCCGTCAACTCGACGACGAGCGTGCTACCGGCGCCGAGTTCGTCGCGGAGGGTGCCGACGGAGTCCTCGGCGACGATCTCCCCGTCGTAGAGGATACCGACCTCGTCGGCGACGGCCTCGACCTGTTCGAGGATGTGCGAGGAGAAGAAGACGGTCGCGCCCCGGTCGCGCTCCTCGCGGACGATGTCCCGGAGCGTGCGCGCACCGTTCGGGTCGAGCCCCGTCGATGGCTCGTCCAGCACGAGCAGGTCGGGGTCGTCGACGAGCGCCACCGCGAGTGCGAGGCGCTGTTTCATCCCCTTCGAGAAGCCGCCGGCCCGGCGGTCGGCCGCCCCTTCGAGGTTCACGCGGGCGACGAGTTCGTCGGGGTCGTCGTCGGCTGCGCGCGTCTCGATGGCGTGCTCGACGTGTTCGCGCGCGGTGAGGTGTTCGTAGACGCCGTAGCCCTCCAGCAGCGAGCCCGTTCGGCGACGCACCGGCACGGAGTCGCGCTGTGGGTCCTCGCCGAGGACGCGCACGTCGCCGGCAGTCGGCGAGGCGAAGTCGAGCATGATGTTGATGGTTGTCGACTTGCCGGCGCCGTTCGGGCCGAGGAAGCCGAACACCTCGCCGGCCTCGACGGTGAGGTCGACACCACGGAGTGCGGTCACGTCACCGTACGACTTCCGGAGGCCGTCGAGCTCGACGACACTCATGCCGTCACCTCGCGGTAGCGGAGGGGTGGGGGACCGTGCATCGTCGGGAGAGCGGCCGAGTCCGGCATAAGTCTTCTTCGTCCGCGAGGCTCGGCCGGCGATGACCGACCGGGCGCTTCCGCCCGATTATATGCAACGTTTAATGCCTCGGTCCCGAGAGTGGCGATTGGTATCCCATGTCTAGGGGCGACCCGGAAGCGGACCGGCAGCCGACGAGGAGCGGTGGCTCGACCGACCGGCTCTGCCCACCGGACTGGTTCGTGGAGACCGCGAACGTCTCCGATTCCGACATCAGAGCCCGGTTCGAGGCGAACTGGCCCGGCTGCTGGCGTGCGGCGGCCGACCTCCTCGACTGGGACACACCCTACGATAGCGTCCTGTCCGCGGGCGACGACCGGCTGACGTGGTTCGAGGGTGGGGCACTGAAACCCTCGGTCAACTGTGTCGACCGGCACGTCGAGGCCGGGCGGAAGAACGCCGTCGCCCTCCGGTGGATCGGTGCGGCCGGCGAGCGCGAGTCGCTGACGTACCTCGACCTCCAGTACGAGGTCGAGGCGGTCGCGGCCGGCCTCCGTACGCTCGGGGTCGGCCCCGGTAACGTGGTCACGCTGTTCATGCCGAACGTGCCGGAGTTGCCGGTGACGATGCTGGCGTGTGCCCGTCTCGGGGCGCTCCACAACGTCGTCTACGCCGGGTTCTCGGCCGACGAACTGGCCGACCGGATGGAGAGCGCCGATTCGGAGTACCTCGTCACCTGCGACGGGTACTACCGCCGCGGAAGCGCCGTCGGCCAGCGCAACACGGCCGACAGCGCCCGGCTCCGACTCGATGCGGACGTGACCGGCGTGCTGGTCGGGCGGCTCGACGACGACCCCCATCTGGGTCGTGATTACCACGGCTACGGGGCGCTCCGCGACGAGTTCGCGGGCGCGACGGTCGAACCCGTCGCCCGCGAGGCCGGCGACCCGCTGTTCGTCCTCTACACGTCGGGCACGACGGGCGAGCCCGACCAGGTGACCCACGCCACCGGCGGCTACCTCTCGTACGCCGCCTGGACCGCGATGGCCGTGCTGGACATCAAGCCACAGGACACGTACTGGTGTGCCGCCGACATCGGCTGGATCACGGGCCACACCTACGGTGTCTACGGCCCGCTCGCGCTCGGCACGACCACGCTACTCCACGAGTCGCCCGCCGACCACCAGGCCGGAGGGCACCCCTGGACCAGCATCGAGCGCGAGTCGGTCGACGTCTTCTACACGGCGCCCACCGCGGTCCGGTCGATGCGCCAGCGTGGCGCGCCACCCAGCGACGAGTACGACCGCTCCTCCATCCGCCTGCTGGGCACCGTCGGCGAGCCCATCGACCCGACGACGTGGCACTGGTACCGCGAACATCTCGGCGGCGGCGAGGCGCCCGTCGTGGACACGTGGTGGCAGACCGAAACGGGCGGCATCGTCGTCGCGACGCTGCCGGCCCTCGACGAGATGCAACCCGGGTCGGCCGGGCCCGGAGTGCCCGGCCTCTCCGTCGATGTCGTGGACGGGGCGGGCGACCCGGTCGCGGCGGGTACGGAAGGGACCCTCGCCGTCAGCCGGCCGTGGCCGGGGATGTGCCGGCGGCTCGCCGTCGAGGCGCGCGCGGCGGGTGCCGACGCAGACAGCCCGGAGGCGTGGCGGTACGTCACCGGTGACCGTGCGACCCGCGACGCGGACGGCTACGTCACCCTGCTCGGACGGGACGCCGAGACCATCGAGATGGACGAGACGGCCGTGGGAACGGCTGTCGTGGAGCGGGTCATCAGCTCGCTCGACGGGGTCACGGAGGCGGGTGTCGTCCGTGTCTCCGAGACCGGCGAGATCGCGGCGTACGTGAGCTGCGAGCGGAACCATCCGGACACGGATGCCCTGACCGAGCGGGTCCGGTCGCGGGTCCGGAAGGAGGTCTCGCCGGCGGTCTGTCCGGACCGCATCGTCGTGGTTCCGGAACTCCCCAAGACCCACTCGGGAAAGGTGATGCGCCGACTCCTCGCCGATGTCGTCAGCGGCCACGGCTACGGCGACACGAGCGCGCTGCGGAACCCCGAGGTCGTCGGCGAGATCGAGACGGTCACGCGAGAGGAGGAGGAGTGACCGTTTCGCACCTCTCCATATCTCCGAAACAGTCGTGTCCGCGGTCGTACGCACAGCCGTCAGTAACCGGGTATTGTCCCCCGTGCGGAGAGATACCCGTGGTGTATCCGAGCCACACCGCTCCCCGTGCTCGGTTCCCGGTCGGTGTCGATGCGATAGTCCCCGAGAACCGGGAAATGCCCGGTGGATTTATTTCGGAATCAGGTGACACCACGAACCATGTCGTCAGATGGGCAGGCCAACCGCGTCCGGCTCGACCGTGACCGGTATCGGAAGCTGGTGGCGGCGTCGGGGACGGACCGGGAGCGGCTCGTGCTCCGGCTCGCTGGCGAGGCTGGGCTGACGCCGACGGAGATGACGCGGCTGGAGGCTGGCCACGCCGAGACCCGACTCCACGACGGCGGAGTGAGTCACGCCCTCCGGGTCCCGGACGGGGGCGGCGGGACGGCCCGGCTGGCGCCGCTCCCGACGGACCTGGAGTCCGAGCTGACCGCGTACGTCGGTCCCGACGCCGACGGCGGGGCCCCCGTGTTCGAGGTGACGCCACGCCGCCTCCAGATGCTCGTCGGGAGCGTGGCCGACCGTGCGGCCGAGGCGGCCGACGACCCGGCGCTGGAACGAGTATCGAGCGCCGACCTCCGGCGGTTCTTCGGACGGGACGCCGTCGAGCGGGGCGTCCCGCCCGGAGCGGTCCTGGCGACTGGTGGCTGGGAGCGTCTCGACAGCATCGACACCGCCGTCTCGGACCCGGACCACGAGACGGCCGTCTCCGCGTTCGCGAACGCCCGCCCGCCGGTCGCCGTCGACGACGGCCCCGCCGGGCCGCAGGGGGGGCTCGACCCCGGCGCGCTGCGGGACGCCCTCGACCGACTCGACGCTGCCGTGGTGGTGCTGGGGCCGAACGGTCGCATCCACCACGCGAACCGCTCGTTCGAGCGGCTCACCGGGCGGCGCGTCGACGGGGTCGTCGGTCGCCCCTTCGGGTCGCTGGTCCTCGACGACGGGCTTCCGGGCGAGTACTGGCGGACGGTCGCCACGGAGGGCGCGTGGTCGGGGGTCCTGCCGTACGCTCGGGCCGAGGAGGGCGCGGTGGAGCGCTGGACCCGTGCCTCGCGGGTGCCCGACGGTGCCGGTGGCGCCGAGCGTGTCGTGGTCGAGATCCGCGAGCGCGACGCCGACCCGACGACGGGCCGGTCGCACGCGGTCGCGGCGGCGGTTCGGGCCCTCGGTGAGCGACTCGCCGACGAGACGACGCGCGACGGCGTGTTGCAGGCCACGACCGAGGTACTTGCGCGCGGCGAAGCCTACGAGTGTGCGTGGGTGGTCGACCCCTCCCCGCCACAGGGGCTGGACCCGCTGGCCACCGCCGGTGTCGAGCCCTCGGTCGCCCGGGAGTACGTCGCCGACCAGTCGGCGCTCGTCGACGCCGCCCGCGAGGTGGCAGAGGACGGAACGACGCGTGTCATCCCGGTCGAACCGACCCCGCCAGCCCCGGACACTCCGACGCTCGTTCTGGTTCCCCTGCGACACGCCCAGAGCGTCCACGGCGTTCTGGTCCTCGCCGCGAGGGAGACGGTCTCCATCGAGGACAGCGAGCGCGAGGTGGTCACGGACCTCGGCCGGCGCGTCGGCCTGGCGCTCAGCGCCGCCGAGTGGCGCCACCTCCTCCTCTCGGATACGGTGCTGGAACTGACTTTCGAGAGTACCGACCCCGGCTCGCTGTTCGTCTCCGCGTCGGCGCGCCTGGACTGCCGTATCGAACTCGACGGGATGGTTCCGGTCGAGGACGGACTGCTCTACTACGTGACGGTGGCCGGCGCGACGCCGGAGGAGGCGCTCGCGGCGGCCCGCGAGGCCGGGGAGGCACGACTCGTCGCCGACCGCGGGGACGCCACGCTGCTGGAGGTGGCGGCGCCGGCTGCGTCGCTGGCGACCCCGCTCATCGAGCGTGGCGGGAACGTGCGGTCGCTGGTGGCCGAGGACGGGCGTGCGGAGCTTGTCTGTGAGTTCTCGCCCGACGCCACGGTCCGGGACCTGCTGGAGGCGTTGCGCGAGGCGTTCCCCGAGTCGAACCTGCTGGCGAAGCGCGAGGACGAGCGCTCGGCCGCCAGCTCGTCGGCGTTCCGCGAGTCCGTCGACGACGAGCTGACCGACAAGCAGCGCTCGGTCCTCCGGGCGGCGTACCACGCGGGGTACTTCGAGTGGCCCCGCGGGAGTACCGCCGAGGAGCTGGCCGACTCGATGGATATCTCCTCGCCGACCCTCCACAACCACCTCCGGCGAGCGCAGCAGCGCCTCCTGACGGCGCTGTTCGAAGAGGAGAGTCGGCCGCTGGCCGAGGAAGGGACTGATTGGGATAGCTAGCGGGACGGGTTATTATGCTGGGTGGGAACGCTTGACTCGTTATGTCCGAACAGGAAGAGCCGGACCCCGACGCCACGATTGAGGCACGCCTCCACGAGCAGGAGTACTTCCGCCCGCCGACGGAGTTCGTCGGCCAGGCGAACGCCTCGGACCCCGCCATCCACGACGAGGTGGGTGAGTTCCCCGAGGGGTTCGAGCAGTACGCCGAACTGCTCGACTGGGACACACACTGGGACGAGGTACTCGACGCCTCCAATCCGCCGTTCTACGAGTGGTTCGTCGGCGGCGAACTCAACGCCTCCTACAACTGTATCGACCGGCACCTCGACGAGCGGAAGAACCAGACAGCGCTCCTCTGGGAGGGGGAGGGCGGCGAGCAGCGGAACATCACCTATCAGGACCTCTATCGCCGCGTGAACGAGACAGCGGCCGCGCTCCAGGACGCGGGCGTCGAGGAGGACGACGTCGTCACCATCCACCTCCCGATGGTCCCCGCGCTCCCCATCACGATGCTCGCCTGTGCGCGCCTCGGGGCGCCCCACTCGGTCGTCTTCGCCGGGTTCTCCGCACAGGCACTCGCAGAGCGCGTCGACTCGGCCGACTCGGACTTCGTCGTCACCATCGACGGCTACTACCGCCGTGGTGACTTCCTGCCCCACATCGAGAAGGCCGACGAGGCCCACGAGGACGCCGACCGTGACCCCTCGACGCTCGTCTGGACCCGCCACGACGACGTCCACGATTCCGTCGATGTCTCCGACGACTACACGATGATGGCGGACCTGCTGGCGGACAACGAGCGAGCGACCGTCGACCCCGTCTCCCGTGACGCCGAGGACCCGCTCTTCCTGATGTACACGTCGGGGACCACGGGCAAACCGAAGGGATGCCAGCATCGCACGGGCGGCTACCTCTCGTATGTCACCGCGACCTCGAAGTACGTCCTCGACATCAAGCCCGAGGACACCTACTGGTGTGCGGCTGACATCGGCTGGATTACGGGTCACTCCTACATCGTCTACGGCCCGCTCGCGCTGGGGACGACCAGCGTGATGTACGAGGGGACGCCGGACCACCCACACAAGTCCCGGATGTGGGAGATCGCCGAGCGGTACGACGTGGACATCTTCCACACCTCGCCGACGGCGGTGCGGATGTTCATGAAGTGGGGCCCGGAGTACGTCGAGGGGTACGACTTCGACTTCCGCCACATGACGACGGTGGGCGAGCCCATCCAGCCCGAGGCGTGGCTCTGGTACTACCAGCACATCGGCGACGAGGATGCCGTCATCGTGGACACGTGGTGGCAGACCGAGACCGGCGGCCACCTCATCACGAACCTGCCCGCGCTGGAGGACATGAAGCCCGGCAGCGCCGGCAAGCCCGCACCCGGAATCTCGCCGGCCCTCGTCGACGACCAGGGCGACAGGCTGGAGCCGGCGAGCGGGAAGGCCGGCAACCTCATCATCGAGCGGCCGTGGCCCGGGATGCTCCAGACGGTGTACGGCAACGACGAGCGGTTCATCGACACCTACTGGGCCGACTTCTCCGATACGGACTCCGACGACTGGCGCGACTGGAACTACAAGGCCGGTGACGGTGCCGTGCAGGCTCAGGACGGCTACTGGCGCATCCTCGGCCGCCTCGACGACGTGATGAACGTCGCTGGGCACCGGCTCGGCACGATGGAGCTCGAATCGGCCGTCGCCGAGGTCGAGGACGTGGCCGAGGCCGCCGTCGCGGCCCGCGAGCACGCCGAGAAGGGCGAGGTGCCCGACGTGTACGTCGTCGTCCGTGACGGCGTCGAGGCCGGCGAGGAGGTCCGCGACCGCATCATCGCGGCCGTCGAGGACGAGATCGGCGCCTTCGCCCGCCCGGACAACGTGATGTTCGTCAGCGACCTGCCGAAGACACGTTCGGGCAAGATCATGCGTCGCGTCCTGGAGAACATCTCCAACAACGAGGACCTCGGGGACACGACCACCCTGCGCGACCCCTCGGTGCCGGAGACCATCCGCGACCAGGTCCACGGCGACTGAGACCAGGCCGCTCCCGGGCCGACCGCACGCCGCGTGCCAGTCCCCGCGGCCCAGCTCCTCCCTTTTTGTCCCCTCGTCGCGCTCCGTTCGGCTGCTCTATGGCCGTTCACCCTGGCAACGATGGCCGACTTCGAACCATGTCAATCATTGGTTAACGTATTTATCCTGTTGCTTTATACGGGAATGTCGCTTGTCACACATCGTCGTGACACGAAATACCAACCGCACGCGGCGCGACGTGATGAAGGCTGCCGGCGTGGCCGGCATCGCCGGCCTCGCAGGATGTACGGATTCCCTCACCAGCGGCGACGGTGGCGACGGCGGGGGCGGCAACGAGGCGCTGGGCAACTACCCCATCGAGGGAGACACCGCTACGTTCGGGTTCAACATCCCACTCTCGGGTCCGTACGGCTCCGAGGGGCAGGACGAACTCCGCGCGTACGAACTCGCGGTGAAGCACCTCAACAACGGTGGCGGCTGGGTGGACTCCCAGTTCGACGACCTCTCCGGGGACGGCGTCGTCGGGAAGACCATCGACTACAGCGAGGCGGACACGGAGACGGACAAGGGCAAGGCCCGGGAGAACGCCCGCCAGCTCATCGAGCGGGACAACGCCATCATGGTCTCGGGCGGGTCCTCCTCCTCGGTCGCCATCAACGTCCAGGACGAGTGTCAGAAACAGAAGGTCCTGTTCATGGCCTGTCTGACCCACTCGAACGATACGACCGGGAAGGACTGTGTCCGCTACGGGTTCCGCGAGATGTTCAACGCCTACCACACGGCGAAGGCGCTCGCGCCCGTCCTCGGCGAGGAGTACGGTGAGGACCTGGAGTTCTACCAGCTGTACGCCGACTACACCTGGGGCAAATCCGTCGAGGAGTCGATGCGCCAGTTCCTCTCGGAGGGGCCGGGCTGGTCGGAGGTCAACTCCGTCGCCACGCCGCTGGGCACCTCGGACTACTCGTCGTACCTCTCGGACGCCCAGTCCTCGGGCGCCGACGTGCTCCTGCTGAACCACTACGGGCTGGACGGTGCGAAGTCGGTCCGGCAGGCGGTCGACGCCGGCGTCGACGAGGAGATGGACATCGTCGTCCCGCTGTACAACCGGCCGATGGCCGAGGCCGCGGGCGACGCGATTTCGGGCGTCTTCGGCACGGTCGCCTGGGACTCCGCCATCGACAACACGCCCTCGAACGAGTTCACGTCGGCGTTCCAGGAGGAGTACGACCGCATCCCCTCGGGCCCGGCCCAGCTGGCCTACGCCCAGACGCTCCAGTACGCCGCCGCCGTCGAACGCGCGGGGAGCTTCTACCCGCCGGACGTCATCAAGGAGCTGGAGGATTACTCCTACAGCAACATCGGCATGGGCGAGGAGACGATGCGCAAGTGCGACCACCAGGCCCAGCGCGCGGTGCCGGTCGTCCGCGGGCTGCCGGCCGACCAGATTGAGACGGGTAACTACTTCGAGATCGTGAACACCACCGAGGCGAGCCAGGTCACGTACGGGTGTGACACCGGTCCCGCGGCGCAGTGCGAGCTCGGGCCGTACGAGTAACGACGCTCTCAATCCAATCACTATGTTCCCCGACGTACTTCGTTCTGCGGAGGTGGTATCGTGAGCCTCGTGGCCGACCTGATATCGATTCTGCTCAACGGGCTTCAGCAGGGGGCCATCTACATCCTCCTCGCGGTCGGTCTGTCGATCATCCTCGGGACCCTCGAGTTCGTCAACTTCGCCCACGGCGCCCTGTACATAATCGGCGCCTACGTCGGGTTGTACGTCGCACAGGGACTCGTCGTCTCCGAGGGCTACCTCGCCGAGGCCGGATTCAGCGACCTCGGACTGGGGATGGGGTTCATCGTCGGGATGATAGTGGTCGCCCTGGTCGTGTTCGTCCTCGGGTTGCTGTTCGAACGCTTCATCGCGAGGGCGTTCTACGACAGACCCGACACCGACCAGATACTGGTCACGTTCGGGCTGGCCATCATCGTCCAGGAGATCCTCCGGGTCTCGCTGGGCTCGACCAGCCAGCCGGTCAACCAGCCCACGTGGGCCTCTGGCTCGGTCCCGATTCCGGGCGTGGCCATCTCTGAGTGGCGCATCTACATCATCCTCATCACCGCGTTGCTGGTCGGTATCGTCTACGCGCTCGTCGAGTACACCGACTTCGGGCTCGTCGTCCGCGCGGGCACGATGGACGACGAGATGGTCCGGCTGCTGGGCATCAAACTCTCGCGCCCGTACATCATCGTCTTCGGTATCGGCGCCGCGCTCGCGGGGGTGGCCGGGCTCGTCGCCGGGCCGCTCTCGCCCATCAACCCGACCGCCGGGACCGACATCCTCGTCCCGGCGTTCGTCACGGTCGTCATCGGTGGCGTCGGCTCCATCCGCGGGGCCGTGGCCGCCGGCACCATCCTCGGCATCACGCAGGCGGCGCTCATCCAGACGCAGATCGGGACCTACAACCTCGCCCCCTGGTCGCAGGTCGGCATCTACGCCATCGCCGCGATCATCCTGCTGGTCCGACCGGAGGGCCTGCTCGGTGAGGAGGTGGATACCGCATGAGCGAGGATTACGAACTGCGTACGGATGGAGGGGCCGCGCCCGCCACCGGCGAGGATGCCGCGTCCGCGAACGAGACGGAGCAGGCCACCTCTCGGGTGCCCGGTCTCGGCGGTGACGAGGGCCGTATCATCGGCCTCACCGCGCTGGCCGTGCTGCTGTTCCCGTTCCTGTTCGCGGAGGCGCCCGTCATCAGCGACATCATCCAGGGGTACGCCGGACTGACGACGCTCATCCTCATCTGGGGCATCTTCGCGATGGGGTACGACCTGCTCCACGGCTTCACCGGACTGCTGTCGTTCGGACACGCCGCCTTCTGGGGTGCCGGCGGGATGGCCGCCGGCCTCCTCGTGGAGTACGCCGGCATGAACCTGCCGCTGGTACTGGTCGTCGTCGGCACCATCGTCGGCGTGCTGCTGGCGTGGCTCATCGGCTTCCTGTCCCTCCGGCGCGGTGGCATCTACTTCGCCATCCTGACGCTGGCGTTCGGACAGATGATCTACTTCACCATCTTCGGTCCCGCCGGCCCCATCACGGGCGGGGAGGACGGACTGTTGCTCACCATCGGTGACCTGTTCGGGGTCATCCCGCTGAACGCGGGCGTCCCGGTTCTGACGCCGCTGGGCTTCATCCCCTCGTGGCTCTACCTCATCGTCGGCATCTTCGTCGTCATCTCGGTGGCCGTCGCCTACCGGGTGCTCAACTCGCCGTACGGTCTCATCTTCAAGGCCATCCGCGAGAACGAGCAGCGTGCGGAGTTCGTCGGTCTGAACGTCTGGCGCTACAAGCTCATGGCGTTCGTCCTGTCGGGCGCGTTCGCCGGCTTCGCGGGCGCGCTCCACACCATCTACAACGGCGCCGCCTCCGCGAGCGCCTTCTACTGGATCGTCTCCGGCGACGTCGTCATCATGAGCATCCTCGGCGGGGTCGGCACCCTGTTCGGTGCTTTCCTCGGCGCGGGGGTCTACCTCTACATGTCGAACATCCTGGAGACGTTCGTCGGTACGCTCTGGCACGTCATGCTGGGGCTGCTGTTCGTCGTCGTCGTGTGGCTGTTCCCGGGCGGTATCTGGGGCGGCATCCGGGCGCTCCGGGACCTCATCACCGACCTCATCGGCGGTGGTGGGTCCGAGCCCGAAGCGGCGACCGACGGCGGTGAGCCCGGGGCCCGAGCCCCGGCGGACTCCAGTTCCGACGGAGGTGACGGCCAGTGAGCCTCCTCGAGACCCAGGGACTCGTCAAGCGGTTCGGCGGCGTCACCGCCACCGACCACGTCGACGTGTCCATCGAGCCCGACGAGCGCGTCAGCCTCATCGGGCCGAACGGCGCCGGCAAGTCGACCTTCATCAACCTCGTCACCCGCCGGCTGGACCCCACAGAGGGGGACATCCGGTTCAAGGGCGAGTCCATCGTGCAGAAGGAGCCACACGAGGTCGTGCAGGCTGGCGTCTCGAAGTCGTTCCAGCAGGCCTCTATCTTCCCCGACCTCTCCGTGCTCGACAACGCCCGCATCGCCGCGCTGGGCGCCGACCACGGGGCCTTCGGCTTCAACTTCCTGAAGCGGCTCGACTCCTACCCGGAGATCGACCGCATCGCGCGGACCACGCTCCAGGACGTCGGCCTCTGGGGGCAGCGCGACACCACCGCCAGCGACCTGCCGTACGGTGACAAACGCCGCCTCGAGATCGGTATCGCGCTGGCCGCCGAGCCCGACCTCCTCCTGATGGACGAGCCGACCGCCGGCATGTCCCCGGAGGAGACGAAGGCGACGGTCGACCTCATCGAGGAGGTCAAGCAGGAGCGCTCGCTCACCTACCTCCTCGTCGAGCACGACATGGAGATCGTCTTCGACATCTCCGACCGCATCATCGTCCTGAACCGGGGGAGCGTCATCGCGGAGGGGACCCCGGAGGAGATCCGCGAGGACGAGGACGTGCAGGACGCGTACCTCGGAGGTGTCGAGGCATGAGCCTGCTCGAACTCGAGGACGTGGACGCCTACTACGACGAGAGCCACATCCTCCGGGACCTGTCGATGTCCGTCGAGGAGGGCGAGATATGTGCGCTCCTCGGGCGGAACGGCGCGGGCAAGACCACCACGCTCCGCTCCGTCGCGGGCGCCACCCCGCCCACTGTTCAGGACGGGACGGTCTCCTTCCAGGGGACCGACGTGACGGGCGACCCACCCGAGGATATCGCGGCCCGCGGCATCTCCCTCGTTCCGGAGGAGCGCCGCGTGTTCTCCGACCTCAGCGTCGTCGAGAACCTCAGACTCCCGGAGGTCGCGCGCTCCTCGACCAACCGCTTCGGCCGGTCGGTCGCGACCACCCGTGAGGGGATGAGCATGGAGGAGGTGTACGAGTACTTCCCCCGACTCGACGAGCGCCGCCAGCAGCGCGCTGGGACACTCTCGGGCGGCGAGCAGCAGATGCTCGCCATCGCCCGCGCGCTCCGCCAGCCGACGGACCTGCTCCTGCTGGACGAGCCCTACGAGGGGCTCGCCCCGCAGATCATCGAGACCGTCGAGCAGGCCGTCGAGCGTATCCGCGAGGACGGCACCACCATCCTGCTGGTCGAGCAGAACGCCATCGCCGCCACGAACATCTCCGACCGCGCCTACGTCATCGACCAGGGCGAGGTGGTGTTCGAGGGGACCGGCGAGGAACTCCAGGACGACGAGGAGACCCGCCAGCGGTACCTGGGGGTGTGACAGTGGGCGACTCCACTGCCGATTCGGATGCGGACGCGGACGCGCCGACGAGCGGCGATGACCAGCCGGACCCCCCGGCGGATGCTCCCCGCGACGAGGAAGCGCTGTTCGACGCGCTCCTCGCGGCGGACGTGCTCGTGGAGGACGACGCGGGTGTCGGTGTCACGACCGAGTTCGAGGATACCCGCGACATCTATCGGGCGACCTACGGTGACGCCAGCGACGAGGAGTTCCACGCGACGCTCGGTGAACTGTTCGGGATGGAACCCGAGACGGCGGCCGAACAGGCCGCCGAACTGGGTATCACGCGAGAGGAACTGTGTACGCTGCTGTCGCTGCGGTCACACCTCGACGGCGCGACGGCGACGGAGCTCCAGCAGGCGGTCGGGATGGTCCACGCGGCCGGGCCGTCCTCGCCCGTGCCGGCGATGCTCCACGAACTCGGCGACGACGCCGACGCGTGGCTCGCCGGCCGGGACGCGGTCGTGGTCGTGATGAAGCGCGGCTGTGACCCCTGTCGGGCGCTTCGGGACGACCTCGACGATATCGTCGAGTCGGCGCCCGAGGGCACCGCGTTCGCGGGCATCGACGGCCCCGAACACCACGACTTCCTGCGAGCTCACGAGGTCGATACGGCTCCCACGTCGCTGTTCGTCCGCGACGGCGAGGTGGTCGGGCGGCTGGCTGGCTACTACGGCCCCGACCGCTTCGCCGAGGCGTTCGCCGAGCACTACTGAGTGCTGGCGAACCACGACGGCCGCTCGACCGTCGTCGCACCGACCCCTTCGTACCGGACCGCACGTACGACCGTCACCGGCCCGGTCGAGGCGTTCGCGGTGTACCGGACCCGATACCGCTCGACCAGCCCGTCGTCCCGGACGACCGCACGCACGGTCGCGTTCCGTGGGTCGGTCAGTCCGCCCGGAACGGGGAGTTCACCGGGCTGGGCCTCGCGGCCGCGCAGGATGTAGCGGGCCGTTCCGTTCACCGTCGTCCGCTCGACCACGGTGACGTCGATCGCTGCGAACAGTCGTGTGGTATCCTCGCCCGGCGCGCCCTCCAGCGCGACCCCCCGAATCCAGTAGGGCCAGGTGCCGGCGTAGCCGTCCGGCGGCTGGAAGCGGTTGTACGTGGTCCCGTTGTCCCGCGTGAGTGCGACCGCGTAGACGCTCCCGTTGCTCCAGAACGTCCCGCGGGCGGGTGGCTGGCCCAGCAGCCCGGGCCCGGCATGCCCACCGGCCCGCACGGTCGTCAGATACCGACGCTCGGCGTCCAGCCGGATGTCGACCCGAAGGACCGAGCGGGCGGTTCCGTTCGGATACCTGACGGTGTGGTTCGCGACCAGCCGGTAGCTCCGCTCGTCCAGCACCCGCCCGTGGGCGTTGCCGAGTCGGCGGGGGGCCGTGACCCCGTCGGCGTCGAGGCCCGGCGCGAGCGTGGCCCGGTCCGCCGGGACAGGGGCCGGCGTGAACGTCTCGCTCGGGGTGGAGTCGCCGGAGCCGACGAACCCACTGCATCCCGCGAGCACGAGCAGTACGGCACAGGCAACTGCCACCACCGAGCGCATCGTCCTCGCTTGGAGCGCCACCGTCTAAACCCCCGTGGCGAGGGGGGAGCGGTCTAGGGGGCATTATTAAATTCTATCCGGTCCCAGACGGTGGTGTTATGCGAAAGCCACTGCTGGTGACCGAGTTCCTCGACCGGGCACGACGGCACTACGGCGACCACGAGGCGGTGCTGGCGACCGACGGCACGCGCTATACCTACGACGAGCTGGGCGCGCGTGCCGACGGGTTCGCCGCCGTACTTCAGGAGCGAGGTATCGAGCACGGTGACCGTGTGGCGGTGCTGGACCCCAACACGCACTACCACCTGGAGGCCGCGTACGGTATCTTCCAGGCCGGGGGCATCCACACGCCGCTGAACTACCGGCTGACGCCGAACGACTACGAGTACATCCTCAACGACGCCGGCGTGGACGCCATCTACGCCGACTACGACTACGCGGACAAGATCCAGCAGGTCCGCGACGAGGTCCCCACCGAGACGTTCATCACGAACGACCCGGACGCCGTCGAGGGTGACTGGGAGTCCTTCGATGCCGTCATCGACGGGCTGGGCGCCGAGGACTACGAGCGTCCCGAGATGGAGGAGGACGAGATCTGCACCATCAACTACACCTCCGGGACGACCGGCGACCCGAAGGGTGTCTCGCGGACCCACCGCACCGAGACCATCCACGCGTACCTCATCAGCAACCATCAGGACATCTCGGACGACGATGTCTACCTGTGGACGTTACCGATGTTCCACGCCAACGGCTGGGGGCATATCTTCGCCATCACGGGTGCCGGGGCACGCCACGTCTGTACCCGTGGTATCGACGCCCAGGAGATATTCGAGACCGTCCGCAACGAGGACGTCTCGTACATGTGTGCCGCGCCGACGGTACTGAACATGCTGCTGGACTACTACGACGCCAACGACGTGGTGACCGTCGGCGACAACGACGTCCGGTGTGCGACCGCCGGGAGCGCCCCGCCGGAGGCAACCATCCGCACCATCGAGGACGAGTTCGGCTGGTACATGATGCACGTCTACGGGCTGACGGAGACGGGGCCGCTCATCACCACCAGTGACGCGCGCCGGCTGTTCGACGACGACTCCAGCGACCGCTTTTCCATCAAGAAACGACAGGGCCTGGGCTACCTCGGTACCGAGGTCCGCGTCGTCGACGACGACGGGAACGACGTGGCACAGGACGACCAGTCCATCGGCGAGGTCGTCGTGCGCGGCAATCAGGTGATGGAGAAGTACTGGAACAAGCCCGAGGCGACCGAGGAAGCGTTCAACGCCCGCATCGAGGGCTACTTCCACACCGGGGACCTCGCCACCGTGGACGAGCACGGGATGGTCGCTATCCAGGACCGCAAGAAGGACCTCATCATCTCTGGCGGGGAGAACATCTCTTCCATCGAGGTCGAGGACGCCCTCTACGACCACTCCGCGGTCTCGGAGGCCGCCGTCATTCCGGCGCCGTCGGACAAGTACGGCGAGACGGTCAAGGCGTTCGTCGTCCCGACGAACGGTGACCCCGACGACCCCGGCGTCACCGCCGACGAGCTGAAGTCGTTCACGAAGGAGCAACTCGCCTCCTACAAACGCGTCCGCAAGGTGGAGTTCGTCGACGAACTGCCGACGACGGCCACCGGGAAGGTCCAGAAGTACGAGCTCCGCGAGCGCGAGTGGGAGGAGGAGGACCGGATGGTCGGACAGGGGTAGCGCAGTCAGACGTGGTCGGCGGCCGCGTCACCCGCTTCCTCACCCGTCACCAGTACCGGACAGTCGGCATTGAGCAGAATGCGTTCGGCTGCGGGGTGTAGCTGGCGCTTGCCGGCGGGTGACCGTTCTCGGCCCGCCACACAGATGCAGTCGGCTGCCCGCTCCTGGGCCACCCGGAGGACGGCCTCGGTGGGTCGTCCCTCGACACGGACCGCCTCGACGGCGATTTCCGCGGCCGCGAACCGGTCTATCGCGTCCGCCACCGCTGGAACCGCCGTCACGTCCGTCCCCGGGTCGGCGACGTGGACCAGAGTCACCCGCACCGCCTCGGTCGCTCCGGGGAGCCCAGCCACGGTCGACACCTTCGTGACGACCTGGGCGTCGTCCGGTGCGACGGGCACGACGACGTGATACATACAGGCCTGGAGTGGACACTGGAGTAAGTCCCTTCCGACAACCGGCGATCTCCGGGCCCCCGCTGTCGTCCATCGGGTTGCGCCCGCAGGTTCAGGCCTCCTCGTCCACGTACTCGTTCGAGACGTAGACGACGAGCGCCAGCATCACGCCCAGGCCCAGCCCCATCGTCAGCATCCCGTAGGCCGCGAGCCCGGTCGCCGTCGGCTGGAACGTCACGAGCCCGAGGAAGGTGACGGGCCGGAGGCCACGGATGCCCAGCGCGCCGATGAGGAAGCCGGTGAGGCCCGCGATGCTCACGACGACGGCGTACAGGAGGAGGATGAGCCGCTTCCCGCCGAGCGTCGAGACCTCGTCGTCGGCCTCGTCCCACACCTCGTCGCCGGGCACGGCGCCCTCGCGGTTGCCTGCGCCGGCGTCGCCCTCGGGACCGTCGGTCATACACGAACTGGGCGCCTGCCGAGGATAGGGCTTTTGTCCTCGCTGTGCCAACTCCACGTATGGAAGAGAAGGACCTCCTGCTCACGATACTGGGCGGGACGGCGCTGCTGATGTTCGTCACGGGTATCGTGCTGGTGCTCACGTCGAGTGGGGCATAGAGAATCAAAACTGCTGCAGTTATCTGCCGATCTGGGATAGTATACGATACTCTCCTCGATAACTCATCTGGAGGAACTGATTACCGCACGACAGCCCAGAAGCGGAGGTTCCGCGGCACCTTCGCCATCAGTTCGCGCTGGTTGCTGGGGAGCGGGTCCTCGTCGTAGTCCTCGGGGTCATCGCTGCCGGGTTCGAGTATCCGCCGGACCTCGAATCCCCCGCGGACGGCCGCGTCGTGCAGTTCGCCGACCGTCCGGTCGAAGACGACCAGGTCCGACTCGTACTCCTCGCTGATGGGGATCGTCCGGCGCGCGTCGCCGTGGTAGCTCCGCTCCAGCGTCCCGGAATCGGGGTCGAACAGTTCGTAGAAGGGGTGGGGCAGGTCGAACACGAGGACCCCGTCGTCCCGGAGGACGCGCCGGGCCTCTGCGAAGTAGGCATCGAGGTCATCGACCATCTGGAGGACCCAGCCCGAGAAGGCGGCATCGAACGAGGCGTCGGCCAGCGGCACGTCGGTCACGTCACCCTGGACGAACTCGGCCTCGACGCCGTAGTGGTCGCGCAGCGGTCGCGCATGGTGGAGTTGCCCACCCGAGAAGTCCACGCCCACCGCTCGGGTGGCGCCCGCGGCCGCGGTCCCGACGGTCGCCTGACCGCCGCCACAGCCCAGTTCGATGAAGTCGATGTCCTCGACCGACGGCAGGAGGGCCGGCTGTTCGCCGCCGGGCGGGTCGTCGGTGAACGGGCAGGGTGCCGGCGGGAGGCTCTCGTCGGTGTCGGCGTTCCAGAGCGCCTGGAAGTCGTCGCTCCACTCGTTCCAGAGTCGCTGGTTCTCGGCTGGAGGGTCTCGCACGCCAGGGAGCGTGTCCGTTGTCGTCTTAACGGTATCTCTCCGCCTGGCGGCCCACGGGGTAGCCGGTCGGGAGTCGAGGAGCCTGTGAACGAACGGGAACCGCGGAGAGAACAGCGGAACCGGACTACTCGTCGACGCGGCGGACGGCCTTCCGGTGCCCACCGTCGGTCTTGACCTCACCGCCGTCGGCGGCGACCTCATCGTCGCCACCGTCCGCGGCCAGTTTCTGCGCCTCGAACCACTGGAACTCGCGGCCGAACATGCCGTCGTCCTTGAGGTTCCACGGGTCGGCGTCCTCGACCTCGGGACCCTCGTACCAGGACTGGACCATGTTCCAGGCCCAGACGAGCTGGCCGATGCCGATGAGGAACGCGCCCACCGTCGAGATCTGGTGGAGCGTCGTCACCTGCGCGAGCGGCGCGATGGCGCCGTCGAACTGGTAGGTGGCGTACCGGCGTGGCATGCCGAGGTAGCCCAGCACCAGGAACGCGAAGAACGTGATGTTGGTGCCGATCATCGAGAGCCAGAAGTGGATCTTCGCCAGCTTGCGCTGGTACATCCGGCCCGTGACGATGGGGAACCAGTAGTAGAGCGCGCCCATACCGGCGAAGGCGATCATCCCCATCACGACGTAGTGGAAGTGTCCGACGACGTAGTAGGTGTCGTGCAGGATGAGGTCGACGGGGACGGCAGCCAGGAAGACTCCCGTGATACCACCGATGACGAAGTTGCTGATGAACCCGATGCAGAACAGCATCGGCGCGGTGAGGCGCAGTTTGCCGTTCCACATCGTGGTAATCCAGTTGAAGGTCTTGACCGCGGATGGTATCGCGATTGCCAGCGAGACCGCCATGAACGACGCCCGGATGCGCGGGTCGATGCCCGTGCTGAACATGTGGTGGGCCCAGACGCCGAAGCTCAGGACCCCGATGGCGAGCGTCGAGTAGACGACGAACTTGAAGCCGAACAGCTTCCGGCCCGAGAACTTCGGCAGGATCCACGAGACCAGCCCCATCGGGGGCAGGACGAGGATGTACACCTCGGGGTGGCCGAAGAACCAGAACAGGTGCTGCCAGAGGATGGGCGACCCGCCCTCGACCGCGAAGAACGTCGTCGCGAAGTTCCGGTCCAGCAGCAGCATGATGAGCGCACTCCCGAGCAGCGGGAACGCGAACAGGATGAGCGCGGACTGGGTGAGTATCGTCCAGCTGAAGATGTCCAGGTTGGCCCAGTTCACGTCGTCGCCGCGCTCGGTGAAGATGGTCGCGATGAAGTTGATCGCGCCCATCGTCGCCGAGACCCCCGTCAGGTGGAGGCCCAGCAGCATCAGGTCCACGCCGGCGTTGGCCTGCTCGGCCGACAGCGGCGTGTACATCGTCCACGAGGTCTGTGCCGGGTCGATGCCGATACCGAGCGGGGCGGTGAAGAACCCGGCCCAGATGAGGATGGCGCCCGGGGGGAGCAACCAGAACGCGATGGCGTTGATGCGGGGGAACGCCATGTCGTCGGCCCCGATGAGCAGCGGGATGAAGTAGTTCGAGAACGCCGCGATGATCGGCGTCCCGAACAGGAACAGCATCGTGATGCCGTGACTCGTCAGCAGGCTGTTGTAGAACTGGGCCTGCATGATGTCGAAGCCCGGCGCCGCCAGCTCGGCACGCATCAGGAGGACGGCCGCCCCGCCCCAGAAGAACGCGATGAGCGCGTAGATGCCGTAGAGGATGCCGATGTCCTTGTGGTCGACGGTGGTGAACCATCGAACGATGCCTGCGGGTTTCTCCGCGTGCCCGCCGCCGTAGCCCGAACCGCTGATCGTACTCGCTCCCCCGAGCGGGGTGTACGAGCGCCAGTCCTCCATGCGGGCGAGGAAGCCGGCCACCGCGACCAGCAGGACCCCCATGAGGACGGTCAGCGCGAGCTGTTCTCCTGCCATGGTCAACGGTGAGGACTGCGTCGTTAGAAAGGTTGCGTTCCCGACGCGACGTGCACGCCGTCTCGCGATTCCGTACTCCCAGCTCGGGGGCGGCAGCGGCGGTTCGAACGGGCCCGGCTGTCGAGGGAGGTGACCGCGGGGCTGATATCAGGCGTGCGATTCGTCGTGTGCCTCGTCCGCCGGCGTCTCGGGATTCGCCTCCTCGTTCGCGCCCGCCTCCTCGCTCAGTTCGAGGCCCTGCTCCTCCAGCTCCTGCTCCGCCTCGGAGACGGCCTTCCCGGAGACGTACGTCAGGAACGCCAGAGCGACGAACGGGACGATGAGGAGACTGAGCTGGATGGCGGTGTTGACCGGACTCGAACCGAACGGGTTTATCAGCACGAACACGACCACGAAGAAGAGGATCATGCCGAGCGGGATGGCGTTGACCACGAGGTCGAGCAGGGTCTCGCGGTCGAACGTCTTCGCCTCCGATTCGCTTGCCATACTGGTGGGTTCCCGGGGACGAACTACAACCTTTCCTTTCGCCGCGGGGCGGTTCCCCGCACACGCTCGCTGCGCTCAGGCCGGGAAGGCCTCGGTGCCGCCGCCGCTCCCCATCGCCGAGACGACGACCGCACCGACCGTGGCGATGAGGCCGGCGCCGACCACCGAGAACCCGCGGAGCACGATTCCGTCGGCCTGTTCGACGGCGGTCAGGATGGGGCCGACCGCCAGCGGGACCTGCGTGGCTACCATCCAGACCCCGACGGCGACCAGCGCGACCCCGAGCGCGCCGGCCAGCCGCCACGGCCGGTCGGTGTAGCCGGCCTCGTGTGTGATGCCGGCCACGCTGGCGACAAACAGCACGAGGCCGCCCACGGCGAGCGGGTAGACGCCCATGAAGACCCCGACCTCCGAGACTGTCAGTCCGAGCGCCACGACCAGCGGCCACGCGCTCACCCGCGTCGGCCCGTCCTCGGTGCCGTCCGGGGTCGGGCGTGGGTCGGGGGCGTCGGTGGACCGTGGCTCGGGCGCGTCGTCGACATCCGTACCGGTGAAGGCCGACGATTCCTGCGACGAACGCTCGTCCATACGGTGTCGAGGGACGCGGTGCTCAAATGGCCGTCGGTAGCCGTCGGGAGGAAGTATCGAGGAACAACGAGCGGTTGGTGACGGTTCAGCCGACGAAGTGATCGGTGACGGTTCAGCCGAGGACGATGGCGCCCGCGTACAGCACCACGACGAGGAAGACCCAGACCACGTCGACGAAGTGCCAGTACATCGAGACCGTCGAGACCGAGGTGTCGTGTCCGGCGTCGTACTGGCCGTACAGCGCACGGACGAAGACGATGCCCAGCAGGACCGCGCCCAGGCTGACGTGGAGGCCGTGCAGCCCCGTCAGGCCGTAGAACGCGGAGGCGTAGGCGCCCTCGGTGATGGTGAAGCCCTCGTGCACGATGAACTCGTAGTACTCGTAGACCTGCCCGCCGATGAAGACGACACCCAGCAGGAGCGTCACGCCGAGCAGGCGGATGAACTGCTTGCGCTTGCCCTTGTGGAGCGCGATGTGGGCGTAGTGGAGCGTGATCGAGGAGATGACCAGGATGATGGTGTTGATGATGACGAGGCTCCCCAGGATGTTCCCGCTCTCGACGAGATGTGGGAGGTTGTCCCAGGCCGACGTGCGGATGAAGAAGTAGTAGACGAAGCCGGCACCGAAGGTCGCGACCTCGCTCCCGAGGAACAGCACCATCGCGAACTTCAGGCCGCGGCTGTGTCCCTCTCCGTCCCAGTAGGCCTTGACGAAGGCGTGGTAGACCCAGCCGTACAGACCGGCCAGGAAGACGAAGGTGCTCGCGACGAAGAACGCGGGCCCGACAGCGATACCGAGGAGGTCGGTTCGCGTGGCGATGACGTACAACGATGCGCCGATGTAGAAGCCCGCCGCGCCGAGTGCGGTGATGAACGGCCACCAGGAGGCCTCGCCGAACCCCTTGGGCCAGTCCTCCACCGCCGGCAGGTGGTGACCGTGGCCCCCATCGTGGCCGTGGTCCTCCGCTTCTTCGATTGCCATACTGTGTCGTCACCGTTGGACTCACAAAAACGCATCCATCCGCGCGGCGGCGGGCGGCCGTCGCCGGCCACGCCGCGCGTGTGTCGGAAGGCACAGGTATCGCGTGGCCGTAGGCCGGGCAGATGCGACACGCGCGACTCCGGACGGCCGGCGCATCGCTCCTCCTCGCGAGCCTCACGCTCGCACTGGTCGGCCGTGTGGCCGCTCACGGCGGCAGCCTCCGGTCGGAACCCGCCCGCTCGCTGGCCATCCCGCTCTGGCTGTTCCTCTCGACAGGCGGTGGCGCCGTCGGCGTCAGCTTCCTCCTCACCAGCTTCGTCACGGACCGCGACTTCATCCGGTCGGTCCACGACCGGCGGCGGCCCCTCGGCCTTCCGGCCGGCCTCCGCAGGGGGCTCACGGTCGCCGCGCGGCTGGTGGGGCTCGTCGGCCTCGGCGCGGTTCTCGTCGTCGGGACGCTCGGTCCCGCGGACCCGCTCCGTAACCTCGCGGTGCTGGTCGTCTGGGTCGGCTGGTGGGCTGGATACACGATGACGACCTACCTCGTCGGGGACTCCTGGCCGGCGCTGAACCCGTGGCGGGTCGCGCTCGACCTCCGTGAGCGGCTCCCGGCACCGGCCGTCTCGTATCCCGACCGGCTGGCGTCGTGGCCGGCGGTCCTCGGCCTGCTTGGGTTCGTCTGGCTCGAGGTGGTGAGCCCGCTCGCCGACGACCCGCGCCTCCTCGCGGGCGTGGTCGGCGCGTACACGCTCGTCACGCTCGTGGGCGCGTACACGGTCGGACCGGTCTGGTTCGAGCGCGTCGACCCCGTCGCCCGTGTCTTTGCGGCCTACGGTGCCGTCGCGCCGCTCTACCGCGACGAGGACGGCTCGCTTAGCGTCCGAATCCCTGGCACGGGGCTGGAGGACGCCGGTCTCGTCCGCGACCGGAGCGACGTGGCGTTCGTCGTTGCACTGCTGTGGGTCACGACGTACGACGGCCTCGTCGCGACCCCGCCGTGGCGCACGTTCGCGGGGGCCGTCGTCGACCTCGGTGTTCCCGCCGCCCTGCTCTACCCGGCCGCGCTGCTGGCCGGGTTCGGGCTGTTCCTCGTGCTCTATCGCTATGCCATCGCCCGCGGCCGCCGGAGTGCCGAGTCCTACCGCGACCGCGCGGAGCTGGCTCGGCGGTTCGCCCCGTCCCTGCTCGCCATCGCCGCCGGTTACCACGTCGCCCACTACCTCGGCTACTTCGTCGAGCTCTCGCCCGCGCTACTGGGGGCGCTCACGGCGCCGCTCGCGCCAGGTGCGCCCGTGGCGATCGTCCTCCCGACGTGGTTCTCCGCGGTGTCGCTCGGATTCGTCCTTCTGGGGCATCTGGGAGCCATCTGGGTGGCCCACGCCGTCGCGTACGACCTGTTCCCCTCGCGTATGCAGGCCGTCCGCAGTCAGTACGCGCTCACCGCGGTGATGGTGTTCTACACGATGACCTCGCTGTGGATCGTCAGCCGACCGTACGCCGCGCCGCCGTTCGTCTGAACCATGTCCGGTACCACCCCCACCGACACGACCGACGATGACCCGCCCCACGACTGCCCCTCCTGTGACCGACGGTTCCACCGCGAGTCGTACCTCGCGCTCCACCGCGGGCAGGCACACGGGGACGAACTGACTGATGCCGAGCGCGCGGCCTACGAAGCAGCACGCGAGGAGGAGGAGGAGGAACTCCGGATGTTCCGGCTGCAGGCGCTCGCCGCACTGGTGTTCATCTACTTCGGCTTCCTGCTGGTGTACGCGTTCTCTCTGTGAAGCCGGGTGCGTTCGGTGGGGGGCCGGGCGATTGAACGAACCGGCCGGACCCCCACGCCGGTTCTCGTCCTGCGCCCCGGGACTGCGGGACTCGTGTTGCTACGTCGGAGCGTTCCCCTCCCACACTGTAATCGTGTGAGCGAGGCGAACGCTGTCGCGAAACGAGGCGACCCGGAACGAACGAGGAGAGTCGCAGCCGCCGATTCAGGCCGCGCCGCCCGAAACTACAGCGAGGTTCTCGCGGGGATTCGGCTCGACATCGGCCGACGAGTCACCGCTCAGCTGGTCCTGCTTCCACTGCTCGTACTGCTCCTCGGAGACGACGCGGACCTTGCCGAGCATCCCGGAGTGGCCGGAGCCACAGTACTCCGCACAGTAGAGCTGGTAGGACTGCTCGTCCTGTCCCTCGGGGAGCGTGACCGCCGTGGCGATGGTGTTGTAGTGGCCGGGGAAGGCGTCCTGTTTCAGTCCCAGCTTCGGGACGTGGACCGCGTGGAGCCAGTCCGTGGACGTGACGTGCATCACGACGGGCCGGTTCTCGGGGATGACCATCGTCCCGGTCGTGGATACCTGTCCGCCGTCGGTGGTGTAGTTGTACGTCCAGAAGTACTTCTTCGCGACCACCTCCACCTGGACGGGGTCGCCCTCACCGGGCAGGTCGGATGCGGCAGGCATGTAGGCACCCTTGCCGTCGTAGTGGGTCACCTCGGCGTTCTGCTGGGCGACCTCCGGGTCGTCGACGGTGGCCGCGGTGACACCGCCGATGGCGACGTTGCCGAGCACCTGATAGGATGCGAAGCCGACGAACAGGAGGATGATGGCCGTGGCGACGGTCCAGGTGATCTCCAGCCGGCGGTTCTCCTGGGTGGGCTTGGGGTCGTCGTTGTCCTTGTACTTGTAGACGGTGTAGAAGAGGATGGCCTCTACCAGCACCGTGATGGGGATGGCGACGTACAGGAGCTTCTCGTTTAGGTTGTCTATCAGCTCGATGTTGACGGACGGCTGTGCCGCGACGGGCATCGCACCGAGAAGGGCGAGGAGCGCGACCCCGACAGCGGCCCGCAGGACGGCGCGCCTGAGGTTCATATCCCCGGGTTAGGAACTGCCGTGTAAGAACCTGCCGACTCGCCGTCACGCGAAAAGCGTGGGTGCTAAGTCCCCGGGCGGCAAGACCTAGAGAAGTGGTATCCGTGTCCCTCTCCAACCCACGCGCCGTTCTCGGGACCGGCGGCGAATCCCGGCTGACGGCCCTGCTGGCCGCATCTGTCCTCGGCGTCTACCTGCTGGTGGTCGTGGGGGCGACCGCGGCGCTGGCCGAGGCCGCACGGGCCTGCTCCTCGTGGCCCGGCTGTGCCGGGGCCGACCTCTCCGAGCCCGCCGTACTGGTCGCACTCGGGCACCGGGCCGTGGCGACGCTCGTGGGCGCCCTCGTCCTCGTGACGGCCGTCGTCGGGGTCCGGGCCGACGCCGACCGGCGGGTGACGGCCGCGCTCCTCGCCGCGCTCGCGCTGTTCCCTGTGCAGGTGTCGGTGGGGGCCCTCGTCGCCACCCGTGGCGCCGGCCCGCTCGTCTCGAACGGACACCTGCTGGTCGGCATGACTATCTTCGGCGCGCTCGTCCTGGCGCTGGCGTGGCACCTCGAGGCCGAGACGGGAACCGACGACACGTCGGCCGTCCGGGACCCGGACGACCTCGAACGGCCGAAGCCGGTCGACGCGGCGGCCGAGTCGTCCCGGCCGTCACTCTCCGGAGTCGCCCATCTCCGCGCGGTCGTCGGTGCGTACGTCCAGCTGATGAAGCCGCGGCTGATGTGGCTGCTCTGCCTCGTCGCCTCCGCCGGGATGGCCCTCGCAGCCACGACGACGCCCGGCAGCCTCTCGGTCCCTGTCGTCACGGCGACGCTCGGCGGCGGCGTCCTCGCTATCGGCGCCTCGGGGACGTACAACCACGTCCTCGAACGCGACATCGACAAGCGGATGGAGCGCACCGCCGACCGCCCGGTGGCCACCCACGAGGTCCCGGTCCGGAACGCGCTCGCCTTCGGCGGCCTCCTCACCGTGGCCGCACTGGGCGCCTTCCTGTCGGTGAACCTCCTCGCGGCGGCGCTCGGCCTCGCAGCCATCGTGTTCTACTCGGTCATCTACACACTCGTCCTCAAGCCCAACACCGTCCAGAACACCGTCATCGGCGGCGCGGCGGGCGCACTCCCGGCGCTCATCGGCTGGGCCGCCGTCACCGGCGATATCGGGCTCCCGGGGCTCACTCTGGCGGGTGTCATCTTCCTCTGGACGCCCGCGCACTTCTACAACCTCGCGCTGGCCTACCGTGACGACTACGAGCGCGGTGGCTTCCCGATGCTGCCGGTCGTCCGCGGGGAGACGGTCACCCACAAGCACATCCTGCTGTACCTCGCGGCGACGCTGCTCGCCGCGACGGTCCTCGCGGAGCTGACGACCCTGGGCTGGCTCTACGCCGCCACGACGGTCGCGCTCGGGGCCGTCTTCCTCGTCGCCGTCGTCCGACTCCACTACGAGCGCTCCGAGGGCGCCGCCTTCCGCGCGTTCCACGCGTCCAACGCGTACCTCGGCGCGCTGCTGCTGGCCATCGTCGTCGACGCGCTGGTCGTGTGATGACCCCGGTCCGGTTCCGGGCAGGGGTCGCGGCACCGATGACACGTGCCGTTGAAGCCACTCCGGATGCAACGCGAGGGTGATGAGTACCATCGAGGCACGACTCGCGGCGCTCCGGCCGAGCCGCGAGACAGCCGTCTGGTGGGCGGTCGTGCTCAACACCGAACTGCTGATTCTGCTGGCGTACCTCCTCGTGGAGACACCGATCATCACCCGACCGGTCTTCTATCTGGTCCCGTTCGTCTGGATCAACGCGGCGCTCTGGGGGGTCCTCCGGGTCTCCCCCGCGGCCGGTACGATGCGCCAGCGCCTGGGCGCTGGCCTCCTCGCCGGCGGCTACCTCCTCGTCCTGGGCTATTTCGGGGGACTGTACGGTCCGAGCGCCGGCCCCGCGACGGGGCTTCGCGTGGCCTTCGAGTCCATCCCGCCGGGCTGGGGCCCAGCCGTCATCTACGGGGGGTCGGTAGTCCAGTTCGCGCTCCTCCCGTTCAAACTGGTCGGCTATCTCTCGCTTGCCTACCTCGTCTACGCGACGGTTCTGGACACGGCGTCCTCGGTCGTGGGCGGCGTGCTGGGGCTGTTCTCGTGTGTCTCCTGCACGCTCCCGGTCATCGCGGGCATCGTCTCGGGCTTCGTCGGGAGCACGAGCGCGGTGGCGGCAGCGGCCTACACCCAGTCATACCTCCTCTCCTCGGTGGTCTTCGTCGTCACCGTCGTCCTGCTGGTCTGGCGGCCGACGATGGCCGACCTGCGAGCACTTCGGCAGTCGGTGTAACTCCGTTATCAACGAGATATACTGTAGAGCTCGGCACGAATCTCAAGACGTGTCCGACAAGAATGGAGATGGCGGAATATGAATAGAATTCCGAAGTCTATCTCGCTGTTCTGAACGTGTCGACGCCCAGAATCGAGTTGAGTGGGCAGGTCTGTGTCGCCCCCGTGACGAGCAGGATGGCCCCGACGAGGGCCGCGACGACGCCGATGGCCGTCGCTGTCGTGCCGCTGGCTATCGAGAGGAAGCCCCCGAGGACCGCCACACCGACGATGAGCAGTATCGGCCCGACGACGAGCCGCGCGATTCGGTCGTATCCACCGACGTTCTTCTCCATGGTATCTTGCACCTGAAGCGCACTTCGGTAGCAGGTGACAAAAAGATACGAGCTAGTTCTCGGCTATCTGGAGCCATAGCCAGGCCACTTCTCGTTCCCTGCGAGCCCTCGAATGTGGGGTTCGAACAACTCCGTGGGGTCGACACCCACAAACCGCTCGCGCGACAACCGCGGATATGACCAGCGTCGAGATCGAGTACTGCGTCCCCTGTGGCCACCTCGAACGAGCGGCCGACCTCCAGCACCTCCTGTTGAGTACCTTCCGCGAGCAACTGGACCGCGTCGCGCTCGTCACCGGCGACGGCGGCGTGTTCGTCGTTCGCGTCGACGGTGAGCGGGTCTTCGATGTCGCCGACGAGGACTACGACCCGGACGAGGTCGTCCGACGGGTGCGCGAGCGGGTCCGATAGGTCCCCGGCACCCACGCCGGGGCTCAGTCGTCGTACTCGTAGAACCCGCGCCCGGTCTTCTTCCCCAGGTCGCCGGCCTCGACCTTCCGCTTGAGCAGGTACGCTGGCGTGTAGCGGTCGCCCAGTTCCTCGTGGAGCGTCTCGGTAGCGTGCAGGCAGACGTCCAGCCCGATGTGGTCGGCCAGTTCGAGCGGGCCCATCGGCACGTTCGTCCCGAGTTTCATCCCCCGGTCGATGTCCGCCTTCGTGGCGACCCCCTCGTCGTACGCCCGGACGCCCTCGTTTATCCAGGGCATCAGGATGCGGTTCGAGACGAATCCCGGCTTGTCGTCGGCCTCCCAGGTCTCCTTGCCGAGCGACTCGGCGAAGTCGTGCGCGAACGTGACGACGGCATCGTCGGTGCGCTCGCCGACGACCAGCTCGACACCCTCCATCAGCGGGACGGGGTTCATGAAGTGCAGGCCCAGTACGAGGTTCGCGCGGTCGGTGGCCGCGGCGATGGTCGTCACCGACAGGGTGGAGGTGTTCGTGGCGAGGACAACATCCTCGTCGGTCACCGCTTCGAGGTCGGCGAACACGTCGCGCTTGAGGTCCATCTCCTCGGGCGCGGCCTCGACGACGAGGTCGGCGGCGGCGAGGTCGGCGAGGTCGGTGGTCCCGGTGATACGGTCGCGGGCGAGGTTGGCTTCCTCGTCGGTCAGGGCGTCCTTCCCGACGAGACGCGAGAGCGAGTCGTCGATGGCGTCGAGGCCGCGCTCGACGAACGCCGACTCCACGTCGCGCATGATAACGTCGTAGCCCGCGGTGGCGCTCACCTGTGCGATACCGTTACCCATCGTGCCCGCGCCGACGACGCCCACCGTCTCGACGTCGTCGAGGCCGCGGAACTCGGCTTGTTCGCTCATGTCCGGGTCCTCGACGGCCGGCGATATAAGCGTGGGTTGCCCGGCAGGCGACGGGCGGGGAGACCGGGTGAATCACGACCCGGCTCAGTCCTCGCCGCGGATGCGGGCCGCCACCTGCTTCGCGATGGGGCCACCGAGCCGTTCCCGGACGCTCCCCAGGAGGCCGCCGGGAACGAACAGGACGAACGCGACGAACACCAGCCCGATGTAGAGGCTAGCGTGCCCGTTGAGGAACGTCTCGATGGCGCCCTGCACGGTCAGCCCCGCGATGTCAGTCGTCAGGACGGACTCGGGGAGCGTATCCCGGAGGTAGGGGAGGAGGCCGCCGCCGGCGCCCTCCTTCGAGAGGAACTCCCGGACGGTCTCGTCCAGCAGGCGCCCGAACAGCGGGCCAGCGAGGGTGCCGAAGCCGCCGATGATGGCCGCCAGTAGCGCGTCGCCGGTGACGAGGAAGAAGAAGGCGTTGTCCGGTGAGGCCGAGCGCCGGAAGCCGGCGAACAGGCCGCCGGCCACGGCCGCGAAGAACCCGCTGACGGCGAACGCGGCCAGCTTGTACCGGAACGTGTCGTAGCCGATGGCGCGGGCGCGCTCCTCGTTCTCGCGGATGGCGACGAGCACCCGTCCGAAGGGTGAGTGGACGAGCCGCTGGAGCGCGAAGTAACACACCAGCACGACCAGGCCGACCATGTAGAACGACACCTCGGTCGACCCCAGCGAGAGCGGGCCCAGCACCACCGAGTCGCCGGTGAGGACCCCGATGTCGAGGTTGAGCGGGTCAACGAACGGCACGCCGACGCTGAAGATGGGTGCGGTGGCGCCCTCGGGGCCGACGACGAACGGCCCGTCTCGCGGGTTGGAGGCGAGGAAGCCCCAGTCACGGACGAGCACGTAGACGACCTGCGAAACGCCCAGCGTGACCATCGCGAAGTAGACGCCGCTGAGGCGGAAGGAGACGACGCCGATGACCAGCGCCAGCACCGTCGCGAGCAGGCCACCCAGCACCAGCAACAGCAGGAACGGCGTCGTGTGGGGGACGAGCGGGAGCTTCCCGTTCGCCGCCACGATGACGAAGTACGCGCCGGTGCCGTAGAACACCGCGTGACCGAACGACAGGTAGCCCGTGTAGCCCGATATGAAGTCGAAGCTCATCGCGAACAGCCCGAAGTACAGCACCGCAGTCATCGTCTCCACGTCCGGCAGGAGCATCACCGCCTCCGCACCGACGGGTGAGGCGACCAGCGCGCTGTGGAGGAGCGGATAGAGCCCCAGCAGCACGATGACGACGAGATGTGCGACGTGTTCCTCGGCGTACTGCCGCCACCAGGCCCGCTCCGGGCCGAGGTCGATGGCTGCGGGCGGGTCCGTCTCCCCCTCGTCGGAGTCGGTCGCGGTCGCCGTGCCGTCGACGGGTTCGCCGCCGTCGCCACGGGTCGCCCCCGGCGCGTCGCTCGCCTCGTCCGGCGCGCGGTCGGGGTCGCTAATGGCCCCCCACCTCCGCGACGCCGAACAGGCCCTGTGGCCGGACGACGAGCGTGACCACGAGGATGAGGAAGATGAACATCTCCGGAAGGCCGGTGAACTCGATGGCGTTGACGAACCACCAGGTCGTCACGGCGTCGACCATCCCGACGATGAGCGCCGCGACGACCGTCCCCCGGAAGGTGCCGAGGCCGCCGACGATGACGACCACGAACGCCGGCAGGAGCGTCTCCGCGGCGAGCGGGACGCTGGCCCCCCAGACGGGGTCCCACATCAGTAGCGCGCCGGCGATACCGGCGATGCCGGTCCCGAGCGCGAAGACGGTCGTGAACACCCGACGAACGTCGATGCCCAGCGCTTCGGTCATCTCACTGTCCTCGCTGCCCGCACGGACGACCAGTCCGTAGCGCGTCCGGGTCAGGAACGCCCACACCGCAGCGACGGTGACGACGCCGAACAGGATTTCGAACAGCGCGAGACCGCTCACCGTGGTCGACCCGAGCCTGATGGTCGCCGTGAGCGGTTCGGGTTTGGTACCGAGTGCGGCCTGCCACTCCGAGATGGGCTGGAGGCCGTAGAACAGCGTCACGATGCGCACGAGTTCATCGAGCACCAGCGTCACGCCGAACGTCAGCAGTATCTGGTAGATGGGCGGACGGTCGTACAGCGGCCGGATGAGCCCGACCTCGATGACGCCACCCAGCGCCGAGAGTGCCCCGAACACGAGCAGTACCGCGACCAGGAAGAACGCGAACCGGGAGACGGTCCCGCTGGCACCGGTCACCGCGAGCACCATCACCAGGCCGCCGAGATACGCACCGATCATCGTCAGCGAGCCGTGGGCGAAGTTGAGCACGCCCATCAAGCCGAAGACGAGGGTGAGGCCGCTGGCGATCATCACGTAGATGGCGGACTTCGAGAGGCCCCGGACGAACACGCCGACGAGCGTCGACGGCCGGAGGAACTGCCCGAGCGTGTCGACATACGACACCAGCGGGAGCGTGGCGAGGTCCGCGACCAGCGCCGGGAGGGCCGACAGCACGGCGAGGAGGGCGCTCATGCGCTGAGATACCTCCGGATGCGCTCGTCGTCGGTGACACCGCTCACGGCCTCACCGTCCTCGACGACCTGCCCGTTGTCGAGCAGGTAGAAGCGGTCGGCGAGGTCCATCGCGAGCGGGAGGTTCTGTTCGACCAGTAGCACAGTGGCCTCGCGGGCGGCGCTCTGGACAGCCTCGGCCACGTCGGAGACGATCTGCGGGGCAAGCCCCTCGCTGGGCTCGTCGATGAGGAGCAGGTCGTTCTCTCCGACGAGGCCGCGGGCGATGGCGAGCATCTGCTGTTGCCCGCCGGAGAGCGCGCCCGCGTTGGCCTCGCTCCGCTCGGCGAGTGCCGGGAACGTGTCGAACGTCAGCTCCAGTGCCGCCGCCACGTCGCCGCCTTTCGGCACCGCGACGCGGATGTTCTCCGTGACCGAGAGCTGCGAGAAGACGCGGCGTTCCTCCGGAATCCACCCGACCCCGAGGTCGGCCACCTCGTGGGTCCGCTTGCCGACCAGTTCCTCGCCGCGGTAGGTGATACTCCCCGAGCGCGGGGCGGTCAGCTGGAGCACCGACCGGAGGGTCGTGGTCTTGCCCACGCCGTTGCGCCCGATGAGTGCCACGACCTCACCGTCCTTGACCTCCAGCGAGACATCCTCGAGGATGTGACTCTCGCCGTAGTAGGTGTGGATGTCCTCGACCTCGAGCAGACTCACTCGGACCCACCTCCGTCGGCTTCCGTGGTGGGGTCCGCCGCCCCATCATCGTCGTCGAGGTCCCCGGGTTCGTAGCCGCCCAGGTAGGCCTCCTGCACGGCAGGGTCGTCGCGGACCGACTCCGGCGGCCCGTCGGCGATGACCTCGCCGCGGTTGAGCACGACGATACGGTCGGAGACGTTCATCACGATGTCCATGTTGTGCTCGACCAGCAGGACGGCGTGGTCGGCGGCCACGTCCTCGATCAGTGCGATGATGTCGTCGACGGACTCGCTGGAGACGCCCGCGTTGGGTTCGTCGAGCAGGAGTACGTCCGGATCGCCCGCGAGGGCGACGCCGACCTCCAGTTGGCGCTTCTCGCCGTGGCTCAGCGTATCCGCCGGCTCCTCGGCCTTCGCCGCGAGCCCGACACGGTCGAGGATAGCGGAGGCCTCCTCGAGGTAGGGCTCGAAGCTGTTGACGTTGCGCCAGCCATGGAAGGAGTCCGTCCCGTGTGCCTGCGCGGCCACGCGAACGTTCTCGAGCACGGTACTCGTCGGGAAGACGTTGGTCACCTGATACGAGCGGTGGAGGCCGCGCTGGGCGGTCGCGTGGAGCGGGTCGTCGGTCATGTCGACCCAGCCGACACTACCGCTCGCCTCGCTCTCGCCGGCGCCGTCGGCCGCGAGTTCGACACGTCCGGCCGTCGGCTCCAGTGCCCCCGTCAGCAGGTCGAAGAACGTGGTCTTGCCGGCGCCGTTCGGCCCGATGAGCGAGCAAAGTTCGTCCTCGGCCAACTCGAAGTCCACGTCGTCGACCGCCGTGAGGCCGCCGAATCGTTTGGTGAGGCCCGTTGTCCGCAAGACGCTCATACTACAGCGAGCAGCCCATCTCCGGGCTGTCCTTCGGGATGGTGGTCTCGCCCGCGGGGATGGTCTGGACCGGGTCACTGGGTTTGATGGCGGCGTCCCAGTTCCCGTTGTCGTTGGGCACCATGCTCGCGATGGTCATCGCCGAGCGGGCCTGGTTGTTGTACTCCTGGAAGGTGTAGGCGTCCTGCCCCTTCGGCGTGTCCGCAACCGTCATCCCGGTCAGTTGGGCCTGGATATCTGCCCCTTCCGTCGAGCCGCCGGCTTCGACGGCCTGGACGATGGCCGAGGAGGCGGTGAACGTTCCCGAGGTGAACAGGTCCGGGACGATGCCGTAGGCGCTCGTGTAGCTGTCGACGAACGCGCTGTTGATCTCGTTGTCGTACTGGTTCCAGTGGTAGCGCGTGGTGAATGGGCCAAGGTTGGCGTTCGCTAGCTTCTCCTTCGTCAGGGGCTTGCCCAGCTCCTTCTGGAGTGTCTGCCCCACGATGCCGGTCGTGATTTGCGTGGCGAACCCGCCGAACACTTTGTACGAGTAGTCGCCGTTGAGGAAGGAGGTGAACAGCGCCGGCAGCGTTTGCACGGTGAACCCGGCGACGATTCCCTCGGCACCCTCGCTCTCGGCGTTATCGAGAGGGCCCTGCCACTCTTTGTACCCCCGCGGGAAGAACTTCTCGCCCACGATTTCGACACCGTTGGCCTCCAGAACCGTCCGGTAGTTGTTGACGACGGCCTTCCCGAACGAGTAGTCCGCACCGAACAGGTACACCTTCGAGACGTCGGTGTTGTCGGCGACGTACTTCCCACCCGAGCGGGCGTCCATCGCGGTGTTCTCGCTGGTGCGGAACACGGGCGCGCCGCAGGTCTCGCTGTTGGCCGTGATGTCCGCCGACGCGGCGGGGCCCAGCAGCGTCGGGACGTTCGCCTGCTTCGAGACCGTCGTCGCCACGCGGCTGGCCGATGACGACGAGGTACAGCCGAACAGCAGGTCCACGCTCTCGTTCTTCACGAGGTCCTGGGCTGCGGACTGTGCGGTGTCGGCCTTCAGTTCGGTGTCGCGGACGATGAGTTCGTAGTCCACGTCGCCGATGGTGGTCGTCTTCGTCCCGGTCGAGGCCTCGGGGGTGAACTGCTCGTCACCCTTGTAGTTGAGCCCCTGGTAGAAGCCGTACATGGCCTGCTGGCCGTAGTACTTGAGGCTCCCGGAGAGGGGCTGGAGGACGCCAATCTTGACGGTTCCGCTCACGGACCCGTCCCCGCCATCGCCCCCGCCGCCGTCTCCACCGCCGTCGCCGGTGCAGCCGGCGAGGCCGCCGATACCTGCCGCTGCCAGTCCAGCCAGCGCCTTGCGTCGTGTGAGTCGTTGTCGTTCCATGGCACTACCCGATAGTACGAACGCACGGGCTTCGCTCCCCGGGTTAACATATGAACGTGCCGGCCAGTGACGGCCAGAGGTTCACACGTGAACCCCGCGATACAGGGTGCCCGGGTCGCTATCCGAAGCCATGCAGCCGACACCGACGACAGTGACGGCAGCCGACGGGACCGACCTGCGGCTGTGGGAGCAGCCCGCCACCGGTGGTGACGGGGGCGCCGCGGTCCTCCACGTCCACGGCTCCATCACGAACTCGCGGGCGCTGTTCGCACCCCCGGTCGAGGGTGACGACTCCTACTCGTGGCTGGCCGCGACCGCCCGCGAGGGCCGCACCGCACTGGCACTGGACGTTCGTGGCTACGGGGACAGCGACCGCCCTCCGGAACTGGACGACCCCCCCGAGGCCAACGAGCCGCCCGTTCGTGCGCCGACGGCGGCCCGGGATATCGCCGCGGCGGTCGACGCGGCCCGGGCGCGGTTCGAGACCGTCCACCTGCTCGGCGTCTCGTGGGGCACGATGATCTGTGGCTACTACCTCGCCCACCACGCCGACGCGGCGCCGGTCGACTCGCTGACGCAGGTCGCGCCCGTCCACCGTCCGCCGTGGACCTTCGAGGAGGTGACGACGGCGCTCGGCGTCGACGCCGGACTGGACGCCTACTACCACCAGCACTACGAGGGCGTTCGCGAGCGCCAGGGCGTCACCGAGTCCGGCGAGGACCCGCTGTTCGAGGCCGTCTGGCGCGCACAGGTCGAGTCCAACCAGGGTGTCGACGACGAGACGTACATCGCCCAGTCGGGGTCGCTGGCCGACACGGCGATGGCCTGTGAGGGCGAGACCGTCTACGACGCGGCCGCGGTCGGGGTGCCGGCGCTCGTCCTCCGCGGGACGGACGACGCCATCTCCGTCCGCGAGGACGCGCTCGGCCTGTACGACGACCTCGGCACGACGGCCGACCGGAAGGAGTACACCGAGCTGGCGGGCGCCGACCACTACGCCATGCACGGTCCGCGGCGGCAGGCCCTGTACGCGGCAGTTTCAGCCTACTACGACCGGGTAGAGCGGGAGCTGAACTGAGCCGGGGCGAGCTATTCGTCCAGTTCCTCCATCGCCTTGACCATCCGGCTGACGGCCTTCTCCTGCCCGCGGCGGAGGCGCTTCGAGACGGCCGGTTTCGAGACGTCGAACTCCTCGGCGAGGTCCCCCAGCGTCGCGCCGCGGGGTGAGCGGAAGTAGCCCCGCTCGACGGCCGCCTCCAGCGTCTCGCGCTCGGTGTCGGTCAGGTCCTGACAGCCCTGGATGAGTGTCATGGCCGCGCCGACGTTCTCGACGAACCCGGTCACCTCGGCCTCGTTCACCGGGTCGCGCGCGACCACCTCGAACTCGTTCTCCCGTTCCAGCCCCGCGAGGGCCTGCTCGGCCGTCGAGTCGTGGTCGAAGCCGACGTGCCACAGTTCGCTGCCGGCCTCGATGTGGAACGGGCCAGTGATGTAGCCGTCGTGGTCACGGATGGTCCGCATCGCCGTCGTCTCGTCGATGACCGTCCGGATGTGGGCCACGTCGTCCTGTTTCGAGATAAGGCCGCACTCACGCAGGCCGTCGTGGCCGCGCAGCACGTCCAGCCCGGCCTCGAGGGCGCCGTCGTCGTCGCCCTCGACCAGCATCCGCGTCTCCAGCCGCCCCTCGTGGCCGCCCTCGAACTCCCAGTTGACCGCCGAGAACGACACCGGCTGCGCTTCGGTGGCAGCGATGAACGGGCAGTCGTACTGCTCCATGTCGAGGGTGAGGTCTATCATGGTTCTTCCCCGGTCCTGCACGAGTTGCGTTGTCGAGGGACAAAACGGTTGCCCCTGTTGGCGTCCCGCACAGTAGCTGCTCGGAACGGCCGTGAGGCCATCTGGCGACAGGAAGGAGCGGTCTGGGCGGATTCCCCCCGACCCGTGTATCAAGCGGTGTGTGACAGGGCAGGAGACGAGAACGACGAGCGGGGTGCCGGACGCGACCGGACGGAAACCCCTATCGGTGGACCCGCCGAAGCGCGGTCCAACATGGTCATCCTCGCGGAAGAGGTACGTCGGCGGTACGGCGAGACGGTCGCGCTGGACGGGGTCTCGCTGTCGGTCGCCGAGGGCGAGGTGTACGCGCTGGTGGGACCGAACGGCGCCGGCAAGACGACGCTCGTCCGTGCCCTGACCGGCACCACCGTCGTCGACGGCCGGGTCGAGGTGCTGGGCGAGGCGCCGGCGGACGTGGACCCCGAGCGGGTGGGACTCCTCCCGCAGGAGTTCGACCCCGCGGAGCGACTCACCGCGCGGGAACTGGTGGCCTACTACGCCGGCCTCTACGACGCGGCTCGCGACCCCGACGACGTGCTCGCGGACGTGGGACTCGAGGGCGCCGACGCCCGGAAGCCGTACGAGGACCTCTCGGGCGGGCAGAAGCGCCGGACCTGCGTCGCGACCGCGCTCGTCAACGACCCCGACGTACTGTTCCTCGACGAGCCGACGACCGGCATCGACCCGGCCGGCCGGCGCCAGCTCTGGTCGCTGCTGGCCGACCTCGCGGACGGTGGCACGACCATCCTCCTCACGACACACGACATGGCCGAGGCCGAGGCGCTCGCGGACCGCGTCGGGCTGCTCGCCGACGGCCAGCTCGTCGCTGTGGGTCCGCCAGCGGAGCTCGTCGCGGCACACGGCGGGGACAGCCGTCTCGAACTCGACGTGCCCGAGGACGCCGAGGGGCGTGCGGCGACCGCGCTCGAGATGGCGGGCTACCAGCTCGTCCCCGACGAGGTCGCGCTCGCGATCACGGGCATCGACCCCCGCGACATCGGCGACGTGGTCGAGACACTCGAAACCGAGGACGTGCCCTACGAGGCGCTCACCTGGAAGCAGCCGGACCTGGAGGACGTCTACCTCTCGCTGACCGGGACCGAGGTGACCGCCGGCGGCGAGCCGGTCCCCCGGCGGCGTGGGCAGGTCCCCGCCGGAGCGTCGTCCCGCCGCGGAGGTGAGCCCTGATGGGCGCGCTCGGCCGCGTCGGGAGCGAGGTCACCGCCGCCGCGAAGGCGTTCCTGCGGCGACGGACGGCGGTGTTCTTCACGTTCTTCTTCCCGGCCATCATCATCCTCATCTTCGGCGCGCTGGTCCAGACCCAGCCGACGGGCGGCGGGCTGTTCACCGAGCCGGCGGGCTACTACGTCCCCGGCTACCTCGCGGTCGTCGTGCTGTTCACGCCGCTCTCGCGGGTCGGGAGCGAGGTGGCGCGCCACCGCGAGGGGAACCGCTTCGAGAAGCTGGCGACGACCCCGCTCTCTCGCGCCGAGTGGCTGCTCGCACAGACCATCGTCAACGTCGGCATCATCGGCGCCGCCGCCGTCCTCATCCTGGTGCTGGTCGTGCTGGTGACGGGCGCGGCGGGGTCGCTGACGCCGTCGCCGCTCCTGCTGCCGTTCATCGCGCTGGCCGTGGCGCTGTTCTGTGGCCTGGGTGCCATCCTCGGGCGAATCGCCGACTCGCAGGACGGCGTGGTCGCCGCGTCGAACGGTATCGCGCTTCCGCTGCTGTTCCTCTCCGAGACGTTCGTCCCGCCGGACCTCTTGCCGGCGTGGTTCGCGCCGTACCGGTACCTCTCGCCGCTCACCTACTTCGCCCGCGGCATCCGCGAGGCGACGTACCGGCCGCCCGGCCAGCTCGCGTCGTTCACGCCGAACGCGAACGTCTTCGAGGCGAGCGGACCACTGCTGGAACTGGGCGTGCTGTCGGCGCTGGCCGTGGTGTTCTTCGTCGCCGGCGCGTACGCGATTCCGAACACGGACTGACGCCCGATTTTTGCCAGAGCGTCCCCCATTCTGCTGGTGTTCCGGTGGTTATCAGATAATATCTCGATTAACTTGATAACGTCTGTCGGTCGCTGTGGGAACGTCTTTATCTACGACCGTCCGACCCGGACGTATGGACCTCGCCTCGCTCCCTGCACGGCCACTCAGTCTGTCCGAATGCCGCGACCTCGAGAACAGCGAGCAGTTCCGGACGCTCGTTCCAGCCGGTGTCTACGACCTCTCCGAGAGCGACCGCCGCCTCGTCCCCGCCGTCGTGTTCGTCACGGAGGCCAAGGTCGTCGCCGCGGGCTACGTCCTGGCGGTCGACGCGGACGGCGACGCCTCGGATGCCGGCGGCTGGACGGTCGTCACCGAGCGCGAGGCGGCCGAGGGCAAGGCCGAACTCGAAGACCAGGTCCGGGAGGTGGGTGTGGAACTGCGCGAGTGGGCCGAGAGACAGGCCTGGGCCGACGACCCGAGTGAGTTACTCGATGCGCTCTGACCGGCGGTAGCGCCCCGGCAGAGACCGTGCGACCAGGTCACCATCGAGCCCGGTCGGACCGACGGAGCCGAATATGTCCGGGGTCGGATTCGGTTCGTCGAGGTGGCGGTCGCACCTATATACCGGGGAGATGGTAGAGTACGTAATGACCACCGATGCAGTCGGACAGCGGGTGGACGACCCTGGTTCGGGGGACGGGGAGGACCAGTCGGATGTCCCCGCGCCGACACTGCTCATTGGGATGCTGACGGCGGTGGCGGCAGGCGGGTTCGTGGGGTGGGCCCTGCTGCCGCTCTCGACGCCGGTCGCGGGACTTCCGCTGTACGCGGTGGCGGCCGTCGCCACGACGCTCTGGTCCGGCATCTCCTTCCTGCGGCGCAAACTCCCGACGGGTGTGCTGGCCGAGGGGTTCTACCTGATGGGTGTCGCGGTGCTGGCCCGCCCCGTCTCGGTGACCGCCTCGCTGGACGGGCTGTCGGCGTTCCTCGACGACCCCGGCGCCGTGTTCATGACGGCCGTCGTGGCGGCCGTCGTCGCGTCGCTGCTGGTCGCCGCCGGCTGGCGGCTCGACACCCACGCCCGGAAGACACGGGTCCGGCGGATGCGCCGACGGGTGACCCGTCGGATGTCGCGCAAGCGAGCTCAGAAGGGACCGATGGCCTCCGGGATGTCGGAGTCGGACGGACCCGCCACCCGTGGTACGAGTGGGTCGAAGAACGGGTCGGTCAGAACGGAGCGGGAACCCTGACCAGCAACCGGACGAACTCGAACGTGTAGATGTGGTTGAGGAGGACGTACGCGGCGACGCCCAGGGTGAGCGAGACCGACCAGACCGCGACTGCCCACCGACCGACCCGGGCGTGGGCCGTCTCGCGGATCTCCGGAGTCGTGTGGGTCAGTCCGACGATGATGTTGTACAGTACGAGCGGCACCGCCAGCACGGAGAGCAGGATGTGGATGGCGAGCATCAGGAGGTAGGCGATGGTCGGGCCGTCCGGGGCGATTATCTCCTTCTGCCCGCCGCCACCGGTCTTCAGCAGGTAGAGGACGAGGAAGACGAGGATGAGCGTGAACGCGCCGACCATCGCGGCACGGTGCTTGCGCACGTCGCCGTCACGGATGAACTTCCAGCCCGCGAGCAGCAGGACGACCGTGGTCGTGTTGATGACGGCGATGGCGTGCGAGAGGAGGTTGACCGTCTCGAGGCTGATGGTGGGGTAGATGGGGAGTCCCACGTACAGGGTCCCGATGACCAGCGCGTACCCGACGACGGTGAGGACCGCGGTGAGCGCTCGTGGGTACTCCTTCGCTGTCCGTGAGAGGGGCCCGGCGTCGGCTGTCGCCATGGACGACGTTTCGTCCGCCCCCCGCATGTCGGTGTCGCTTCAGGCTGTGCTCACAGGGCGTGACCACGACGACTATCCGCCCGCCGGCCACAGGCCCCGGTGTGCGGTCACCGTTCCGCTCGCGCGACGAACTGGAGTTCACCAGCGGCTCCGTGGGCTGGCCACTCTACCACCTCGCGCTCCCCGTGGTCGCGACAACGCTCCTGCAGACGGTCTACAATCTGACCGACACGTTCTGGGTCGGGCGCTACGGCAGCGCGGAACTGGCGGCGCTCACGTTCTCGTTCCCACTGGTCTTCCTGTTCGTCGCGCTCGGCTCCGGTGTCTCGGCCGCCGGCCGCATCCTCGTCGCCCAGCACGAGGGCGCGGGCGAGCGCCGGCAGGCGTCCTTCGTCGCCGGGCAGACGCTGGCGTTCAGCACCCTCGCAGCGCTCGTCGTGGCCGCCATCGGCGCCGTCGGCATCGGCCCGCTGTTCCGGGCCATGGGTGCGGCCCCGCTCACTCGCGGCCTCGCGCTCTCGTACATGGGGTACATCCTCGCCGGCCTCCCGCTGCTGTTCCTCGCGTACACGTTCTCCGCACTCCTCCAGGGGTACGGCGACGCGCTGACGCCGCTGCTGGTGGTGCTGGCGTCGGTGCTGCTGAACCTGGTGCTGGACCCGGTGCTCATCTTCGGGCTGGGACCGGTCCCGACGCTCGGGCTGGAGGGCGCCGCCATCGCGACGCTCTTCGCGCGAGGCCTGGCTGCGGTGGCTGGAGTCGCGCTCCTGCTGTCGGGGCGGGTCGAGCCGACCGTCGCGCTCGCGGACCTCCGCCCCGACCGCGCCTTCCTCGGCCGCGTCGCGCGGGTCGGGGTCCCCGCGTCCCTCGAAACTGGCGCCATCGCGGTCTCCGTGACGGCATCGCTGTTCCTCGTCGGTCGGTTCGACGCCGCGGTCGTGGCCGGCTTCGGTATCGGCGAGCGGGTCACGTCCCTGATGTTCCTCCCGGCCATCGGCGTCTCGGCGGCGACCATCACCATGGTCGGGCAGAACCTCGGCGCGGGGGAGGCGGCGCGGGCCCGGCGTGCGGCCCGACTCGCCGTTGTCGTCCCGCTCGCTGGGCTGACGGGCGTGGGACTGCTCGTCGTCGTGGCGGCCGAACCAGTCGCCAGCGTCTTCTCCACCGACACGGCCGTCGTCGGCCACGCCGCGGACTTCCTGCGGGTCGTCGGACCGGCGTACGGGTTCGAGGCCGCCGCCCGCATCTACAGCGGCGTGTTCCGCGGCGCCGGTCGAACGGGTGTGGCGCTGGTGGTCTCCGGGACCACCTTCATCCCGGTCCGGCTGGGTGTGGCACTGGTCCTCCTCGGGCCGCTGGGATACGGCCCGCTCGGTGTCTGGCTTGGCTACGCCGTTTCGGGTGTCTTCGGCGCCGCACTCGGGTTCGTGACGGCACGCGTCGTCGGCTGGGACGAAGCCCTCGTCGACGACACGATGGGCCACGGGGAGCAATCACCGGGTCGGAACAGCCGCTGACCGGTGGGTACCCCCACCGCGCTCGCAACCCTCAAGTGAGCGCCATCCTACCTCGGAGGTATGGACCTCTCGCTGACGCCGGAGCAGAAACAGATCAAGGAGATGGTTGCCGACTTCGTGGACGAGGAGGTCGTCCCGCGGGCGTCGGAGATCGACCACGAGGACGAGTTCCCCTGGGACCTCGTCGATGAGATGGGTGACCTGGGCCTGATGGGCGCGCCGTTCCCCGAGGAGTACGGCGGCGCCGGCCTCGACTACCACGCCTACCCCATCGCACTGGAGGAGATCGCCCGCGGTTCCGGCGGACTGGGCACAATCATGGCCGCGCACGTCTCGCTCGCGGGCAACATGGTCTACGAGTTCGGTGACGACGAGCAGAAGGAGCGCTTCCTCACACCGCTGGCCGAGGGAACCGACATCGGCGCGTTCGCACTCTCCGAGGCGGGCGCCGGCAGCGACGTGCCCTCGATGGAGACCACCGCCGAGCGCAACGGCGACGGCTACTACATCAACGGCGGCAAGCTCTGGATCTCGAACGGCTCCGTCGCCGACACGGTGACCGTCTTCGCGAAGACCGACCCGGACGCGGGCAGCAAGGGCATCTCCTCGTTCGTCGTCCGCCCGGAGGACGACGACGGGTTCATCGTCGAGGGGACCGAGGACAAGCTCGGCGACAAGGGCTGCCCGACCGCGGAACTCCGCTTCGACGACTGCTACGTGCCCGAGGAGCGGATGCTCGGCGAGGAGGGCGAGGGCTTCATCCAGGCGCTCAAGACGCTCAACGGTGGCCGAATCACCATCGCCGCGCGCTCGGTCGGCATCGCGCAGGCCGCCCTCGACGCCGCCGTGGAGTACGCCGGCGACCGCGAGCAGTTCGACCAGCCCATCGGCGACTTCCAGGCCATCCAGCACAAGATCGCCGATATGGACACCAAGACCCGCGCCGCGCGTCTGCTGATGCACGACGCCGCGGACAAGAAGATGCGCGGCGAGCGCTTCCGCAAGGAGGCGGCCCAGGCCAAACTGTACGCCTCCGAGGTCTCCCGCGAGGTCGCCAACGAGGGCATCCAGATTCACGGCGGCTACGGCTACACGAAGGACTTCCCCGCCGAGCGCTTCTACCGCGACGCGAAGCTCAACGAGATCTACGAGGGGACCAGCGAGGTCCTGCGGAACACCATCGGGCAGGACCTGCTGGGCTGACGACCGGCCTCCCCACACCGGATAAATAGTCCCGAACCATTCGGCGGTACTGCATGGCAATCCCGGCCGCCATCTCTTCCTGTGAGCGCAGAACCGACGACCACGACGTGTGCGATGTGCGCGAACGAGGCCGTGGCCCGGTTCCGGTACCGGTCGCTGAACGGGGCCTCCCCCGTCGAGGAACCGCTCTGCGGTGTGTGTGCGAAGCTGCTCGACCAGGTCGGGACCGTCAAATCCCTCCAGCTCGCGGCCGAAGCTGACGACGAGCCGGAGACGCTGTCACTGCTGACACTGTTCGACGCCTCGCGGTCCGCAGAGGCGGACGACTCGGTGGAGGCCGACTGACGGGCCCAGCATCTCACCCGGGCTGTCCCTGCGACGGCGGGAGGTCCTCTGGACTCGCCGCTCGCCGCGACCGATGGGTTCCTACCGCCGACAGCCATACACCGACCCATGACGGAGACGGTCACCGAGGGGGATGTGTCGGCCCGCTACGACGAGACCGAGGGCGAGCGGCGGCTCACGTTCGAACGCGACGGTCGCGTCGCCACCGTCGCACAGAACGCCGACGGGTACGCGATGCTGAAGGTGCGCGACGGGCCGGACGGGGACGAACTGGAGCGGTACTACGGCTTCGACATGGCGCTCGACCACGCCGCCGAGTTGCTGGGCGTCTCGCCGCACGACCTGCCGGTCCCCGAGGCGGCCGAAGATATGGGGATGTAGACCGGGTGGCTACCGGGTCAGCCCGTCACTCCTCGCCGACGGCGACGACGGACTCGCCGCCGGGGTAGAGTGTGTCGCCGGCGACGGCGGTGTTCTCGTGCTCGCCCTCGACGGACCACGCGATGGAGCCGTCCTCGACCGCCAGCGCGTCGCGCCCGGCGTAGAGGTACTGGTCCCCGCGGATGGGCGCCTCCGTGACGGCGACGTCCGTCTGGAACCACTGTTCGGAGCCGTCTTCGGTCGAGAGTGCGTAGGTCCCCTCGGGCGGGTCGTCGATGGCGGTCACGGAGACGTATACCGTCTCCGAGGTGATGGCCGCGGAACTGAACTGCTCGGACCCGGACTCGAAGGTCCACTCCGTGCTCCCGTCCTTGGCCGAGAGCGCGTACAGCGTCCCACCGTAGCCGCCAGTTCCGATGTAGACGGTGCCGTCGCGGACGGCCGGGGCGTTGTCGCTGTGGCTCTTGAGCGAGTCGATATCGCCACGTTCCCAGACGACCGAGCCGGTCTCGGCGTCCAGCGCCGCCATTCCCATCGCCGCCACGTACACGATGCCGTCGTCGACGGCCACCGGAGGCGCGGTGTAACTGGAGCTGCCGTAGGGGCCGGTGTTGTAGCGCCACTGCTCCTCGCCGGTCTCGGCGTCGAAGGCGACGAGTGTGCCGTCGCCCTGGGTCTGCCCCGGGACGACGACGTAGACGCTCCCGTCCGCGACGGTCGGGGTGTCGGCGAACCAGCCCGCCACGACCCGGCGGTAGACCTCCTCGCCGGTCTCTGCGTCGAGTGCCAGCAGGACGCCGACGTTGTCGGTCGACGTGTCGCACTCGCTCGCGTCCGAGGACTGCCCGGCGACGAAGACGAGGCCGTCGCCCACGGCCGTGTCCGACAGCAGCTCCGTGTCCGGCTCCGTCTCGAACGCCCAGCGCCGCTGCCCGTCGGTCGTGAGCGCCACGACGCCGCTGGCCGTATCGCCCGGGTCGTCGCTGGCGTAGGACACGTAGAGGCTGTCGCCGCGCACCGCGGGCTGGTGGTACTCTCGTCCGTCCGCGCCGTGCTCCCAGCGGACGGTCGCCGAGGCGGGGCCACCCCCGGCGACGCCCGTCTTCGCGGCGTTGCCCTGGAGCTGGGGCCAGTCAGTCGTCGTGGCGAGGTCGGTACCGTCGCTGGTCGTCTCGTCGCTCTCGGGGAGGCTGGCCGCACCGCTCCCGAGGACCGCGATTCCGGCCGCCGCACAGCTCGTCTGGAGGACCGTTCGTCGCGTCAGCGGAGCGTCATCTGGCATGACATCACTCCGGTTCCGGGCGATACGGTGTCGTTATCCGGTGAATAAGCTCCGACGAGGCGGAACGAAGGGGGAGGGCCCACTGTGGGCCGGGGGCCACCCAGTGGACTGAAGCGGACGGGTCGTCTTCGGTCGCCCATGACCGACGAGGACCTCCGGGCCGCGGTCGAGTCGTTCGTCGATGACGTGGACCTCGCGCTCCACGAGTACGAGGAGGGGTACGCCGACGCCGACGCGACCCTGACGGTGGTGCAGTCCCACCTCGCGGACCTGCGCGAGGTCGTCGAAGAGGACGGCAGCGAGTAGCTACTGGTCGTCGCCGGTCGGGTCGTACGGCTTCGCGATGTCGAACTTCGGCGCCCCCATCCCGACAACGCGAACCTCCTCGGCGGCGGCATCCGGGTTGTACGCACGATGGGGGCTCTCCGGCTCGGCCACGAACACCTCGCCCGTCTCGACGCTGTGCTTACCCTCGGGCGTCTCGACGGCCAGGGTCCCGGCCGCGACGTAGAACGCCTCCTCGCGCTGTTCGTGGTAGTGGTAGGTCGTCGGGAGCTGTTCGCCCGGGGCCATCGTGTAGACGGCCAGCGCGAGCTGCGCGAGTTCCGCGGCCTCCGAGATGGAGCGGCGGTCGCACGGGTGTTCCGGCGAGGCGGGGAGGTCGTCGGGGTCGAGGACGTGGTAGCCCATGCCCGTCCCCTCGACCGCGTGCAGCGAAAGCGTGGCGACCGCCGGAGAGGTGCCCCGCCGTCACCTGCCGATGACGGAGGGGCTTTGAGGCTGCCCCACGTACTTCACGGTATGCATGTTGCCGTACTCGGTGCGGGATACGCCGGCCTGACCGTCGCCCGTCGGCTGGAGCGGCGTCTCCCCGACGACGTCGACATCACCGTCGTCGACGAGTCGGACACTCATCTCGTCCAGCACGAACTCCACCGCGTCATCCGACGCCCGGACCTCCGCGAGGTCATCACGGTCCCGCTGGACGAGGTACTCGCCCGGGCCGAGATTCGGCAGGCCAGCGTCACCGATATCGACACCGACGACGGCATCGCCACGCTCGCCACCGACGACGGCACCGACGACGGCGCCGAGGAACTCGACTACGACTACGCCGCGGTCTGTCTCGGCGCCGAGACTGCCTTCTACGGGCTCCCCGGGGTCGAGGAGCACGCCCTTCCCCTGAAACGGCTCGAACACGCCGCGGCCATCCGCGAGTCGGTCCTCGCTGCGCCCGGCGGCGAGGCTATCGTCGGCGGCGGCGGGCTCTCGGGCATCCAGGTGGCCGGCGAACTGACCGCCCTCTCCGACGCGGAGGACCTCGACCTCGACGTGACGGTCGTCGAGATGGCCGACCGCATCGCCCCGGGGTTCGACGCCCCGTTCGCCGACGCCGTCCGGTCGGAACTGGAGGCACGGGGCGTTCGTATCGAGACGGGCGCGACCGTCGAGTCCGCTGACGAGGACGCCATCCACCTCGCAGACGACCGCGAACTGGGCTACGACACCTTCGTCTGGGCGGGCGGCATCCAGGGGCCGGCCGCCACTGCAGGTGAGCGCGCCGAGGCCCGGGCGAACCTCCGTGTGACCGACTCGACGTTCGTCGTCGGTGACGCCGGACGCGTCGTCGACGAGACGGGCGAGGCGGTCCCCGCCGCGGCACAGACCGCGCTCCGCGAGGCGAAGGTGGCCGCGGCGAACATCCGCCGGCTCGTCCGCGGGGGCGAGGACGGCGGCTTCGAGCCCCGGCTCGACACCTTCCGCTACGACTCGCCAGGCTGGGTCGTCAGCGTCGGCGATGGGGCGGTCGCGCAGGTCGGGCCCGTCGTGATGAGCGGCGAGCCCGCGAAGGCGGCGAAGGCGGTCATCGGCGCCGGACACCTCGGCTCCGTCGGTGCCATCGGCCGTGCGTCCGACCTCGTGCGGACAGAACTTGGGTGGCCCTCAGGCGACGACATCGACCTGCCCACGCAGCTCCTGGCGATGAGCCACGCCGGGCGGCTGGCGACGCTCTCGGACCCGGCCTCGCCCGGCGACGTCCAGTACCCACTCGCACGGACGGCGTTCGCGTTCTCTGACGCGTTCGCGCCCGAGAGCGTCGACCTGACGCCGCTCACGCAACTCGCCGACCGGAACTACCCGGACAGCCCGGCCAGCCACGCGGCCGAGACGCTCTCGGCGGGGCTGGGGCTGTTCGGTTCGATGGCGAGCGGGTCGGGCACGCGGCCGGAGTCGGACGACGGTGAGGAAGAGTAGCCGCGCCGGTCAGACGCCCGGGATACCGGGGATGTCGGTCCCGAGGCCAGCACCGACGTTCGAGAGGATGGCCAGCACCACCAGCACGGTGACGTAGGCGACCAGCGTGATGCCGGCGGCGGTGATCCAGCCGGTCCGGTAGCGCCACTTGATGACCGCGAGGTACGCCAGGAAGACGAGTACCGGCCCCAGCACCGGGACCCCACCGATGAGGTAGGCGACGATCGCCCACACCAGCGACCCGAGCGCCGCCGTCACGACGGCGTGGCTGTAGTTCCGACTCCCGGCCAGCAGGCTCGCACCGACGAAGACGCCGAGGCCCCCGATGAGGAGGCTCACGACGAACACGACCAGCGAGTTCTGGATCGGTGGCATCACGCGGCACCTCACTCGTCCGGTGTGTCAACGTTGTGGCCCGTGGGTGACGCCCCACGTCCGTGGACGGCCCGGTTTCACTCCCCACGAGCGGCCGCGACCAGCCGCTCGACGCGCGCCCGGTCGACGGGTGCCGTCACCTCTCCACCCCTCTTCAGCGCGGTTCCCACGATGGCGGCGTCGGCGGTGTCGAGGAGTGGTCCAACCGTCTCCGGTGTGGCGCCGCTCCCGACGACGAGCGGGACGCCGGTCTCGTCGGTGACCGCCGCGACCCGTTCGAGTCGGTCCCGGTCGACCGCCGCGCCCGTCGCGTTCCCCGAGACAACGAGGCCGTCGGCACCACCCCGCTCGACGGTCTCGCGGGCCACCTCGGCGAGCGAGCGGTCGGCCAGCGGTGCCGAGTGCTTCACATCCACGTCAGCGAGCACGCGCACGTTGGTCGCATCCAGCCGGTCACGGAGGCGGAGCGTCTCGTGGGCACGCCCCTCGACGATGCCCTGGTCGGTCACGCGAGCGCCGGTGTGGACGTTGATGCGGACGAAGCGCCCGCCCGTCGCAGCCGCGACGGCGACGGAACCGGGACCATCCGAGCGGAGCACATTCACGCCGACCGGCACGTCGACGGCCCGGCGGACGGCCCCGACGAGGGCGGTCATCGAGGCCACGACGTGGCGTGGCACCTCGACTGGGTGGAAGGGGCTGTCCCCGAAGTTCTCGACCAGTACCGCGTCCATCCCGCCCGCCACGAGCGCCTCGGCGTCGGCCACGGCCCGCTCACGCAGCGTCGCCCGGTCGCCGTCGAACCCGGGCGTGCCCGGCAGCGCCGGCAGATGGACCATCCCCACGAGTTCGGGGAAGTCGGACGACAGGTCTGTCATGCGCTCACGCTCGAACGGGTACGGCTTGAAACCCCGCGTGGGCGCCGTCGGAGTCGCTGGAGCGCGGTCCCTCGGTGACGCCTCGTCGAGGCGGCCGACTTGCTGGTACACGGTACCTATCCACAGGATTTTACCCGGGACCCGTGGACTACCGCCCATGCGACGACAGGTTGCGGTGGTGGCCGTGGCGGTGCTGGTCGTGCTCTCGGGCTGTTCGCTGTTCGGGGGCGGAACACCGACGGGGAGCGACGAGCCGACGGGAACGCCGACACCGACCACGACGGCGACGCCCACACCGGCCCCGTATCCGACCGGGTACTCCGCCGACGGTGTCACGAACGCGACGGCGGCGCGTACCGCCCACGTGAATGGACTGCTGGCCACGGGCAACTTCACACTCGGCTACAACGCGACCGTCCGTGGGGAGAACGGGACCTCGCGTATCACACTCGTCCAGGCCGTCTCCCCGGGTGAACCCCGGGCGCTGACGGATACGGTCATCTCGGCGACGGGGGACCGGGGGTCGGGGGGTCTGCGGCGGACGCGGTTCTACGCGAACGGAACCCAGTACGTCCGGGTTCAGCAGGGTGGTAACACCTCGTACGGGACCATCGACGGAACGGTTCCGCCGGAGGCGTTCGTCGGGCGGCAGTACGCCGACGCCGCCATCACGAACGTCAGCTACGACGTGGCCGAACGGTTCGAGCAGGGGGGCGAGACGTTCTTCCGCTTCACCGCGTCCGATATCGGCGACCCCGGGGCACTGTTCACCTCCCGCATCGACGCGGACGACGTGACCGGTGGGAACGTCACGCTGGTCGTCGGGACGGACGGCGTCGTCCAGTCGGTCCGCTATCGCGCGACCGTCCAGCAGGACGGGCGGACCGTCCGGTACGGTGTCACGTTCGCCATCGCCGGGGTCGACCGGACCCCCGTGCAGCGTCCCTCGTGGGCGCAACGGAACTGAACCGGGCGCACATCACGGGTCCACACCCCCGCTGGTCGCCGTGTTGCTTGGGGCCGAAACGCATACGACCCCCCCGTCCATGGACGGCGACGTATGAGACGCTCGCTGCTCACGGCAGCCCTCGCCGTCCTCGTGCTGACATCCGGTTGCTCGTTCCTCGGTGGTGGTGGGGCGACACCGACCGATACCGATTCAACGTCGACGTCGACACCGACCGCGACCACGACGCCGACCACGACGCCGACCGCGACACCCGACCCGTCGGAGTCGTTCCCGGACGGCTACGGTGAGACTGGTGTCGACGATTCCCGGGCAGCGCTGTCGAGTCACGTCGATTCGCTCACGAACCACCAGTCGTTCATCGTCGATATCAACGGCAGCGTGGCCACGCCGAACGGGACGCAGGCGCTCCGGCAGTTCCAGTCCGTCGATATCGACGACGACCGGGCGCTCATCGCCGTCAACGGAACCAGCGGGGTCGAGCGGACCAGCTACTTCGGCGACGGCGAGCGCTACCTCCAGGTCGACCCGCCGGGAGCGGACAACACCCGCTACAACGTCACGAACGCCACGCTCGAACCGCGTGGCTTCACCGGCAGCGGCTTCATCGCACCCGTCCTGACGAACGTCACCTTCGGCGGGCCGAACGCGACGACGACGGAGAACGGGACGTTCTACGCGTACAGCGCCACCTCCGTCGACCGGTCGGTCCTCCGGTCGCTCCTGGGGCCGTCCGTCGACCCGGAGAACGTGACCCGCTTCGACGCGGGACTCGTCGTCGACGAGGAGGGCATCGTCCGCCGGCTGAGCTATCAGGCGGTCGTGGACCGCGGTGACGACCAGCTGGTCGTCCGCGTCGGCCTTCGGACGTACTCCATCGACGAGGTCGATATCTCCGAGCCGTCGTGGCTCGACGAGGCCCGGCAGGCTGATTCGCCGTAGCGCGCGGCCTCGTTCTCGCTTCAGTTCTCCTCGACCAGCCTGTTGAATCGATTGACATCCTCGTCCGTTCCGGCGACGATGAGGCTGTCGCCCGGTTCGACGACGAACTCCGGGCCGATATCCGAGAGGAAGGTCGAGTCCCGCTCGACGGCGACGACCGTCACACCCGTCCGGGCGCGAACGTCGGCCTCACCCAGTGACCGCCCCGCCAGGTCGCCACAGTCGATGCGGACGAGCTCGACCTGCTGGTCGAAGGAGATGATGTCCTCCTCGAGGATGGTCGAGGCGAGCATCCGTCCGGCAACGGTCGCGACCGCGAGGACGTAATCGGCCCCGGCCTGGTACAGCTTCCGGACGGATTCGGTGGCGTCCGCCCGGGCGATTACCTCCATGTCGGGGTACAGCTCACGGACGACGAGCGTCGCGAAGACGGCGGTCACGTCGCTGGACACCGTCAGGATGACCGTGCCGGCTGTCTCGGTATCGGCCTCACGGAGCGTCTCCGGCTTCGTCACGTCGCCGACCACGTCGACGCCGTCCTTGTCGCGCAGGTCGACGACCGTCGTCGGGACGTTCCCGTCGAGGTCCTCGAGGACGGTCGTCCCGACCTCGTCGAACCCGGCGAGGACGACCCGAGACCCTCTCGTGCCGAGTCCTCGCGCCTGCGAGAGGGTGAGCCCCTTCAGCCGTTCGAGGCTTCCCTCCGGCCCCGAGGCCACGAGGATGGTCTGGCCGTCGATGCGGGCGTCCGGCGGTGGCGGGGAGACGAACTCGCCGCGGAACCACGCCCCGATGATGTTGGCGCCGGTGCGCTCGCGGATGCCGCTCTCCGCGACGGTCACGCCCGCGAGTTCCGAGCCGCTCTGCACCGGGAGTTCGACGATATCGAAGTCCTCGTCCCCGCCGAGCTTCACCGAGCCGTCCAGCTCCGGTCGGACGCCGGCGGACACCTTCCGTGCGATGGATTCCCCGATGAGGTGACGCGGCGAGAACACGTCGTCGGCGCCCGCGTAGCGGTGGTAGGCCGCGAGGTCGTAGTCCTCGACGAACGTGACGACCTGGGGGCTGTCGGCGCTGTCCTCGCCGGTGTCGCTGGCGTCGCCGTCGGCGCTGGTGGGGGCGCCGCCGGCGAGGTCGCGGGCCGAGAGCGCGATGGACGCGTTGGCCTCGTCGCCGACGTCCGCGACGACGGCGTGCGCCTCGCCCGCGTTGGCGGCCCGCAGGGTCTCGGATAGCTTCGGGTCCCCGTGGATGACGGGGACCCCCGTCTCGGTGTACAGTTCGTTGGCGGCAGCGCGGTCCGGTTCCACGACGACGTACGAGCGGTCGCGCGTCTCAAGTTCGTCGATGAGGGCCTCCCCGCGCGAGGAGAAGCCCGCCAGCACGACGTGGTCGGAGATGTCCTCCACGGCGGTCGGGGCGGTCTGCGAGAGACGCTCCTCGACCCAGGGTGCGAGGAACACCGGGAGGGCGAGGAAGATGAGCGTGACGCCGGTCAGCTGCATCGAGACGAGCAGCATCTGGACCGGTGTCGTCGTCCAGAGCCCGGAGTCCTCGCCGTAACCGGTCGTCGTGAACGACTCGACAACCGTCAGGGCGGCCTTGGCGAACGAGATCCGGACCCCCTCGAAGTAGAACAGGGCCGCCTGATACGCCAGCGCGTAGAGGACGGCGATGCCCACCAGCCCCACCAGGTAGAGCGCGATGCGCCGGCGCTGGCGTGCGGCGTTCGACGACCCCCGGTCGCCGTAGGCGAACGTGGCGAGGTCCCGCGGATCCATATCCGTTCGAAGTTCCGGGGGGTGGATAACGATGTTCGTTACCGTCGCTCGGCTTCCCGAGGGGGACCGTGGCACTGGGTTGATGCCGCCGCGGTCCCTCTGCCCCACCGTGTCCCGCCGCACCGGAACCCGCATCGAACGCACTCCCGACGGTCGCCGCCTCGTCGTCGCGCGCCCGATGGAGGCGCCCCGGAGCGCTGTCTGGCGGGCGTTCCGTGACACACGACACTGGCCCGAGTGGGGGCCCTCGGTCCGGGCGGTCGACTGCCCGGACCGCCTCGTCCGTCCGGGCTCTACCGGGCACGTCACGACCGTCGGCGGCCTCCGTCTCCCGTTCGAGGTGACCACCTGCACGGACGGGCGCTGGACCTGGGACGTGGCCGGACTGCCGGCGACCGGCCACCGTGTCGCGGGGTCGGCGCCGGCCGTCGCGGCGTTCGAGGTCCCGCTCGTCGCCGCGCCGTACACGGCGGTCTGTCGGCGCGCACTCCCCCGACTGGACCGGGTCGCACTGGCCGACGAGGAGACGGATAGATGACCGCGAGATACGAGGAACTGTAGAATAATCGTTGTAATTCACAGATGCAAACTTCTCAGCATCTGCGTCCGATTCTGGATAGGAGATTATGGATTTCGGGGAATATATCCTGCGACGCGTCGTGAAGGATGGCCTGCAGGGGCCGCGGCGGACCGGTCGCTGGTGGGTCGTTGGTTATCGCGTCGAGGAAGCGGGCGTGACGGAGAAATCGTCGGCACGGAAGAGGTCTTCACCGAGACCGGAACCGGAACAGTCGTCGTTCGGGCAGCGATAGTGCCAGCCATCGCGTGTGGCCTTCCGCTCGGATACCTTCTCACCACACTCCTGGCAGACGAGGAGGGCGGCCGCATCGCAGGTGTCCTTGTGGAGTTCGAGTTCGAGTTCCGTGCCAAATGTCCGCTTGCAGTCCCTGCAGACGTGCGTCATACTAGAGGCGTCAGATGCCTCCGTAATATGTGTGGTGCTTTCCATGTCCGGGATTCAAGTACGACGCTCGTCCGACGTCAGTGGGAGTTACCCTGCGTTACGGCGTAACGTACTGTCCTGTAGCTAGCTGAGGTAACTCGTGATACAGTGCAGTTGCACGCCCTGACGCGATTCTGTCGCGGTCTGTTCGGATAACTGGTAGGTTTCAGTCGGGGCGAGACAGGGTGAACCGGTCGCGCGTGGTGCAGTACCCGTCGGCGGCCAGGCGCCCGAGTGCGTCGAACTGCTCCGTGTCCATCTTCCCGTCGGGGGTGAGGACCGACTCGTCGGCGTGGAAGTGGACCACCCGGCCGAAGGTGGCGGTGTTCGACCCGAGTTCGAGCGTGTCGTGGAGGCGGCACTCGAACGAGATCGGCGCCTCGACCACGCGCGGCGCGTCCACCTCGGTCGCGGGGGCAGCCGTCACGTCGGCGAGGTCGAACTCGTCGCCGTCGCCCGTCGCGGCGGTGGCGACCATCGCCTCCGCGAGGTCGACGGTGACGAGGTTGACGACGAACGACCCCGTCTCTTGCGCGTTCCGGAGCGTGTCCTTCTGCCCGCCGTCTGGGGTCTGCCCGGGCGCGAACGCGAGGACGGGCGGGGCGACGCACAGCACGTTGAAGAAGGAGTACGGCGCGAGGTTCCGGCCGGCAGGACCGTCACTCGACACCCACGCGACCGGACGCGGGACGACGGCCCCGCTCAGCCAGCGGTACATCGACTCCGACTCGGGGTCGAACTCCATGCGCTCGGGAGGAGTGACGGGCGGAAAACGCTGCGGGTCGCCGGTTCGAGTCGGTTGTCGCGCGCGGTCCCGTGCTCAGACGAGACCCAGGTCGAGCGCGTAGGGCCACGGGGTGGACGCGAGTGCGAGGAAGGCCAGGGCGGCACCCGCCATCACGACGTTCTTCAGGAACTGCGTCATCTCGGTCTGCTGTTGCTGCGGGTCCTCGACCGTCCAGAAGTCGTGCATGACGACGGCAGAGACGAGCAGGAACAGCGCGAGCGCCCCCGCCCCGACAACGACGTACGCCCCGGTGATGACCGCGAGGCCGCCGAGAATCAGCATCGCGCCGGTCGCAGCGACCGAGAACGCGGGCGCCGGGAGTCCCTTCATTTCGGCGTACCCCGCCATGTCTCCGCCGTTCATGAAGTGGTTGAGTCCCATGAACGCGAGAACCCCGCCGAAGAGGAGTCGCGCGAGCAGGAACACCTCGCCTGCGCCCGCCGAGTCGAACACCGCGGGTCCCGCCTGGAGGACGAGGTCGCTCATCGGTCGTCCCCCGTGCCAGCTAGTTCCGAGCCGATACCGGGTTCGGTAATGCGTACTGCTTTCATCGCGTTACCACATTGTCGGGACGGGTACTTATCTCCTCGCTGACAGTGGGGTGACCGGGTTACGGGCGCTGCTCCCGGGTGACAGACGTGTTACCGGATCGGTGGCTGACAGGAAGAGAGTCGGTCGCGGGGCGTACGACAGTTCAGCCCCAGTAGTCGGGGTAGGCCTGGGCCAGCACCTCGGGGCGGTCGAGCAGGCGCTCGCGGACGGGCGCGATGACCTCGTCGAGGTAGTGGGCGACTGCGGGTTTCAGGTCGGCCGGGTGGAGTTCGCCGGAGACGAAGTCGGCCTCCAGTTCGTCGTACACCTCGTAGGAGAGGTCGCCACCGTACTCCTCGGGGCGCTCGACGACGAGTGCCTCCTCACGGACGTCCAGTACGGGGAACACCAGCCGGTGGAGGTACTCGAGCACGCCGTTGTCCTCGACCTCGCCGGCCGGGCAGTAGGCCGCCTGGACCTTCTCCTCGATGGCCTCGCGGTCGTCGGTGAGGAAGATGCCCGAGGAGCGGTCGCTGCTGGATATCTTGTCGGCCAGGTCGGCGTCCTCGGACCGGGTCAGCCCGGAGAGGAGCGGGGCGAACACACAGAGCGGCTTCCCGAACCCGTGGTCGGGAAGCACCTCGCGCGACAGCATGTAGATGCCGCGCTGGTCGATACCGCCGTAGGCGATGTCGGCGTCGAGGGCGGCGACGTCGAGGCTCTGCATCAGCGTGTACACCAGCCCACCCAGCTTCGGGTTGTCGGACTGGCGGACCACCTCGCTCCCGGCGCGCTGTGCGCGAGAGATGGTCGTGTCGGCGAGCATCCGGTAGAGTTCGAGCGTGTACGGCTCCTCCAGCTGGTAGTCGGTCCCGCGCTTGAACGTGATGGCGTCGGGGTCGGCGCCGGCCGACTCGACCATCCCCTCGATGGCGATGCGGTAGTACGTCGAGCGGGGGTCGAGCAGCTCGAACGGGGATTTCTCGTCGTCGAGGTGGGCGTGGAGGTCAGCGATGAGGACCGTCACGTCCAGCCCGGCCTCGATGAAGTCGGCGAGCTTGCGCATCGTCGTGAAGTGGCCGATGTGCATCTCACCGGTCGGCGCGTAGCCGATGTACGCCGTCGGTTCGTCCTTCTCGTCGAAGAGGTCGTGGAGCTCCTCCTCCGTGACCACCTCCTCGGTGTGGCGGGCCACCAGCGCGGCGCGTTCGGCCGTGTCCATACAGTGCGGTCCGGGGGGCGGCGATTAAATCGTTCGAAGGGCCGGCAGCGTCTCACACCCCGCCGGCCAAGGTGCCGCCTGCCCGGCGGACCGGTTCCAGTAACCGTAAGACCGAGCGTCTGCTCGCTTCGGTATGGACGACGGGACCGTAGATGATGCCCCGGTCGCCCCCGCGGACCCGCCCGCGAGGAGCGCCGCTGGAACCGTCCGCGCGTACTACGAGACGCTCCGGAACGGCGAGCCGCTCTCCCCGTACTTCGCCGAGGCCCCGACGACGGTCAAGTTCGGCGTCGGCGAGCAGCTGACGGGCTACGAGTCCGTCGCGGCCGGACTCCGCGAGCAGACCCGGACGACGGACGGCTGGCAGGTCGACTCCCGCCGCCTCGTCGTCGAGGAACGGGACTGTCACGCCTGGTTCTCCGACGACGTGTTCATGGCGTGGACGGACACCGAGAAGCGCGTCCGCTACGAGTTCGACACGCGCTGGTCCGGGACACTGGAGCGCAAGGATAGCGATGCGGCGGACGATACGACCGACGACGGCCCCGCGTGGCTGTTCACCGGGATGCACGTCAGCACGGCCGTGGAGGGTCGATAGTGGTCGACCCGGTCTCGGACGAGGAGCGGTCGGGCGCGGCCTTCAGGATAAAGGTCGGCATCATCCTGTTCGTCGGCCTCTCCGCGGGGCTCATCACGCTCAACGGCGACGGCCCGCTCTGGTTGAGCGGCGCTGCGGTGCTCGCCGGGTTCCTCACCGGCGCCCTGCTCGTCTACATCGTCTTCCCGGGCGACGGGTCCGTGCGGTCGAGCCGGGACCGCCGCCGATAGTAGCTGCCGCGGTGGGGTCTTCGGTACTACCCGGTGACACCGGTGTCAGCGCGTACTCAAGTCGGCTGCCCACGTACCGGGTGGTAATGACCGACCAGACTCCGACACCGGGCATCCACCACGTGACCTGTATCGCGGGCGACCCCCAGGCGAACCTCGACTTCTGGGTCGAGACGCTCGGCCTGCGCCTGGTCAAGCGCTCCATCAACCAGGACGACCCCGGGACGTACCACTTCTTCTTCGCCGACGCCGAGGGGACGCCCGGCACGAGCATGACGTTCTTCCCGTGGGAGGACATGCCGAGCGGGACGGTCGGCTCCGGGCAGGTCTCCCGGACCGCGTTCCGGGTTCCCGAAGGGAGCCTCGACTACTGGGAGGACCGCTTCGACGAGTACGGCGTCGCGTACGAGGACCGTGTCGAGCGGTTCGGCGAGACCGTGCTCCCCTTCGCTGACCCCGACGGTCTCCCGGTCGAACTCGTCGCGGTCGAGGTCCCCGACGACGACCCGACGGTCCCGTGGACCGAGTGGGTTCCCGAGGCACACGCCATCCGCGGGTTCCACTCCGTGACGCTCTGGTTGGCCGACCCCCAGCCGACCACCGACATCCTCCGCACGATGGGGTTCGAGATGGTCGGGCGCGAGCAGTCCGAGGGTGACACCCCGGACGACGAACGGGTTCGCTTCGCCGCGGACGGCCCCGTCGGGAAGTACGTCGACGTGCTCCCGACCATCCGGAGTGGCCGGCAGGGGCACGGGACGGTCCACCACGTCGCCTTCCAGACCCCGACCGACGCCGACCAGGGGGCGATGCGCAAGGCTGTCCGGACCATGGGTGTGAGTCCGACCCGCCCCATCGACCGCCACTGGTTCCGCTCGGTCTACTTCCGCGAACCGGGTGGGGTCCTGTTCGAACTCGCGACGAAGGAGCCGGGCTACACCAGCGACGAGCCGCTGTCAGACCTCGGCGGTCGGCTCGTCCTGCCCGGGCAGTTCGAGGAGCGCCGCGAGGAGATCGAGGCCGGACTGACCGACGTCCGGATTCCCCGGGCCGAGACGGCCGAACTCGACGACTGAGGTCGGCCGGCGGCTCTCTACGGTGCACCGGTCAGGTCGCGAACGGAACGAGGCACTCATTAGCCGTGGCACCGATGGACATGGATAGATGGCACGAGCAAGCGTAGTCGGCGCCGGCATGACCAAGTTCGGCGTCCACGACACGCCGTTACAGGAACTGTTCGGCGACGCGGCCTTCGAGGCGTTCGACGACGCCGGTGTCGGACCGGACGAGGTCGAGGCACTCTACTTCGGGAACGCGATGGGCGGCCAGACGGAGAACGTCACTCATCTGGGCCCGCAGTGTGCGACCCACGTCGGGATGGCCGGCAAACCGGTCCAGCGGTACGAGGACGCGTGCGCGACCTCCGCGAACGCGTTCAAGAACGCGGTGGAGGCGGTCGAATCCGGCCGCCACGACGTGGTCCTCGTCGGTGGCGTCGAGCGGTGTACCCCCGAGACCGGAAAGGACACCGACGAGATGACGCGCATCTTCGCGTCGGCGTCGCACCGCCAGTACGAGCAGCCGACCGGGCTCACCTTCCCCGGCGTCTTCGCCCTGCTGACGAAGCGGCACATGCACGAGCACGGCACGACCGAGGAGCAACTCGCCGAGGTCGCCGTGAAGAACCACGGCCACGGCTCGCTCAACCCGAAGGCCCACTTCGGCAAGGAGACCACCGTCGAGGAGGCCCTCGACGGCCCCGTCGTGGCGGACCCGTTCCGGCTGATGGACTGCTGTCCGTTCTCGGACGGCGCCGCCGCCGTAGTCCTCGTGAGCGACGACCTCGCGGACTCGTTCGACGCCCCGGTCGACGTGACCGGCGTCGGGCACGCCACCGACATCGTCCCGCTCGCGGACAAGGAGACGCCACACGTTACGAAGGCCGCCCGCGACGCCGCTCGCCAGGCCTACGAGCAGGCCGGCGTTTCGGCCGACGATGTCGACTTCGCGGAGGTCCACGACTGCTTCACGGGTGCGGAGGTCCTCGCCAGCGAGGCGCTCGGCCTCGTCGAGGACGGCCAGGGCGGCGTCGCCGCGGCCGAGGGGCGGACCAGCCGTGATGGTGACATCCCCATCAACGCCTCCGGGGGGCTGAAGGCGAAGGGCCACCCCATCGGCGCGACGGGCGCGGCACAGATCGTCGAGCTGACCGAACAGGTCCGCGGTGAGGCCGGCGAGCACCAGCTCGACGGCGTCTCGCGCGGCGTGGCGCACAACCTCGGCGGCGACGCCGCCACCACAGTCGTCTCGGTCATGGAGGCACGAGCATGAGCACGCAGGACACCGAGGACATCGAGCTACCGGAGTCGCTCTCCTACCACGACTGGGCCGCCGCCGTCCGCGAGGACCGGCTCCTCGGCCAGGAGTGCGGCGACTGCGGCCACGTCAGCGGCGTCCCGAGCGGCGCCTGCCAGGAGTGTGGCGGCCGCGACCTGACGACCGTCGAACTGCCGACGACGGGTGAGGTCTACTCCGAGACCACCATCAACGTCCCGCCCGAGCAGTTCGAGGAACGCGGCTACCAGGTCGCCGTCGTCGACCTCGGGGACGCTCGGGTGATGGTCCGCATCGAGGGCGACCACGTCGACATCGGCGGCGACGTGGTGCTGTCGGGCCACATCGACACGGACGACGACCACCCGGCGCCGACCTTCGAGCCGGCCGAGTAGCCCGGCGTCGGCCCCCCGCCCCGTTCTCCTTTCCTCAGTCCGCTCGTTCGACGGTGACCTCCCCCGACAGCTCCCGCCCGGCGGCGGGCGCCAGCGTCAGCCCCTCCTCGTCGAAGCGCCGCTTCACCTCCCGTCGGAAGTCCGAGCGCACGTCGGCCACGTCTCCCCGTGCAGGGTCGTCGACCCACAGCTCCGCGCGGATGGTGATGCTGTCGCCCCCGAACTCGACGATGCGAGCGGTGGGGGCCGGCTCCTCGAGCACACGGTCGAAGTTGGCCGCGATTTGCTGCAGTTCCATGAGCGCGTGCTCGGTGTCTTCCGCGTAGGAGACGTACGCGCGTTCGGTGATGCGGTAGCGGGCCCGACCGAACGGACGGGTGAGTGCGTTCGTCGTCAGTTCCGTGTTCGGGACGACGACGGTCTCGTTGTCGGGGGTCCGGATGCGAGTGACGCGGAAGTCGACGGCCTCGACGACGCCCTCGCCGCCCGACCACGAGATGAAGTCGCCGACGTTGAAGTCCGGGTCCGCGACGAGGAAGACCCCGCTGATGAGCGAGCCGAACACCTCCTGGCCGGCCACGCTGAACGCGAACGCGAGCGCGGCGATGATGATGGCCGAGTCGGTTCCGAGGAGGAACCGCAACTGGCCGGCGGCGAGGAGCCCAACGAGGAGTGCGACGGCGAGCAGTAGCACCTGGGCGTAGGTCTCGGTGGCGGTCACCAGCGTCGGGTTGTTCTGGTTCCGCCTCCGGACGACCTGCAGGAGGGATGGGACGACCAGCAGCCGCCCGATGGCGATGACGATGGCGACCGCGACGACGAATGCGAGCAGTTCGGAGAGGAACTGCTCGTACGAAGCCAGGGGGTCGGGGAAACCCCTCGGCGGCCGCAACTGGATGAACATGGCCGCCCGGACTCCCGGAGTCGTGAAAAGTCCGGTCAGTCCCGTCGTGCCGACCGGGTTTTGTCACGGGGGACCGTGGACACGGGTATGCCGAGGGAAGTTCGCCACGACGCGGCGGGTCCGTACGTCCTCACTGCCGAGGATATCGACCCCGAGCACGACGACATCGCGGTCTGTCGATGCGGGCTCTCGCCGTCGTTCCCGTTCTGTGACGGCTCGCACCGCGCGACGCGGAACGAAGAGCAGGATACCCTTTACCAGTATCCCGACGGCTCCCGCGGTGAGCGTCAGGTCGTCGACATCGGGGGTCGCGAACGGGGTGCTGGAGCCGACGGGAGCGGGTCCGAGGAGGGGGTCGTCGCCGTCCACGAGGCCCGTGGCCCCCGCATCGTCGACCCGGAGGAACTCACGGCCGCGGGCGGTCGTCTCGAACTCGCGCTGTCGGATCTGGCGGTAGAGGTACTCGAGGACCCGGACGAAGACGGGTGACGGGCGCTACTCTGCGTCCGCGGGCGTGTCGAAGTCGTGGAAGTGCTCGCCCTTCTCCTTCGAGAGGATGTTGAGCGCGGCGGCGGCGCCGTCACCGGCCGAGATGACCGCCTGCCACTCCTCGGCTCGGACCATCGCGCCCGTCGCGTACACGTCGTCGTGACTGGTCTCCATCGTCACGTCCACGTCGACCACGTCGTCGTCGAAGTCGACGCCCAGTCCCTCGGCGAGGTCGCGGTCGGCACCGGTCGCCAGCACCACGTAGTCGAACTCGTGGTCGTCGTCCTCGGTGACGACGGTGAACCCGTCGTCGGTCGCCTCGACGGCCGTCACCTCGGCGCCCTGGTGGCGTTCCACGCCGAACTCGTCGACCTGGTCGCGGGCCGTCTCCATGAAGGCACTCCCGTCCTCGGACTCGATGCCGAGGTAGTTGAACAGGTGGGCCTTGTGCATCCACGTCCCGTCCGTGTCGAAGACGTGTGTCTCGAGGCCGTTCTTCGCCGTGAACAGTGCCGCACTCAGGCCGGCGGGACCACCGCCGACGACGCCTACAGTCGTCATGTGCGGCGTCTACACGAGTGAGGCTGATAAATCCAGGCCGCTGTTGCTCGAGCGGTTATCCGAAGAAATCCCGGGATTCGTGGCGAGCGGACTCGCCGGACGCCCCTCAGGCCGTGCCACGGGCGTGGGCGTCGGCGATGAGCTTGTAGAGCAGCCCGATGGTCCCGCCGTACACCAGCACGGTGCCGACGACGAGGAACAGGGTCCGAAGGACATCGGCGAGCAGGAACAGGTTGCTCCCCCGCCCCAGCCGGAACGCCTCGACGCCGAGGCCGAGACAGAGCGTGCCGACGATGACGACGGCGTAGAGGAGGGCCATCTCGCGACTGACGACGTAGCGGAGCGCCTCTCTTGCGGTGACGACTGCCATACGACGGCTGCCGCGCCCGGCGTGATAAACCCACGCACGCCGACCATGGGTACCGGACACACGAACACTTATTCGGGAGCCGACCGCCGTCCGGCAGTATGGTATCCGATCTCGGGGGAGCGGTCGCCTCGATTCTCGCGCTCGCCCTCCTGGTCTCGGCGGCGGTCGGTGGCGGGTCGTTCGTCACACTGTCGGCGCCGGCCTCGGGGGAGGCGTGGGGGCCCTCCTACGACGCCAACGACGGCTCGGTAGCGTCGGCGGCGGCCGACCTGGGTGGCCCGCGGCAGGTCGAGAACCCGTACGGCGAGGCGACGGTGCGGGTCGACGAGGACGGCGTCCCGCACATCACCGCTTCCAACGAGGAGGCGCTCGCGTTCGCGGTCGGCTACGTACAGGCGCGCGACCGCCTGTTCCAGATGGACCTCCAGCGCCGGCTGATGGAGGGGAACCTCTCGGCCGCGTTCGGCGCCCGGGCGCTGGAGTCCGACCGCTTCCACCGCCGGATGGGGTTCGACGCCGCCGCCAACGCCTCCTGGCGGCGCATCCAGGACACCGAGACCGGCGAGGGGGTCCGGGCCTACACCGCCGGCGTCAACCGCTACATGGACACCCGGCCGACACCGTTCGAGTTCCGCGCGAACGACTACGAGCCGACGCGCTGGACGCCACAGGACACACTCATCGTCGGCAAGCTCATCGCCTGGGACCTGACGGGAGACTTCCGTGACCTGAAGGGGCGCAGCATCCGGCGGGCGTTCCCGGACCGGCGCGAGGCGGTCGCGGAGCTGTACCCGGACCGGCTCGACCACGACGACGCCATCGTCGATAATGGAGAGGGTGGCCAGCGCAACGCTCTCGGTGAGCCACGACCGGGTCTCGTCGACGGAACCGACTCGAACGACCTCCAGGGGCTGTACGAGGCGCTCCAGCCGTACCAGTCCGCACCGGGAATCGGGTCGAACTCCTGGGTCGTCGGGGGGCAGTTCACGCAAGACGGGAGCCCCATCGTCGCGAACGACCCACACCTATCGCTGAACGTTCCGCCCGTCTGGTACGAACAGCACCTCCGTGTCCGTGGTGCGGGCAGCGAGGATACGATGGACGTACGCGGGGTTGCCTTCCCCGGCGTCCCGACGGTCGTCATCGGGGCTAACGACGACATCGCGTGGGGGTTCACCAACGTCGGCGCCGACCAGGTCGACCTCTACCGCTACGAGCGCCCCACGGAGAACACCTACCGATACAAAGGTGAGGTGCGGGAGTTCGAGACGCACAACGAGACCATCCCCGTCAAGGACGGGCGTGACCGGACGGTCCGCATCCGCCGGACGGTCCACGGGCCCTTCCTCTCGCGTGAGACGCCACAGGGTCGGGTCGGGGTCGGGGTCTCCTGGGTCGGTCTCGGCGACACCCGCGAGTCGCAGGCCATCCTCCAACTGAACAAGGCCGACGACCTCGACGAGGTCCGGGACATCATGCGCCGGTTCGACTCGCCGACGCAGAACTTCGTCGCGGCCGATATCAGGGATGGCGGGACCTACTTCCGCATCACCGGGCGCTACCCCATTCGGACCATCGGCAACCGCACGGTCGCGGGCGACCGGGTATTCAACGGCAGTGCCGGGCGGATGGAATGGCCCGGCTTCGAGCCGTACGGCCGGACGAACTGGTCCGCGTTCCACGACTACGACGAGGTCCCCGAGGTACGGAATCCCGGCTATCTCGCGACCGCGAACCAGCGGACCATGGACGACCCGCCGTTCTACATCGCACACAGTCCGCGCTACGCGGACCCGTACCGGGGCGAGCGTATCTACGAACTGCTCGACCAGCGTGCGTCGTCCGACCGGCCCATCACCCCGGCGTTCGTCAAGCGCATCCAGCGCGACGTCCACAGCGAGGCCGCCGAGGACTTCGTCCCCGTCATCCAGAACGCGACGGGGAAGATGCAGCCGAGCACCCGCGAGGCTGCCGACGACCTGGCCGAGTGGGACCACAACATGACACGTGACTCGCGGTCGGCGCTGCTGTTCGCGCTCTGGCTGGACCACTACCGGAACGCCACCTTCGGCGACGAGTTCCGCTCGCGCGGCCTCGACGAGTCCTACTTCCCCAAGGACTACACGCTGGGCCAGCTCCCGCCCAACGCGCGCTGGTTCGACGACATCCGTACCGACAGACGAGAGCGCCGCGCCGACATCGCCGCGCGGGCACTCCGGAAGGCCATCGCGGAGGCCGACCGCGAGGGCTGGGACACCTATGGCGATTACAACCGGCTGGACCAGAACCACCCGTTCCCGCTCGACTTCCTCGACTACCCGGAGCGGCCGATGGACGGCTCGCCGTACACCGTCTCGAACTTCCGCTCCCAGCGGTCGACGCAGGCGGGCTCCTCGTGGCGGATGGTCGTCACCGAGGGGTCGTCGTTCGGCGTCATCCCCGGCGGGCAGTCGGGCAACCCGTTCTCGCCACACTACCACAGCCAGCTGGACGAGTGGGCGGCGGGCGAGTACAAGCCGATGGCGCGTGAGCCGGCCGGGGAGCGCGAACTCGTCTTCGTCCCTGCGGACGGTGGCGACGACGGCGGCGACGGGGGTGACGGCTCGTGAGCTACCTGACGCCCGAGGCGCTCGCTGCGGTCCGGCGGCGACGCGAGGACGAACTGACCCTCGGGGCGTTCGTGCTCGGCCTCGTCGCCGTGCTCGTGACGACGCTCGTCCCCGCGATACCGCCCGGGACCGGGCTCGTCGTGGGCGGACTCCTCGTCGGCGTGGTGGCCGGGTCGCTCGGGCGTGCGGCCCAGCTCGGCTGCTACTTCGGCGGGCTCGTCCTCGTCATCTGGGGGGCTGCGCTGGTCCTGTTCGGCGTGTTCGGCACCGTGGCGACGGCGACGCCGCTGTCGTTGCTGGCGCTCGTGCTCGGGTTCGCCCTGCCGGCACTGGCGGCGGTGACGGTCCGGGGACTGGTCTGAGCACGGGCCCCTGACTCTCGCTTCGAGCGACCGAACGGGACGTGATGCGGGCATCGAGTCCGCTCGCGAGGCCGTAGTTTAGATATCTGTCAACTGAACTCCCTGCATCCCTCTTCCCTGATGGGTCTCGGTGCGATTACGGCGGACCATGCAGCCGGCTGTCTGCTACCGTTCCGAAACCACTAATTGAGCGTGCTCTCAACTGAACTCTCATGGCACAAACTACGGAACGACTTCGGCGCTATCTCGACGACGAGCTCGGGGAGTGTCGCGACGAGGACGTCGAGCGTCGGCTCGACGAGCTGGGGACGCTCGAAGCGGCGCTCGGGAGCGCGCAGGTGGACGCCGAGCTCGACGTGGTCTCGGCACTGTCCAACGAGACGCGGTACACCCTGGTCCGTGTGCTCGTCGCCGCTCGCGAGGAGCTCTGTGTCTGTGAACTGAACGCGGTCGTCGACGTGACCGAGAGCGGGCTCAGTCACGCGCTGTCGAAGCTCGTCGATGCGGGGCTGGTCGACGGCCGGAAGGACGGCCGGTGGAAGAAGTACCGTGCGACCAACCGGGCCGTGGCGCTCGTCACCGTCCTCGAGGGGAGCGTGAGCGATGAGTAACGCCGACGCGCACGACCACGGGCCCGACTGCGGCTGTGAGAGCTGTGGGGACCCGCGGTCGATGGACTTCCTCGACAAGTACCTCACCGTCTGGATCTTCGGTGCGATGGCGGTCGGTGTCGGGCTCGGGTTCGTCGCCCCGTCGGTGACCCAGCCGATACAGGACCTCCATCTCGTCGAGGTCGGCCTCATCCTGATGATGTACCCGCCGCTGGCGAAGGCCGATTACTCGCAGCTTCGGGCTGTGTTCAGCAACTGGCGCGTGCTCGGGCTGAGCCTCGTCCAGAACTGGCTCATCGGCCCGACGCTGATGTTCGGACTCGCGGTCGTCTTCTTCAGCGGCCTCGTCCCCGGGCTGCCACCCCGTCCCGAGTACTTCCTCGGCCTGGTGTTCATCGGGATGGCCCGATGTATCGCGATGGTGCTGGTCTGGAACGAGCTCGCCGAGGGCTCGACCGAGTACGTCACCGGGCTGGTGGCGTTCAACAGTCTCTTCCAGATCATCACCTACGGCGTCTACGTCTGGTTCTTCGCCCTGTTCCTCCCGCCGCTGCTCGGGATGGAGTCGCTCGCCGCCGGCATCACGACCTTCGATATCACGCCGATGCAGGTGGTCGAGGCCATCGTCATCTTCCTCGGACTCCCGTTCGCGGCCGGCTTCCTGACACGCTACGTCGGAACCCGCGTGAAGAGCGAGACGTGGTACGACGACGAGTTCATCCCGACAATCGACCCGCTGACCCTCGTTGCGCTCCTGTTCACCGTCATCGTGATGTTCGCCACGCAGGGGGGCACCATCGTCGCCGCACCGGGCGATGTCCTGCTCATCGCGGTGCCGCTGACCATCTACTTCGTCGTGATGTTCCTCGTGAGCTTCGGGATGGGCAAGGGTATCGGCGCGGACTACTCGACGACGACGGCCATCGGGTTCACGGCCGCGTCGAACAACTTCGAGCTGGCCATCGCCGTCGCCGTGGCGGTGTTCGGCGTCGGCTCCGGCGTCGCGTTCGCGACCGTCGTCGGCCCGCTCATCGAGGTGCCCGTCCTGCTGGCGCTGGTCAACGTCGCGCTCTACTTCCAGCGGAAGTTCGACTGGGGCGGTGCCACGGCGGGTGGGCTCCCCCCGACCGCCTCGGAACCGGCGCCCGAGGACGACTGAGCGCGCCGCGGTCCGAATCCGCGGGCCGGATACCCGACCGACGGACCCGCCGACTCTCCCGTCTCGCCGCGACCCACAGACTCCTCACCCGGCCCGTCGTACGCCGACCATGCACTTCGAGGGTGTCGTCCTCGACCTCGACGGGACGGTCTACCGCGGCGGCGAGCCGATTCCGGGGGCACCGGAGACCATCGGTCGGCTGCGCGAGCGGGGCTGCTCGCTTCTGTTCTGCTCGAACAATCCGACGAAGGGCCGCGAGGCGTACGTCGACCGGCTCGCAGGGATGGGTATCGAGGCGACGGCCGACGAGGTGCTCTCGGCGGGGTCCGTCACGACGCGGTACCTCCGTGACCGACACGCCGACGACCTGCTGTACGTCGTCGGCTCGTCGGGCCTCCGCGACCAGCTCGCCGCGGCCGACCTCCGGACGACCGACGACCCCGAGGCGTGCGAGGCTCTCGTCGTCTCGTTCTACCGCGGGTTCGACTACGACACCCTGACCGACGCCTACCTGGCGGGCAAGGACGGCTGTCCGTTCGTCGGGAGCGACCCGGACGTGGTCATCCCCACCGAGACCGGGATGGTCCCGGGGTCGGGCGCCATCGTCGGCGCCGTCGCGAGCATCCTCGAACGCGACCCGGACCACGTGCTCGGCAAGCCCTCTCCGGAGGCCATCGCGATGGCCACCGACGCGCTCGGGGTCCCGCCCGCGCGGTGTCTGATGGTCGGCGACCGCCTCGACACGGATATCGCGTTCGGCGAGCGGGCCGGCATGACGACTGCCCTCGTCCGGACGGGCGTCAACGACGACGCCGACGTGGCCGAGAGCGACGTGACCCCGGACCACATGCTCGACTCCATCGCCGACGTGGAACGGCTGTTCGACTGACCGCGGGAACAGTTATGTTCGGGGGCGGTCCAGGGCCGCCTGTCATGACCGAGGAGACACGAGCCGCCGACCCTGGTGGAGCGGGCGACGAGGAACACGTCCGGCGGAACCGGTGCATCCGGGATTGCGGGTCCGGCCTCCGCGAGGGCTACGCGACGGCGTGGACCGAGGCGGCCCGCCCCGACTGAGTCAGCGGCGAGCTATCGGTGGAAGTTCCGTTCAAACAACGAATATGGCAGGTTTGTCGAATAGTCCCTTCGTAATTCAGGAATACTGCGTTGAAGTGAACTAGGTCCCCGCGGGCCGCTCCCGTCCGGACCGCATCACCGTTATTGGGCTCGGGTCCGTCGTTCGGACCGTGTCCGACCGCCCAGCCACGGATGCGCTGTCGTTCGCGCTCGCGGACCGGTGGCGCAATCTATCGGCAGTCGTCCTCGTGGTCGCGGCCATCGGATTCGCCGTCTCCTTCGATTCCAGGGTCGCGTACTACGGCGCCGGGCTGACCGTGTTCACCGTCTGGATGGCCTGGTTCGTGCTGGTGGCCATCGACTGGCTCCGTGCGGCCGACTTCTGAGGGGCTCTCAGGCTTCCCCGTCGCGTTCCTGTGCCCACTCGAGGAGCGGGTCGAGGAGCGTCCGGAGCTCCGCGCCCTCGTCGGTGAGCCGGTACTCGACGCGGGGCGGGATCTCGTCGTACTGCTCGCGCTCGAGGAGTCCGGCCTCGGTCAGGTCGTCGAGTCGGGTCGACAGCGTGGAACTGCTGACCTCCTCGAACGCCTGCTCGATCTCTCCGTACCGGACCGGTTCGAGCGCCCCGACCACGCAGACCACCTGCATGGCGAACTTCCGGCTGAGCAGGTCCATCACGCCACCGAGGGGGCAGTAACAGCGGGTGTCGTCGGGCAGTTCGGTCGTCTCGTCGGCGCTGGCGGTATCCCGGGACATGGGTTCGACGCGTCGAAGCTGATTCAATACTTCGGACTCGATAGTACAAGTGCTTTGGTATCCGAAGTAAGGTCGCATGTCGAGTCAGACGACCGACTGCTGCGACCAGTGTGGTACCGAGACGACGAACGAGACTGCCGGCGGACGTGCGGGTCCGGCTCCGGACTCGCGGTGGCTCACGGAGCGGCCGGTCCTCGATGCCGGACTCCCGGCCGACCTCACGACGGCGGCGACCGAGTTCTACGGCGTCGGCCCCGTCGAGACGCTGCGTGACTTCGCGGAGGCGTCGCGTGCGGTCGCTGGCGGGTCCGTCGAGGTGACGGACCTCTGCCACGTCGAGGGAGACTCCCCCCACCGCGCGATCGCGGGCGAGGAGACGTACTCGTTCAGGTGTTTCTACGACGGGGTCGCGCTGGCGCGGCTCCAGTCCGAACCGGTCGAACTGCGCACTGAGAGCCCGGGCGGCGCTGTCGTGGAGCTGGAGGTCGCCGCCGACGGGTCGGTTGCGGTCACGCCCGAGGACGCGGCGATGTCGTTCGGTATCGCGCCGGCCGCCGGCACGCTCGACGACGACCCATCACCAGAGGCCGTCTTCGAGGCCGTCTGCCCCTGGGTGAAGGCGTTCCCGTCGCGCGAGGCGTACGAGGGCTGGGCCGCGGCCACGGCGGCGCCGACGGTCGGGCTCCCGTTGGCCGAGGGGACGCCCGTGGCGGCGGAACTCGTCGCAGAGGAGTGACGGCGCGATACTGCCAGGACGGCAACCCCTAAATCCGGCCGGCCCACAGAGTCGTTCGTGCAGGTCACCATCATCGACTACGGGGTCGGGAACCTGCGGAGCCTCCAGCGCGGCCTGGAGCGGGCCGACGCCACGGTGACGATATCGAACGACCCGGACGAGATTGCCGCGAGCGACGCCCTCGTGCTCCCGGGCGTCGGCGCCTTCGGCGAGTGCGTCCGCAACCTCGAACCGTTCTCGGACGTGGTCGTCGACGCCGCCGAGGACACACCCATCCTCGGCATCTGCGTCGGTTTCCAGCTCATGTTCACGGAGTCCACCGAGGGCGCGCCCGAGGGCGAGACCATCGACGGGCTCGACCTGATTCCGGGCCGCGTCGAACGGCTCCCCAGCGACGAGGTGAAGGTCCCCCACATGGGGTGGAACGAACTCACCGTCGACCGCGACCACCCGCTCGTCGACGGAATCGACGACGGCGACTACGCCTACTTCGTCCACTCGTACGGCTCCGAGGTCGCCGACCACACCGTCGCCTCCTGCGACTACGGCTTCGACTTCGCGGCCATCGCCGCGACCGAGGCGGGCAACGTCATGGGCACGCAGTTCCACCCCGAGAAGTCCGGCGACACCGGGCTGCGGATTCTGGAGAACTTCGTCGCCTTCGCCGAGGACTGGAACGACGCGCAGGCCCCCGCCGACTGAGCTACGGTCCCTCGACCCGTCCGCCAGGCGACCTGAACACTCAAGCCCCGGGCGACGGCAGACGGGGGCATGGGAGAGCAGGCGGCCCTTGAACGCGTCACGGACCCCGTCACCGTCGACACGCTCGCCAGTGACCTCCGGGCTCTCGGTGTCGAAGCGGGCGAGACGTTGCTGGTCCACTCCTCGCTGAGCGCGCTCGGGTGGGTCGCCGGCGACGCACAGGCCGTCGTCGACGCGCTCCGCGAGGCCGTCACCGCGGACGGAACCCTCGTGATGCCGACACACACGCCACAGTACACCGACCCCGAGGACTGGTCGAACCCGCCGGTGCCCGCCGACTGGGTCGACACCATCCGCGACGAACGCCCGCCGTTCCGGCCGGAGGTCACGCCGACCCGGGGGATGGGTGCCATCCCCGAGTGCTTCCGTGGCTACCCGGATGTCCGGCGGAGCGCACACCCGCTCTACTCGTTCGCCGCCTGGGGCTCCGAGGCCGAGGCCGTGGTCGAGGACCACGAGCTCACCTACGCGATGGGGGAGGGCTCGCCGCTCGCCCGGGTCTACGAGCGTGACGGCCGGGTACTCCTGCTCGGGGTCGGCCACGACGTCAACACGTCGCTCCACCTCGGCGAGTACCGCGCCGATATCGATGCCGACCCCGTGACGAGGGAGGCGCCGGTCCGCCGGGACGGCGAGCGAACGACGGTCACGTTCGAGGATGTCGAGACCTCGACCGACGATTTCGCGACTCTCGGCGGGGCCTTCGAGGACCGGCAGGAGGACGCGGTTGCCCGCGACACCGTGGGTGCGGCCGGGGCACGGCTGGTCGACCAGCCGGCCCTCGTCGATTTCGCGGTTGACTGGTTCGAGGACTACCGTGCCGGTGACGCCGGAGGGTGACACGGTCGGCGGGCACCGCGACTGTCAGCGGAAGTGGTCGAGCTCCAGCTGGTCGCGGTGGATGCCACCCTCCTCCTCGTCGGGAGTGGCGCCCAGCAACCGGGGGAGCGCCGTGTCGGCGAACGTGAGCGCGACGACCAGAACGATAGGCGCGAAGAACAGCCCGTAGAACCCGAGCACCACCGGGCCGAGCGTGTACGCCAGCATCAGGAGCCCGACGTGGGTCGTCTCGCCGCTCAGTAGCGGCCGGAGGATGATGTCGGGGATGGTGTCGACGACCACCACGGTGAGCACGAGGAAGACGACGATGTAGATGAGGAAGGCGTTGTTCGTTCCGAGGACGATTCCGGCGGCGGCGATGGCCGTCAGCGGGAGGTAGACGACCTTCATGCCGACGACGGGGATGAGGCTCGCGATGCCGGTGAGCGCGCCCGCGAGCGCCGGGTACGGGATGGTCGCGGGGGCCGGCGCCCAGGCGTTGTAGCCATGATAGACGGCGATGGCGATGAGCGAGGTCGCGATGACGTTCAGGAGGTTGCCGAACAGGACCGCCTCAAGTTCCTCGTCGACGGCCTCCAGGTACTCCCGGATGATGGCGTCGTCGTCGAACCGGAGCAGCCACTCGCGGATGCGGTGGCCGTCGACCAGCAGGTAGTAGAGGACGATGACGACGATGAACAGGTTGAGGAAGAAGCCAGAGACGAGTTCGGTGAGGAAGGTAGCGTTGTTCTCCGCGAAGGTGAGGAACCCGTCGAGCTGCCCGGACTGATAGGCGCGGTAGAGTCCCTGGATGGTGAGCTCCGGGAGCTGGTCGACACCGCCGAACCAGTCGAAGCGCTTCGAGACCACGTCGATGACACCGTACTGTTCGATGAACCGCCGCGCCTCCACGATGAGCAGGACGACGGTGTAGCTGATGAGGAGAATCAGCGGGACGGCCAGCGACGCCAGTACGACGACGGCCCGCATCCGTGCCGGAAGGCGGAGCCGACCCAGGAACTTGTAGTAGCGCCGGGTGGCGTAGTAGAGGAACACTGCGACCGTCAGCGCCGCGACGAACCGGACTGCGAGGTAGCCGACGATGAGGGCGACGGCGAGACCGAAGAGGGCGACGGCGAACCGCTTCTCGTCCATGGCTTCCAATGGACGGTAGTGGTGAATAAACGGTATGGTCATCGCCACGGCGGCCGAGGGCCCTGTCGAGCCCCGTCCCAGTCGAGTCGCCCCCGGCCCGGGGAGTGCCCGCCGAATCGTGGGTTATTCATGCGGTCCCATATCGGGTCGTACATGAACACGCTGGCCAGGCTCCTCCGGGGGAACGCAGACCACGCCGAGGACTTCCAGAGCCGCTTCGACGAGGTTCAGGAGGGCCAGCGACCCGAGGCGGTGACCGTCTGCTGTTCGGACTCGCGGGTCCTGCAGGACCGCATGTGGAACAACGACGACCCCGGTCACCTGTTCACCGTCGGCAATATCGGTAACCGGGTCGTGCAGCGTCCGGCTGCCCCCATCGTCTCGGGGGACGTACTCTACCCCCTCGCCCACACGGGGACGGAGACGGCGGTCGTGGTCGGTCACACCGGGTGCGGCGCGGTCACGGCGACCTACGACGCCCTGACGGGAGGCGTGTCGGACGAACCCGGCATCGAGCACTGCCTGGACCTGCTACGGCCACACCTCGAACCCGGCGTCGGGAGTCTCCCCGGGGACCTGAACCGGGCCGACGCCATCAACCACCTCGTCGAGTACAACGTCGACCGGCAGGTCGAGCTCCTCCTGGAGAGCGATTCGGTGCCCGACGGGACGGACGTGGCCGGCGTCGTCTACGACTTCCAGGACGTCTACGGCGGCAAGCGTGGCGAGGTCCACGTCGTCAACGTGGACGGAGAGACGAACATCGCACGCCTGCGGGACGCGCATCCGGAGTTCTCTGACCGAATCCGGCGGCTGTGGGAGTATTGAGGCCGATCGAAATCGCGGCCAGTATCTCGCAAATAACGTGGGGATACTCTGGATGAATTGAACGTGAGTTCTGTGCTTCCGCGATATCGTCCAGAGAGGATCACTCGTCGTCGGTGTACCAGTACGCCCACAGCACCAGCACGGCCTGGAGCGGGAGGCGCGCGTACAGGAGGGCGTCGGAGTTCGCCCAGTCGGGGGCGGCCGGGAGTTCGAGGTCGCCGACCGCCATGTAGATGTTCGCGGGGAAGACGGCGGCGAGCAGGAGCATGATGCCGACGGCGGCACGGTGGCGCGTGCGCTCGAACAGGACGCCGACACCGAGGGCGATCTCGGCCGCGCCCGAGAGGTAGACCAGCGCCTTCGGCGCGGGCAGCTGTGGTGGCACGATGTACTCGAACGGTTCCGGCGACAGGAAGTGCAACACCCCCACGAAGGTGTACGTCAGTCCCATCACGTACCGCAACGGCCGCTTGTACTGTGCGAGTCCGCCCTCGGCAGCGTCACTCATCGACTCGGCTGTCGGAACGCCGGGACAAGAGGGTTGTCACACTGGGTGCGAGCGGGCCCCATCCCCGTGGCTGGACCTTTCCCGCTCTACCCCGTCGGCTTCGTCCCCGATGTCTCGCTCCCGGGGTCCGCCGCGGTCCGGGTCTGCCAGTAGAGGTAGACGAGCAGTGCGACGAGGACGACCTGCACCAGCTTGTCCACGTAGCCGAGCGTGGTGTACTCCCCCGCCTTGACCACGTACCAGAGTGGAATCTGCACTACCGTGTAGACGATACCGACCAGGTAGAGCAGCGGTCGCCGATAATCCACGAGGTAGAGGGCGATTGCACCGAGGAACCCGACCCCCGCGAGTGCGACCGGGATGCGCCCCTCGACGACGCCGGCGTAGATGTGCAAGACCCCGGTGACGACCACCAGTCCGAGCGCGACCCACGCGAGCGTGGGGATGGACCCTGTTTCCAGGCTGCTCTGCGTATCTTGTGACATATCCGCAATTTCGGCACCGGGGGGTAAGTACTCGTCTCCCGTTCCCATCGGCTGAGAAGCGAGGCGTGCGTGTTTCTGCCGGTCGGTGGTCCGCCTCCGAAGTTCTCTCGGAGACGAACACAGACCGACAACTGCTACCGGGACTCTCCGTTTTGCCGTGTTCAGGTAGCGGACAAGGGCCACACTTTGCCCATCGCCCGCCGCTCTTCTCGTCGTGAACTCCTCTCTCCTCGGGTACACCACCGTCAGGTAACCGACGTTACAACGGTAACCTCGTCGAATCGTGGGGAGCGTACACAGAAGCGCGGGCGCTGGGACGGAAATTCCACCATAGAAATATAGGAATGCTTATGTTTACTCTGCTCCTCTAGAATTTAATCATGAGTTCACGACGACCCACCGGACCCCCCACGGTATGACACACGCTAGCATCAGTCGCCGTCGACTCCTCGCAGCAGGCGGTGCTGTGGCGGCTGGGTCCCTTGCCGGGTGTCTTGACCAGGTCACGTCGTCGGTGACGAACACCGGGGCGTCGCCCGCGGCGGTGTTCGCGGGTGCGGACTGGAATGACGATGACACGGAAGTCACGTTCGAGCTGGCTCCGGAGGGCTCGCACGTGGCTCGGCTGACTCCGACGCTATCGGGTGGGTCCGGGCCGCTGTCCAGCGAGGCCGAACTGGAGGGATGGGTGACCTCGGTGCCACTCCGTGCTGCGAACTACAACAACACCCGGAGCAACAAGGGGGGCATCCGGGCTTCCGAAGGGGATGCAGATTCGGATGGCGATGGCGTCGGTGACGACGTCCGCGGTGAGGACTACAACGTCCCACGGAGCAATCGGAGTATCGCGCGACCCCGCGATATCGTCGACGACGATATCGACGGAGACGACGAGACGTTCCGGCGAGTCTCGCGGCTCGACGCGCAGCTTCGGGAAGCGACGACCGCGGCTGCCACGGCGATTTCGAAGCGGAGTGCACGGACGGGGCGGAACCCCCAGACCGAGACAGAGATCACTGCCGCAGTAGGCGACATGGAGGCGGTACTGGCCGAGATGCGGGCAGTGCTGGAGCGGTGTTCAGACGACTCCTGTGTCGCGGCCCTGGAGAACGTCGGCCATCGTGAGGCCGACGTGCAGCGGGCCAGCGAACACATCGAGAACGGCGAGTGGCAATCGTTCGGGATGGCTGGCGGGGACGACGACGATATTCTCGTGGGTGACTACCTCCTCCCTTCAGCTGCGTTCGACCCGTCGGGGTTGTTCAGTCCGACAGAGCAGGCGGCACTGTTCAGGTATCTCGAAGAGAAGCCCGTCATCGCGGAGCGGTTCTCGGTGTGCCTGCCCGACGCCGAGGTTCCGGGTGGGAACGGGAGTATCCGTGAGGCGGTGACGCCGGAGCGGCTGTTCGCGTATCTGGCCGGTCAGGCGGGCGATGGCAAGGTGTATGCGTGGGGTGATTCGAAGGTGGCGGCAGATAGTTCAGGCGACTGTGATGACACCGATGCCGACCGGCTGCCGGGGGTGGTGTGTGGGTCTTCGCCACACTTCGTCGCCGACGTGTCAGAACCTGTCGCGACGGGTGGCGGGCTCGTGGCCGAGCAGGGGTCCGACGGTCGCATAACCGTACTGAATACGCCGCCCTCTACTGAGCGTGGCGCACCCGTGGTGGTGTGTCCGGCTGAAGGAGAGCCGTTCGCACCAGCGGGGCTGGACGCGTGGGGGAAGAAGACGAGGGACGTTCCGGCGACAATGGAAGCTCAGGGTCGGCTCCTCGACCTGACAGTCGCGCAGGTACAGGTTCAGCCGCCGGGCTGTCCACAGCCGGTCCCGGCACTCATGTATGTGGGTCGCGGGCTGAGCAACGGGCAGCTCGTCTACTCCGGGGGGTGGCTCATTGACGATGCGGCGTTGTACACCGGTTCGGCGACGGCGCTGACAATGGAACGCTCGGCGCAAGTAGTTGGTATCGAGTGTTGCTTCGACTACTCGACTGACGCTGATGGTGATGGGCTCGGTGACGTGGTGGCGCGGGCGGGACTGAGTGAGCGGGAGCGGCGGGGTGCGCGGATCGATTCGGGAACGGTCAGCGCGCTCGTTGCCTCCGGGACGCTATCGGAAGACGGTGGCGGGAAAGTGTACTGTTGGGGAAGCAGTGATTACTCGAAGGCAAACTCTGATTCCTGCGGTGGTGGAGCTAGCGGCGAACTGCTGGTGACGCACTGTCCGTTGGACGCACCGGTACTGCATCTGGTGAACGCGGGAAGTGCGTCGAACGAGGTGAAGTTCAAAGCGGGCGCGGAGCTCTCGAAAAGTGTGAACTGACCTCGTTCAGCGGCTCTCCCGTTGCTCCACCTTGTTCAACTCGATGAGCAGCCGGAACACGGCTTTCACCAGGTTCGAGTCCACGTCGAAGCGCTCGGCATTCTCGCCGGCGCGGTCCATCACGGCCTGTTCCTGGTCCTCGTCGGTTGTCGGGCGCCCCTCGTCGCGCTTGACCGCGGCGATGGATTCGGCCACGTAGGTCCGCTGGGCGATGAGTTCGACGATCTCGCGGTCGATATCCTGAATCTCCCGCCGAAGCGCGTCCAGGTCCATCTCTTCGACCGCGATCTCCTCGTCCTGTGCCTCGTCGTCGGTGTCAGCGTCACTCATAGTTGGTGTTCTCCTCGGGAGTTATCGTGCTACCATCCCGCCAGCCGTGTCCAGCGCCAGCCGCCGTGTCCGCCCCTCGCGTTCCTGCCACCGTGCCGCGACCGGGTCCAGCGCGCCGTCAGTCCCGACCGCGACGAACGAGGGGCCGGTCCCCGAGAGCGAGGCGCCCGCCGCGTCGGGGAGCGCCTCGACCGCAGGGTCCGCGGGGAAGCCCAGCGCGGCGCAGAACGCGAAGCCGTTGACCGTCATCGCACGGGCGTAGTCGCCATCGAGCGCGAGGTCGCGCACGAGGTCTGCGACCGGCGCGATACGCTCACAGCGTGCCACGTCCGCGTCGGCCGAGAACGCCCGCTCCTCGGGAGTCCAGACGAGCGCCCGCCACGCCGTCGGGAGCGTCTCGTGGGTCAGGAGCGTGTCCTTGGTGTTGTCCGTCACCGTCACGCCGCCCAGCATCGAGGCCGAGGCATCGTCGAATGCGCCTGTCACCGTCACGCCGGCGTCGCGCGCGGCCTCGACACCGAGTCGGCAGGCAGCGGCGCGCGTCGGCGCGTCGGCGTGCGCGCGCTCCGCATCCGGGAGCGCGTCCGCCGGCGCGCGGTCGAGTGCGTCCAGCGTCGCCAGTACGGTCGCGTTCGCCGCCGCAGAGGAGGACTTGAGCCCGGCTGCCATCGGGACCGCGCTCTCGGTCCGGACGTGCCCGCCGTCCGCGACGCCGTCGCCGTGGCGCGCACAGACCAGCTCCACGCACCGCTCGATGAGTCGCGTGTCCGCGTCCGGCGCGCCCGCGATTTCGCCGGTGACGCTCCCGGAGTCGTCGAGTTCGACGGTCGCCGTCGTCCGGGCGTCGATTGCGAAGGCACTGCCCGAGCCGTTGGCGAGCGCGTTCAGGACCGTCCCGGCACCGGGTGCGGCTGCGCGACCCTCCATCGGCCGTCGGTCGGCGGGGGGCACACTAAGCGATGGCGGTCGGGGCGTATCTCGCTGCGCGCGATTCGCGGCGGCGCGCACCGGGGTGTCACGTCGCCAGGTGTGTGATTGCTGGTCACACGTCCACTCCTGTACACGGAAGTGGATGAACGTCCCCCGGTACCCGTCTCTCGACCGAGAACGTTCGTGCCCTGAGGGCGAGTCTCACACAACGTTTAGTACCCCGCAAGTATTGCCCTACAGTATGGACTTCGCCAGTCCCGTCGCACCGAGCATCGCCGGGGAGCAGACCGACTCCTTCAGCACCGGCAAGACATTCGCGACGTGGACATTTAATACGGCGAAGAACCCCTCTTTCGCGACCAAGCGGCAGTCTATCGACTCCAGCGCCGTCCCGATGTGGGACGACGTGGAGACTGCCGTGAGGTATCGCGAGGAACATCACCCATCGGCCTCGGGTGAGGGCCTCGCGTCGTGAGATGAGTGTCTCTCGTCATCCGGTCGCCCTCCGGCTCGAGCAGCGCGTCGGTCGCGGCACGCGGCTGCTCGCGACGGTCATGCTGCTCCCGCTCATCGACGGCATCTTCCCCGCACTCGTCCTTGCGGGCGGCGTCGACGACCTGACCGGCATCCTCGAGGTCGGCCTCCTCGTGTTCGGTGGCTCGGCCACCGTCGCGGTCGTCCTCGCGGAGATGGACGGCACGCGTCGCGAGCAGGTCTCGTCGGTCCTCCTCGTCGGGGTCGGCGTCATCTCGCTTGCGGCCGTCGAGGCCGCGCTCGCGCCCACCATCGAGACGCTGCTGAACCTGACCACCTTCAGTCGCTTCGCCGCACTCGTCATCCTCGCGGTCGCCGCGAAGACGGCCTCCGCGACGGTCGGCGAGTACCTCCCCAGCCCGGCGGTCATCATCGGGCTCGGACTCGTCGCCAGTTTCGAGCCCTCGGGCGCCAGCCTCCAACTCGTCACGGACCCGTGGCTCGTCGCCCGGGGCGCCGCGGCCGGCGGCGTCGGCGTCACGTTCGCACTGGGTGTCGCCCTGTTCGGCCCGTGGCTCCGCGGTGTCGTCGACCTCGACCGCTTCCGCTTCGGGAGCGCCGTCGCGCTCGGCGTCCTGCCGCTCTCGATCCTCGAGCTGATTCCCGCCAATGCGCCGCTCGCGCTCGCCGTGCTGGGCATCACGTCCCTGCTGGCGTTCGACCCCGACGGCCAGGGCGACCCGCTCCCGGCCGACGAGGCCGAGGGTCCAGTCGCGGACGACGACCCGCTCGGCCCCATCGTGGCCGCCGACGGGGAGGGCCAGACCGGTGACGGTGAGGTCGCCATCGAGAACGTCGACCCCGACGCCACGCCCGGCGTCGACGCGGTCGCACCCGACGAGTCCGACGACGATGTCGACCACACGCCGGGTATCTCCGACGGCGACCGCGCGCCCTGGCTGTAGGCACCGTCCGCTGTCCCGTCACCCGACGGTCGTCGCGACGCCCTTCGTCTGCCGGTAGTCACGGCCGAGAATGGTCTCCAGCCGTTCGCGGAGCGACCGCTCCTCCACCGGCGTCCAGTCCGCCGGTTCCGTCACCGGCACCAGCAGGAACCCCCTCCCGGTGACCTCCTCGGCATGCAACGCGGCCGCGTCGACGGGGAGTCGGTCGGCCAGCGCCGTATGTTCCCGGAGGCCGTATCCGAGTGCCCGGTCCCCCACGAGCACGAGGATATGCGCGTTGACCGCCCGGAGTTCGGCGTCGAGGTAGCGCTCGGCGTCGGCGTATGAGGCCTCGTCCGGGTCGAGCGTGGCCCGGGAGCCTTCGGCGGGGGTCCACACCTCGGGGTGCGCGTACGAGCAGAAGCAGTTCGTCGCGTCGGGGCGGTCCGCGTACGGCTCGGCCAACAGCCCGACCGCGTGCAGGACCCGCTGGAGTCGGACACCGGCCACGCGCCCCGTGAACGGAACGCCCGTGCCGGCGCCGCCGTGCCGCCCGGGATGGTCGCCGACGACGTGGATGTCGGCGTTGGCATCCCCGTATCCGGGGACCGCAGGCCCGGGATAGCGGATGCCGAACGGGTTGGACACCTCCGACGTGACGTTCTCCACGAGCCCCGTAGTCGCGCCGGGGACATGAGTTTCGCGGGGGGTCGGCGGGCACCGGCCACTACGCGGGCGCAAGCGGGAAGCCCCCGGCCCGTGACGGGAGACCCATGACGCCGGACTCCGACCCGACCGCGGCCGACCGCGCACCCGACAGCAACGTACTCGATGTGGAGTACACGCACGAACACGTCGCGCGGATTCTGCTGGCTCGCCCCGACTCGCTGAACGCCTACAACGAGGCACTGCTCCGCGACCTCGTCCCGACGCTCGAATCGCTCGACGAGGCCCTGGAGGTTCGAGCAATCATCCTCACGGGTGAGGGGAAGGGGTTCTGCGCGGGCGTCGACCTCGACGACATGCCCCTCTCGGCCGACCAGGACCTCGCCGAGTACGAGCGCGGTCTCGGGCTCTTCCAGGACGTGGTCGCGACGCTCCGCGGGATGGGCACGCCGGTCGTCGCAGCGGTCAACGGCTACGCGATGGGTGCGGGCTGTGACACGGCACTCGCCTGTGACTTCCGTATCGCCGGCGAGTCCGCAACCATGGCCGAGACGTTCGTCGACGTGGGGTTCGTCCCTGGCGACGGCGGCGCCTACCTGCTGCCGCGCATCGTCGGCGAGGCGAAGGCGAAGGAACTCATCATGACGGGCAAGCACGTCTCCGGCGAGGCCCTCGTCGAGTGGGGCCTCGCCCGGGAGTGCGTGCCGGACGGTGACCTGCAGGAGACCGCCGTCGAGTTCGCGGCGGAGCTGGCCGAGGGGCCGCCGGTGGCCATCGCTCACTCGAAGGAACTGGTCAACGAGGCGTTCGATGTCGACCTGGAGACCGCCCACGAACACGCCACTCGCGCACAGCGCATCTGCTCGCAGACCGAGGACCACGAGGAGGCGGTGCAGGCGTTCGCCGAGGACCGCGAGCCGGAGTTCACGGGCAACTGACGAGGATATCGCGAAGGGTGCGGTCGAGACGGGCGGTGCCCGTACTCAGTCGCTCCGCGGCCGGCCGCGCGAGGCGACCAGCACCGCGGCGACCGCGACCATGACCACCGAGACGGCGGGATAGGCCGCGACTGCGACGGCGACCACCGGGACGGCCGCGAGTACGGCCGCATACCGGGTGGGCGGTGCGCGTCGGGGCTGGTGTGCGTGCGATGCGTGTCGTGCGTCGTCTGCGTTCATGATTGGAGGGGTGTCAGCGGGAACCGGCTATCGGGCCGGTCCTCGACTGCCCCGGGGTCCGGGGTAGTCAACCGTGGTCGTGGGGCGGGTCGATGCCTTCGTCCGCACCGCGCGGCGCGTACTCGATGGCGACGGCGTGGACCGTCTCGACGCCGAAGGCGTCCGCGACGTGGGCCGCCAGCGCGTCGGCGTCGCGGTCGCCGAAGTCGCCCTCGATGCGGGCGGTCACGTCGACGTAGATGTCGAGTGACGCGGGCTGGACGAGGTCGATCTCGCCGACGTCGACGACCGTCGCGCCGCCGACGTTGGCGAGCACGTCGGTGACACCAGCCGGGAGGTCCCCCATCTCGCCGCGGGGGACCCGGACCTCGGCGTCGACCTCGATGGCGACCGCTTCGGTGTCGCCGTCCGGGTGTTCGTGCGCCGATTCGTGCTCGGGGTGGGTACCGTACAGTGCCATACGGACCGTGCGGGAGTCGAACCCGCGGCGCGTGTGCGCTCCACCTGGCGGTCTCGGACGGGGCCGACAGTGACGCCTCTCGGCGACTGGCGGACCGGCGGCTGTTCGACCCGACGACGGACGGCAGCCGTCGGTCGGGCGAGTTCGATGCGGTTCCCGTTGCGGACCTGCGGCCGGCTGGGGAGTGAGAAGCGCGAAGGAGAGCGTCGCACGCGGACCCTCGCGCCCCTCGGGCGCGCCGGGTCCGAAAGTCCCGGCGGCCTAGGTCTGCTGGGCCGCGAGGTCGGTGCGACGGGTGGTCACTGCGGACCACACGCCCTCGCTCGGCCACCCTGCTGGGGTCCCGACAGCGTCGCGTTCACCTGCGATGGCGAACGCGGCGCTGCCGGCATACGCGGGCAGCGTGGGGCGATTGCGCGTGGTCATGATGTGCCTCCGAACGTCCGGGGACCGGACGAACGTATCCCTGTCTGTGAACGCAGCTGTATTAATGTTTTCTCCGGGTTGAGGAGCCCTAACAAACTTCTCCAAACCCGAATCAGTCGAGATGAGGTCGAATGTGCGGAATAATGTACGAAAGTGCGAGGTTGCCGGCGAACGGTACTCAGCGGTAGGTGGTGGGATCGCGGAACAGCTGGTGTTCGTCGACGACGAGCGAGCGGTCGATGTCGGCCGCGCGCGTCCGCCCGGTCAGGCCCATCGTCAGGTCCATATCCGCTACGAAGTTCTCGCAGACTGCCTCGACGCCGTTCGCCCCGTCGATGGCGAGCCCGTAGATGTACGGTCGGCCGAGACAGACCGCGTCGGCACCGAGCGCGAGCGCCTTCAGCGCCTCCGCCCCACGGCGGATGCCCGAGTCGAACAGGATGTCCGCGTCGGTGTCCGCGAGCTCCGCGGCGATGCGCGGGAGCGCCTCCAGCGCGCCGATGGCGCCGTCGACCTGCCGGCCGCCGTGGTTCGAGACGATGATGCCGTCCGCCCCGTGCTCGACCGCCCGTCGCGCGTCGGCCGGGTGGAGCAGTCCCTTGACGACGACGGGGAGGTCGGTCTGCTCACGGAGCCAGTCGAGGTCCTCCCACGTCAGCGTCGGGTCGCCGAAGGCGTCGAGGAAGGTCTGAATCGCACCGAACTCGTCGTCCTCGGGAGGGTGGTCGAGCAGGTCGAGGAACGTCTCGTCGGCGACGTAGTTCGCCATCCCCTCACCCTCCAGTTGCGGGACGTACCCGCGCGAGAGGTCACGCTCCTTCCAGCCCGGCACGGGCGTGTCCACCGTCACGACGATGGCGTCGTAGCCGGCGTCCTCGGCCCGGTCGACGAAGCTCTCGGCCAGTTCGCGCTCGGAGGACCAGTAGAGCTGGAACCACTTCGGCGTCTCGCCCAGCTCCGCGGCCACGTCCTCCAGCGTCTCCGAGGCGACCGACGAGAGGATGACCGGCATCCCGGCCTCGCGGGCCCCCTCGGCCATCGCGAGCTCCCCGTCGTCGTGCGCGATGGACTGGATACCGATGGGCGCGAGCAGCACGGGGAACGGGAGCTCCTGTCCGCAGACCTCGACCGAGAGGTCGCGCTCGCCCACGTCCCGCAGGAAGCGCGGGACGATGCGCCATCGGTCGAAGACCCGTCGGTTGCGCCCGACCGTGTTCTCCCCGCCCGCGCCGCCGGCCACGTAGCCGGCCGCCTCCTCGTCCATCACCTCGAGCGCGGCCGCCTCCAGCTCCTCGAAGCTGATGGGCACGTCGGGCTCGATGCCGGCGTGGCCGCTGACGAAGATCTCGCGCTGGCGCTGCTCACCGATGTTGCCGTCGGACATGCGCGAACTTGCGGGTGGCTGGCACATAACTGTGGGCGGGCGGCCCCTACTAGCTCGTCCTCAGAACAGCGGGTCGTCCACGATGCGCGCGGGCCCGCCGACCTCCCACACCCGCGTCGGGACCCCGAGGTCCTCGATAGCCGCCTGCACCTGGTCGACGTCCTCTGCCGTCGTGTTGACGTAGACGGAGGCCCCCGTATCCGTCGAGTAGTAGGCGTCGACGCCCTCCTCGCGGAGGTCATGGACCGTCTCGAAGATCTCCAGCGTCTCGGGCTGCCAGTAGACCCAGCCCGCGGGCCCGGTCATCGTCGTGGCGGCGAGCGAGAGCGAGTCGTGTTCGGCGAGTTCGAAAGCACGCTCGAAGTCGGCCTCGCGGAGCGCGTCGCGCATCGTCTGGAGTTGCTCGTGGACGTGCGCCATGCGGGCCTGGAACATGTGGCTCTCCTCGGCCTCGTCGTGGGCCGCCTGGGTGTGCTTGAACGCCGGCACCTCGCAGCCGACGATACGCAGCTCGTCTTCCAGCTCCGTCTCGAGTCGGTGGGAACGGCAGTCCGCGTCGTTGTGGCCGGCCGAGAGGTCCGAGAACGCCCCCGTCACGGCGCGGGCCGCCGAGGCCGACCCGCGGCGGGCGATGGCCGACATCGACGGGTGGTCGAGGTCGAGGCCGGCGGCCTCACAGGCCGCGACCGCGAGTGCCGCGAACCCGGACGCCGAGGAGCCAAAGCCGATGTTGGTGGGGAAGTTCGACTCGCTCTCCATGCGGACGCGCCGGTCCTCGTCGGCCAGTTCGCGGACCCGGTCGAGCACCGACCGGATGCGGTCGGCTCCCTGCCCCTCGACCGCCTCGCCGTCAACGACGTAGTGGTCGGCGTCGCGCTCCTCGAACTGCACTGACGTCCGCGTGCGCGTGGGAGCGGTGCAGACGCTGATGGAGTCGTGGTACGGCAGTCGGAGGTCGTGGTCGCTCATCCCGTGGTACTTGACCAGCCCCTCGATGGGGTGGGCGACGGCGGTGGCCTTCATATCCCTCTCCCGGTGTGGGGCTCGCTTCAGGCTTCGGGTTCGACGCCGTGCTTCCGGTCTGGCGCGGGCGTTTCTCACTGAGGCGCCGCATTATCCGTCGAAATCCACGCTCCATGCCAAGAACGCCCCATTCGACTCGAAACTCTCCGATTGTGTGGTTATCGAGGGAGGGGCTCACGCTACTGGTGCCGGTGATTTACAGGTCGTCCCGACGGTAGAGACAGAGCGCGTACTCCTCTGTGACGCCGTCGAGCGCGTCGCCGAGCGCGTCGACCGTCGCGTCGGCCGCCGTCGGGCTCGGTTCCGCGAAGCAGGCGATGCCGGGGTACGAGAGCGGCCGCGGGTCGGCCTGGCCTGTCGGCTCGCCGAGGAAGTCGAAGTCGCTGGTGAGTCGGGTCCCGTAGACGTAGGCGCCGCCGGCCGCCTCGACGGGTTCGCGGACGGCGTCGAAATCCCCCTCGTCGACGCGGCCGGTCGGCGGCTCGAAGTGGGCCGCGAGGAGGTACTCGTGGCGGCCCAGCGGCTCGTCCGTCACGGGCGTGGTGAATCCGGCCTCGAAGTGCGAGACGCCGCGCTCGCGGAGCCGGTTGATGAGCGCGTAGTACGGGTTGCCGATCATCAGAAGGAACCGGCGATGCGAGGGGTACTCGACGAGGCCGAACTCCTCGCACTGGCGCTCGCCGTGGTAGGTCCGCTCGTGGCGGCCGAACCAGCGTGCCGACCCGCCGACCGCTCGGATGAGTGGGTAGACCGCGGCGCCGTAGCGTCGGTACCACGCCCGGTTCGAGAAGCTCAGCAGGTTCGGGACATGGACCGGCTCGGGAAGGTCCCGCTCGTACGCGGCCTGCAGGGGCCCAGGGAGGAGACGTTCGAGCATGGTTGCGGCGACGATGGGGGGAGATAAAACGCTACGGGCTTGCGATGGGCCGCCGATTCAGGGCCAGCTCCCGCCCTCCTGGTAGGATTTGAGAACCCGCTGGAGGCCGACCACGTAGGCCGCGGTCCGGAAGTTCGGAATCTCGTAGCTCTCGTAGGCATCGATGAGCCCCTCGAAGGCGTCCACGATGTGGCGTTCGAGTTCCTCGTTGACCTTCTCCTCGGCCCAGTAGAAGCGCTGGCGGTTCTGGACCCACTCGAAGTACGACACCGTCACGCCGCCGGCGTTCGCGAGGATGTCCGGGAAGACGTGGATACCACGCTCGGTGAGGACATCGTCGGCGTCGGGGGTGAGCGGGCCGTTGGCCGCCTCCACGATGATGTCCGCCTGCACGTCGTGGGCGAGGTCCCCGTCGATGGCGTTCTCGAGTGCGGCCGGGATGAGCAGGTCGACGTCCAGCGTCAACAGTTCCTCGTTGGTCAGTTCCTCCTTCGCCTCGGCGTACCCCGTGACGGCGCCGGTCTCGTCCTTGTGGTCGCGGACGGCCGCGGCGTCGAGCCCACCTTCGTGGTAGACGGCGCCCGAGGAGTCGGAGACGGCGACCACGTTCGCGCCGAGTTCGGACTCGAGGAGCTTCGCTGCGACCGACCCGGCGTTCCCGTATCCCTGGACCGCGACCGACGCGCCCTCGATGCGCTTGCCGAGGTAGTCGAACGCTTCCCGCGAGGTGAGCATGACCGACCGGCCCGTGGCCTCGACGCGCCCCTCGCTCCCGCCGGAGTCGATTGCCTTCCCGGTGATGACACCGGGCGCCGTGGTGTTCTCCAGTTTCTCGTAGGTGTCCTTGATCCAGTTCATCTCCCGCTGGCCGGTGTTCACGTCCGGCGCGGGGATGTCCTGGTCCTCACCGATGACCGGTCGGAGCTCCTTGGCGAACGAGCGGGTGAGCCGCTCCAGTTCGTCCATCGACAGCTCTCGGGGGTCGACCGCGATACCGCCTTTCCCGCCGCCGTACGGGATGTCGACGACGGCAGTCTTGTAGACCATCCACCCCGAGAGCGCCTTCACCTCGTCCTTGTTGACGCCCGGGTGATAACGGATACCGCCCTTGTACGGGCCGCGGTCACCGTTGAACTGTGACCGGTAGGCCTTGAACGTATCCAGCGTTCCGTCGTCGCGTTCGATGGTCAGGTTCGTCTCAAGCACCCGTTCCGGGCGTGAGAGACGCCGGAGCACGCCCTCGTCCGCGTCGACGTACTCTGCGGCGTCCCGAATCTGCTCTTGCAGGGACTCGAACGGATTCGCCTCCTCGGACATATCGCCTCCCTCACTCGGTCGGTGTATAAGCGTGCTGGAGTGATTGCACACCCGAGAATGTGTGTGTGTGTGTTCTGTACACGTCTCCGGGTCGCCGGGGGGCCACCGAGACGGCTCGCTCAGCCCTCATCCGGCCAGGCGTCGGCCGCGAGCGCGCGGTCGCGGACCTGCTCGGCCCGGGCGATGAGCGGTGCATCTATCATCTCGTCGTCCACCCGGAAGACGCCGACGCCGTCGGCCTGGGCCTCGGCAGCCGCCTCGAGCACCCGGTGGGCCCACTCGATGCGGTCGTCGGCGGGCGTGAACGCGTCGTTGACGACCGGCACCTGGGCCGGGTGGATGCACATCTTCCCGTCGTAACCCAGGCCGAGCGCGAACTCCGTCTCCTCGGCCAGCGCCTCGGACTCGCCGATGTCCGTGAACACGGTGTCGAGCGCGTCCACGTCGGCCGCACCCGCCGCGAGCACGACGTGCTCGCGGGCGTGGAGCACCTCCGTCCCCTCGCGGGTGCGGGTCGCGCCGATATCCGCCGAGAGGTCCTCGGCGCCGAACGCGATTGCCTCGACGGGGTCGGTCGCGGCGATGTCTTCGGCGTGGAGGACTCCCGCCGCCGACTCGCACAGCGCGATGATGGGGAGATCGACACGGCGCGCACCGAGCAGGTTGTCGAGGATGCGGACGTCCTCGGCGCGCTCGGTCTTCGGGAGCATCACCGAGTCGATTCGCGGGTCGCCGTCGAGGACCGCCCGCAGGTCCGCAGCGGTCACGTCACGGTCCGCCCGGACCGGATTCACGCGCACGCAGACCTCGCAGTCCGGGTCGAACGCGTCGTCGGTCAGGACATCGTTGACCGCCTCGCGGCCGTCGTCCTTCGCCTCGGGGGCGACACCGTCCTCGAGGTCGAAGACCACCACATCGGCGCCGGAGTCGGGCGTTTTCCGCATCAGGTCCGGCCGGTCGCCCGGCGAGAACAGGACGCTGCGTCGTGCCATACCGGCGGGGTCGACTCCGGGGCACTTCAATGCGGCCACGGACCCCGACCGGTCACGATGTTGTGAGGCTCCCTTGGTGGTCGGTCCCGGAGGAGGTTAGTGGGCGGGGGACGAACGGCTGCCCATGACGCGTCGGGTCGGGGTCGTGGTCAACCCCATCGCAGGCATGGGTGGTCGGGTCGGTCTGAAGGGGACCGACAACAAGGTCGAGGAGGCCCGCCGCCGCGGTGCCGAACCTCGTGCCTCCGACCGCGCGACGGAGGCCCTCGAGCACCTCCGTCGGCAGGGTGTCGACCTCGAACTCGTTGTCTGGGGCGGCCGGATGGGCGAGGAGCCGGCACTCGACGCCGGGTTCGACCCGTCGGAGCTGACCGTCGCGGGGCAGCCGGCCGACCCCGAGGAGACGGGGGCCGAGGACACCCGGGCCGCGACCCGTGCGTTCGTCACTGGCGGGGCGTCCGGTGATGCCTCCGACGGTGACGACGCCGGTGTGGACCTCGTCCTCTTCGTCGGCGGCGACGGGACCGCGGTCGACGTGGCCGAGACGCTCGACGAACTCGACAGCGACACACCGATGCTCGGCGTCCCGGCGGGTGTGAAGGTCTACTCCTCCGTGTTCGCCGTCACGCCGCGGGCAGCCGGGCGACTCGCCGCGACCTTCGACCGCGTGGAGACCCGCGAGGTCAACGACATCGACGAGGACGCCTACCGCGGTGGCGATGTCCGGACGGACCTGAAGGCGCTCGCGAACGTCCCCGTCGGCGAGGAGCTCCAGTCCTCGAAGCAGATCGGTGGCGGCTCCGTCGAGGCGCTGGCCCAGGCCGTCGCGGCCGAGATACGCGACGACGAGGGGACCACCTACGTTCTCGGTCCCGGGTCGACCGTGGACGCCATCAAGACCGAACTGGGCTTCGATGGCTCGCCGCTCGGGGTGGACGTGTGGCGCGACGGCGAGGTGCTGGTCCGGGACGCCGGGGAGTCGGACATCCTCGAGAACCTGGGCGAGGAGAACGTCATCGTGGTCTCCCCCATCGGTGGCCAGGGGTTCGTGTTCGGCCGCGGGAACCCGCAGATCTCCCCACCGGTCATCCGCCAGTGCGAGGTGACGGTCGTCGCCTCCTCGCGGAAACTGGACGAGACGGGCGTTCTCCGCGTCGACACGGGCGATACGGACCTCGACGAGGAACTCCGGGGCTGGCAGCGCGTCCGCGTCGGCAAGTTCGAGCGCCGGCTGATGGAAGTGGTGTAGGGTGGCACGGCCCGTGATATCATCTCTCCCTTAGCTACGGATGAAGATTCTGCCGCGAGTATAACCATACCCCTCTATCACGGTCGTTCCTGATACTGTATAGTGAACATTAAGGTCGCTGCCGACGATGGGGTGATATGGAAACCCGGAAGGTGCAACGGCTGGGGCCGTCGACGCTGGCGATGACGCTGCCGGCGGAGTGGGCCAAGGCCCAGGACGTCGAGAAAGGTGACGAGGTGTCGCTGCGCATCGGGTCGAAGGGGACGCTGACGGTGATGCCCGAATCCCTCCAGCAGGAGGAGTCCGAGGCCGTCATCCACGCGGGCGAACTCGACGCCGACGCCGTCGAGCGCGCCATCCTCGCGCAGTACGTGCTCGGCCGACGTGTCATCCACGTGGAGGTCGAGGAGGGTGGCACCCTCGATTCGGCTACCATCAACGCCGTCTACAACGCAGAGACGCAGTTGATGGGGCTCGGCGTCATCGAGGAGACGCCCGAGCGCATCGCCATCCGCTGCTCGGTGGACCCCGAGGACTTCACGCTCGACAACCTTCTCACGCGACTCGAATCGACGGGGAGCACGATGCGCAACGAGGCTATCAAGGCGCTCGCGCACGGCAATCCGGACCTCGCCCAGCGAGCACTCAACCGCGAGCGGCAGGCGAACAAGATATTCGTCCTCCTGCTCCGCCTCATCTTCACCGCCTACCAGAACCCGAACCTCGCACGTGCGGTCGGGCTGGAGGGTGGCTTCCCACTCATCGGCTACCGCTCCATCGCGAAGAACCTCGAGCTGACCGCGGACAACGCCGAGGACATCGCGGAGATCGTCCTCGAGGCCGAGGGCCACTCCCTCCAGGTCGACCAGGCGACGATGCGACGCATCCGTGACTTCACGGACGACGTCAACGAGATCACCGAGAAGGGCGTCGAGGCGGCTGTCCAGCGCGACTACGACATCGCTATCGAGGTCCGCGAACTCTTCCGCCAGATCGAGGACCGCGAGCGCGAGATACTCAGCGACCTCGACGAGATGCCAAACGAGGACCTCCTGCAGGTCCGCGAGGTGCTGGTGTCGCTGGGTCAGACCGCGCAGTACGCCGTCCGGAACGCCGAAATCGCGACGAACCTCGCACTCAACAAGGATTCCGAATACGTCACCATATCGTAACACGGCCCATTTCATCCGTTCTGGGGATGGTTATCGGATAATACGGCCCATTATGTCGCAACATCGGATACTTTCTGCCACTGCCCGCCCACGTCGAAAACGGCATGAGTAGCGAGTGACTCTGCCGAGAGGAAGACCGATGCGCGACCTCGACGACACCGACCGGAAGATACTCCGACTCCTGCTGGAGGACGCCCGCCGGCCCTACGCCGACATCGCAGAGCGCGTCGACCTCTCGCCCCCGGCCGTCTCCGACCGGGTGGACCGGCTCCATGACCTGGGTGTCATCGAGCGGTTCACGGTCGACATCGACCGCTCGGCGCTTCGAGACGGCGTGCAGGTTCTCGTGACGCTCCGGACCGCGCCGGACGCTGTCACCGAGATACGGGCGGCACTGGCCGCTCTCGACGGCGTCGAGCACGTCTTCGAGACCGCCGACGGGCGGGTCCTCGCGTCGATGGCGGCCCCGGACGGCGAGGTCCGCAACTACCTCGCCGGGGCACTCGATCTCGACGCCGTCGAGGGGCTGACGGTGGACCTGCTGGCCGACGCGGAGTGGACCCCAGCGCTCGGAGACGCCACCATCGGCATCGACTGTGTCCAGTGTGGCAACACGGTCACGGGCGAGGGGGTGCTCGCGGAGGTCGGCGGGACACAGCGTGCCTTCTGCTGTGAGTCCTGCGAGGCGGCGTTCCGGGAGCGATACGAGGAACTCGAACAGGGCGCCTGAGTCCGGCGGGCTACGGCTCCTGGTTGCCACGAGAGGCCCGTGCCATCACGTCTCACGCAGACTTCTTCGCATTTCCAGCCCTACTGCAGGTAATGTCGCTGCCCGCTCTCTCCGTCCCCGCACGCTATCGCGATGCGGCGCTGTTCGCCTTCCTCGCGGCGCTGTTCGGCGGTTCGTTCGTCGCCATCAAGTCCGGCCTCGCGGCGTTGCCGCCGCTGTTCTTCGCGGCGCTCCGGTTCGACATCGCCGCGGTCGTCCTGCTCGCCGTCGTGGCGCTGACCCGGCCCCGCGAGACGTGGCTCCCACGGACTCGTGGCGACCTGTTCGGCATCGGCATCGCCGCAGCGCTGCTCATCGCGGCCAACAACGCGCTCCTGTTCCTGGGGCAGGGGTCGACCACGACCGCCGCTGCCTCGGTCATGTACGGACTGAACCCCGTGCTGGCGCCGCTGTTCGCTTGGTGGCTCCTGAAGCAGCGCCTCGCGCCGCTCGGCGCGCTCGGCATCGCCGTCGCGCTGGCGGGCGTCGTCATCATCGTCCAGCCCTCGCCCGCCTCGCTGACGGGCGGGAGCGCACTCGGACAGGTGCTCGTCCTCGGGGCCGCCGCTGCCGTGGCACTCGGGAGCGTCGGCCTGCAGTGGGTCGAGCCACGCATGGACAGCGTCCCGCTCACGGCGTGGGCGATGGCCGGCGGCGCGCTCCTCCTGCACGCGAGCAGCGCCGCGGTGGCCGAGGCCGTCCCGCCGCTGGCTTCGCTCGGCTGGCCCGTCGTCCTCAGCGTCCTCGCCGTCGCCATCCCCTCGACGGCGGTCGCGTATCCCATCTACTTCGGTCTCATCGGACGCGTCGGCCCCGTCCGTGCCAACCTCGTCGCCTACGCCGTCCCCGTGTTCGCCGCGTTCATGGGCTGGCTCCTGCTGGACGAGGTGCTCTCGGTCTGGACCGCCGTCGGCTTCCCCGTCGTCGTCCTTGGCTTCGCGCTCATCGAGCGGGAGGTCATCCGGGAGGAGGTGACACGGCTCCGCCGCCGAACACGGGACGAATCGGCGGCCAAGACAGCCCCGAATCAGCCCTGTGACGACTGAACGGACGGTACACGACCGGTTCGAGTGACACTCCCTGCCTAGCCCGTCTGATAAAAACAACGGTGTATGAACTGCACAACTCGGTTACTGTTGTAGATAGAGTTGCTGGTGATGACAGATCGGGACGATGGTGTGGACGACGATTCGAACGGGTTCTCGCGGCGGCGCCTCCTCGGAGCGATGGGCGCCGGCGTGGGGGCGAGCGCGTTCCCGGGTGTGGTCCGTGGTGGGCTCGGGAGCACAACGACCGACGGAGAGCTGAGCGGCGCCGACATCCTTCGGAACCGCGCTGCCGGTTCCCGCAGGGCCCGGCTGTACCCGGTCGGGTCCGACTTCGAGAGCGGGTCGGTGCCCCAGCGGCTCACGTCGAAGCCGCGCTGTGTCCAGCCGCAGGACCGGCCGATATACGGGCCGACGGACGTGAACGCCCAGACCGCCAACGGGAGCCTCGCGGTCGCGACCAACCACGAGGGGACGATGACGGTCCTCCGGTGGCCGCGGCCGTCGTTCTACGAACAGCTGAAGTACTTCGCGGAGGGTCGCGACGCCGAGAACCCCGACGACATCTCCGTCGCGCCCAACCAGGGCGCGTTCCTCGGGCTCGCGGTCGACACCGGAGACGGATTCGAAACGACCTGGCTCCGTGACTGGCCCGCCATCGAGCAGGCCTACCGGAACGACCGGGAGAACGCGGTCGACTACTCCGACGAGATCGTCACCGAGTACGTCCACGACGACCTCGGGCTGGAGGTGGCGGTCCATACCGTCGCCGCCAGGGACGACGACGTGCTGGCCCGGCACGTCGAGGTGACCCGGCGACCGGACTCGCCGGTCGAGGGCGCGAAGCTGCTGGCGTTCGAGAACCTCGGGCTCGTCGTCGGGAAGTACCCCCAGTACCCCATCCAGGACTGGTGTCTGGAGGAGAACAACCACCACCGGGCACGGTACGTCGACCGGCTGGACGCCGTGGTCCACGACCGCGCCGGCGTGGACCAGTCCACCGGGAAACAGCGTTCCGTGGCGCTCGCGGTCGGCTTCGCGGGTGCGTCGACCGGCCATCAGGTCGGCGGCGACGCCCACGACCCTGCTGCCGAGCCCACCGGCCAGGCGGGCCCGACCCGCGACGCCTACGACGACGCCGCGTCCGGTACGCTGTCGGGCAACGACCAGTACGTCGGGCAGGCGACCAGCGCGCTGGCGACGACGCTGTCGTTCGGCCCCGGCAACGGCCGGGCGACCGCGTCGGAGACGGTGCTGTTCGCGGCGGGCGCCGACGAGGCCGAGGCGGGGAGTGCCCTCGGAACCGCCCGCAACCGCTCGTTCGAGGAGATTCAGGGGGAGAAGGAGGACTGGCTGGACGACCTGCTCGGTGACGCGCCGCTGCCGAACCGGAACACTGCCGCCCGGGTCCACGACGAGGCGGCCGCCTCGGCCATCGAGTCGACCGCCCGGCGCGCGCTGATATCGATGGTGACGGCGTACGACCCCGAATCCGGTGCCATCGTCGCCTCCATCACAACCCAGCCCCCGTACGGTGAGGACTGGCCCCGTGACGGCGCCTTCTTCAACTACGTGCTCGATTTAATCGGGCTGCACGACTGGGTGGAGAAACGCAACCGCTGGTACGCCAGCATCCAGCAGCGGGCCGCCGACGAGGCCGCGGGCGGCGACCCGCTGGCCGCCATCGACCCCGGGCAGCTCTCGTCGCTCAACACCCTCCCGGGGAGCTGGAACATGAACTACTACGGGGACGGCATCCCCGGCGGCCCAATCCCCTACCAGACCGACACGACCGGGTTCATGGTCTGGACGATGTACGACCACTACGAGGTGACCGGCGACGAGTCCTACCTGCGGTCGGTGTATCCGGCCATCCGGCGGGCGGCCGACCTGATGGTCTGGTGCCGGGACCCCCGGAACGGGCTCCAGTGTGGCGGCTTCGAGGACGACCGACCGACCCAGCCGACCCGGCAGACGGTCAACGGGGCCGTCCCGTTCTGGCAGGGACTGAAGTCGGCGACCCAGGCCGCCCGCGTGCTGGGCCACGAGGACGATGCGGCCCGCTACGAGGAACGGATGCACGAGCTGGGTCGGGCGATCGACCGGGAGCTGTACCAGGCGGAGAGCGGTTGCTACGGCTGCGGGGCCAACGGCTTCCCGTACGGCGAGACCACCTGGCCGCTCGGGTTCACCCCGTACGCGGACCCCGAGGCCGACCCGACGGACCCGGATGCCGAGATACGGGACCGGCCGCAGGTGGACAACCCGTTCGACCACCCGCGCATCCAGTCCCACATGACGACGGACGGCCGCGGTGTGGCGAAGCTCGTCAAGGAGCCCGAGGCCGGCGAGGTGGACAACGGGGGGTACGATGCGAAGGCCATAATCCCGCTGGCGAAGGCCCGGCGCGGCGAGAACGAGCCCCGGAGCCTCTCGCTGATTCGGGACAGCGTCCGCTGGATGGCGACCCAGCACGCCTCCGAGGATACCCACGTCATGGGCGAGTTCTGGCGCATCTACGGCGAGGGCGACGACCGCGAGGTCCGCTCCATCCAGGGCCAGCCCCACATCTGGGAGCAGAGCCTGTTCTACCTGGCGGCGCTGGAGGCGTTCCCGCCGTCCGGACTCGATTTCGAGCCGGCGACGATGGAGAGCGTCACCGGGGCGCTCCGTGGTGACGGCTCGGTCGACAGCTCGCCCCTCTCGGCGTCGGGGAGCCGGTCGGACGACGGCCGTTTCTTCACCCCTGGCGGCACCAACCAGGTCGAGGTGACCATCGAGACGCTGTCACACGACGTGGACGCGGCCCGCGAGGTACTCCCGGCCGACTGGTCCGTGGTCGGCACGGGCGAGGGCGTCACCGCGACGACGGTCGATGGGAACGACGCCGTCCGGTTCGACCCCGCTGCGGTGAGCGAGGCCACCGCCCCCGACGAGTCGGTCACGTTCACCTTCTTCGTGGAGGCGCCCGCGTCCGCCGGTGCGTACGACCTCGGCCCCGTCGAGGTCAGCTCCACGGCTACCGACGACGGGTACGTCCCCGTCTCCGGGACCACGAGCACGGAGTACGTCCTCGGGACGAGCCCGGGGCTCTGAGGTCGACTCGAGCCCGCCGCGGGCTGTGGTGAGCCACGACCGGGCGACATCCGGACCGACGACGATGTTCCATCACCTTCCACGGTGGACGCGACACTTTTGCGCCCACCGGGCAAGTCACCGGTATGTCGGAGCGGCGACGTGGACGACGGGCGGTTCTCGGTAGCATCGCGGCGAGCCTGCTGGCTGGCTGTAGCCGCCTCCGCGGCGACGGACTGCTGGGCGGTTCCGACCCCTCGGCCCCCG